>JAKJFO010000009.1 GCA_022704885.1 Candidatus Rifleibacteriota bacterium | reverse complement strand
CAGGATCTGGCAGACGCCAGACTGATTGTGGCTGACAGCGAAACTTCAGGCAGTCAGACCGTTTATTCCTTCCCCGAAATGCTGCTGTCGTTTTATGTCGCCGATAATGGCGCTGTTTATGCGCTGACCCGCAAAGGGGTTGCGGCATTTGTCAGCCTCGATGAGGCAGTTGCCTGGTTGCAGCAGAAAAAGCCGGTTGAACCTGTAGTATTGCAGAAGGCCGATCTTTCGCGCGCTCGTTTCGATTACCGACTGCTGGTTGACAGTTCTGGCAAAATGGCGTTATGGAACAGATCTGAGTCTCTGCTGCAGGTGTTCAACCCTGACGGGAGCTTTGTCGATGCGTTTCCGTGCCAGAACAACCCGGTTCTGAGCGGTCGCAATTCATTCGTTTCTTCATATTTTGCGCCTGATTATACGACGAGGCTTGTCGAAATAAATTTCGACAGACCGGTTAAAAATGGCGAACAGAAAGAAGTCGATGGCCTTCTCGTCGAACTCAAAATGGCCGGAGAATTTCATATTCTTACATCTGACGCTGCGGGAAGATCATTCAAGGGGATCATGCTGTCGTCAGCTCCCGAAAATGCGGCTCTCGGCGAAAGAATTCACGAGGTTACAACCGACGAAGAAGATGCAGTGGGCAATGTAGACCAGAATTCAGTCGAAGTCGATGCCGGCATGGTTGATGCAATTTCAGATGAGTTCATCGACCCGGCCAATCCAGGGCAGCAGCTGATGTACTATTGCTCTGTCGATGACTCTGGCAATGTTGATCGCCTTATGCACTTTCCCGAAAGTTCATTCTCCGGCAAGATCATAGAAAAAGAGGATGTCGTCTATCGCCTGGTGCCTGAATATGAATCAGCTACAGACTCTATAAGCCTCAGCGGCCTGCAGGTCGTAAAATATCAGGCCACGAAAAAATAATTGTAACCAGCCGGGTCTGACGGGCAAGTAAGTAACAGAAGTTACTTTCTGGAAAGCGAGGAAAGAACATGAAAAGACTTATCACTCAAATATTATTCGTATCTTTCATTCTGAGTGTTTCGAGTATTTCACATCTCATGGCAGATGCCGGTCCAGCCGAAGTTCTGCGTGGCTACGATCTCAAAAAGACAGCGGCAGATACCTTGCAGAAGGCTTCTGTCAGCCTTGCCAGAACCGCAAAAGTCGTATCTGACAAAGATCAGGTAGAAAAGATCAAAAAGCTGCAAAGAGCTCTGCAGGCAGTCGGGCTCTATCAGAACTGTCGCATCGATGGCTGGTTTGGTCCTTACACTGAACTGGCTGTCATGGAATATCAGCGAAACAACAACATTTCGATCACTGGTGTAGCTGATGAGAAGCTGTTTAAGGCCATTACTGCAACTGCTGAAAAAAAAGCCGCTGCGCAGAAGGCTGCCGCCAAAGCTCTTGCCAGCTCAAGTTTCGGGCAGTTCATGAAGCCGACCCGCAACTGTCCATCGACCAACTCGCGCATCGTTTCTCTTGCCAACAGCCTTAAGGGCGGCAGCACTTATGAAACGATGCAGAAAATTTTCTATTATGTGCGCAATAATGTCTCGTACCGGATGTATTACAATACGTCGAAAGGCGCTCTTGGAACCCTGTCGAGCAAGGCAGCCAACTGCTGCGACCAGGCTCATCTGCTGATCGCTTTGCTGCGCGCTGCCGGTATCCCGGCCAAATACGGTCATGGACGCTGCCGCTTCAGCAGTGGCAATATCTATGGTCATGTCTTTGCATACGCCTATGTGAACGGTAAATGGCTGCTGGTCGACCCGGTAAGCAGAGCAAATCAGATCAATAAACCTTCATGGCGGGCTGTATCGACTCCTAAAACCTACGCTGCACTGCCGTTCTGATGTGTCGCAGTAGTTTCGGTCGAACTTCGGGACCCGCAGATCAAACTGGTTGCAATCGTCATACTGCGCGCAGTTGCAGGATCCAGGTCTTTCTTCTCACCTGGAATTGCTGAAAGTGCTGCAAACTTTTTCGGTGAATCTTGTGAGAGTGGTATAATGAGGCAATAATAATCTACGAAAATGAGCAGAAGGCTTTGAGATGACCGTAAATAAGAGAATATCGGCAGTGGCTCTGATAGCAGCTTTTCTGCTTGTGTTCGGTGCCGTTCTGACGGCGCAGGTGGCGGTATCTGGTCGTATGGCACCAGGAATGCCGCAGCGACTGAATCCTGGCGACAGTTTTTCGGTATCGGCTGACGAGAGCCTGATACTCAGGTTTTCGCACGGGGCAACGATGACTTTGATCGCTCCCTCTGCCGGCAAAATCGCATCTGAAGGAGTGAGTCTAACTCATGGCGCATGTTTTGTCAGATGCAAAAAGTCTGTCAGGCAACTTGTGATAAAAACTTCGCTGGTTATATTGGTTGGCAGTGACTGTCAGTATTTTCTGCAGATCACCTCAGAAAGCGTAAAAGCGTCTGTTGTCAGTGGCGAACTCAAAGTTTTGACGCGTGATCGCAAAGCCATGTCGGTTAACGCCGGCGAAACCCTTATAATATCAGCATCCCAAAGTGAAGTGCGCCGGAGTGCAAAAGAAGATATCGCCTACTGGAAGAATGATCCGGCAAAAGCTTTTGATAAAGTCGAACTGCCGGCGCGGCTGCCAAAACGCTTCGGTGAAATATATATATACAGCATGGCAATACTGCAAAAGGGCGGCGGCAAAGTTGTTTTTGCCGATCCGGCGCGGGTATCTCAATCAGCTGCAGATAAAGATCTTATGGTTCAGGCCGGCTCGAAAATTATCACCGGAGCCTCCGAAACAGCTGCTCTCAGGCTGGGTGAGAAGACTCTGGTCAGAATTGCGCCTGACTCGGAAATACTTCTGAAATCGTCACAGTTTGAGGTTCTTAAAGGAACCTGCCTGGTGCGCCACGGCAATGTCCTGTTTCCGGTTAAAATCGGCGGCCCGGTGCCAATGCTGGTAACAAAGGGCAGTTCGGTAGAACTGGTCCGTATTGATAACACAATCATTGCGACTGTTTACAACGGCAGTCTGCAGTTGCCATCAACCGGCGAAAGTTTAAGCGCCGGCTTCAGTTTTAGAATTTCAGACAGAGGCTCTGAAACGCTTGATTTTAGCGCATTGCAGGCTTCTCCTCTGTTTGCTGAATTTTCGGGCCGGCGTTCCTGGACTCCTGAAGACCAGATCTTTATCGATAGCTTTGATGAAGCAGACCCGTTCAGTCTTACTCATGAATGGCCGAAAAAGCCGGTTCTACAGAATCGGCCTTCACCCGGCAGCCTTCTGCAGCAGTATGACATACGCCCGGAAGGTGGTCAGTGATCATGAAAGCAGCTGCAGAAAAATACATGTATGGCAAAGAGGTGGCGGCCGGCCTGCTGTGCCTGATGCTTGTTCTAAGCGTTGTTTTAAGCCCGAAGGCGTGTTTTGCTGATGCGACAGCAGTTTATCTGAACGCCAGAGAAGCCCTTGCCCGCAAAGACTTTGCCGTCGGCGTCAAGAATTACTATCGTCTCGTTTCTTTTTCAGAAATTGTGCTGAGCAACAGCATAAAGGCTTCTGACCTGTCGGCCGCCCGCGAGTTTTTTGAAAATGCAGCCGGCAACGGCGAAAAGGCAGACAAAGCCAGGCTTTTTCTGGCGCTGATAGATCGAATTACCGGAGAAATCGGCAGGGCACATGAGTCGATAGATTCTCTCAGGCAGCGGCATCCCAGTTCCCTGCTGCTTGCTTACGTTAAAGGCGAACTGCATCTGTCGCAGAACGAGGTGGCCGAAGCTGATTCTTACTTCTACTGGATTCTCAGCGCTGGTGGCCAAAGCTCATTTGCTGTTCTTACCCGTTCATTGTTAAAATTTTACGTCAGCGCAGTGGGAATAGACCAGGAAGAACGCCGCAAATTTCTGCTGGCCGCAGCAAACCGCAACTGGGATTTGCTCGAAATCGAACAGTCCATACGCTTTTTCGAAATTGTCGCGCGCGATTTTCCTCATGAACAGGAAGCTTTCAGATCGCTTGTTCAGATATATCTCGACATGGAAAATCTGGAAAAGGCGCTTGAGGTTCATCAACAGTGGCAGGCTAACAATTCGGAGCGGTTGCTGGCCCCGCTGGCCCAGGCGCATTTTCACTTTGCTCTCGATGAATATTCTGAAGCAGCCGTTATTTTGCAGGAGTTGCTCGAGTCTGATGCCGAAAACTTAGCACTTAAGCTGGCGCTGGCGGATTGTCTGTTCAATCTTGCAGATTATGAAAGAGCTCTGCCGCTGTATCAGGAACTGCTTGTGCTCAATCAGGAGGATGTTGGAATTGTGAGTCGCCTCAAATCATGCTTTGAAGCTCTCGGAAGAACCGAAGAAACGATAGCGCTTTTCGAGTCGCTTGCTGCAGATGGATCGACGAACCCATGGTTTCAGCTTGAACTTGCTGAGCTATATCTGAAGGCCGGCGACTATGACCAGTCGGAAATATACTATGATCTACTGAGCAGCTCAGAAAACCCATATTCAGATTATGCGGCCGAGATGTCGGCCCAGATCGCGCAGTATCGCCACGAAAAAGCTCTTGCAGAATATGAAGCGGCCGAACGCCTTGCCGCCGCTCAGCGCGAACAAACTGTCAGTGAGACAACAGCAGTTAATTCGTCGGCATCGGCAGGGAGTACGGCTCAACCTTCGACTGAGCGGGTCAGAGAAGTTCAGGTCGATGAGCTCAAAAAGCTCATGGCAATCTATGAGTAATACCCGGGTGATTACACTGATGTAATCGTCATCCTGCACGCAGTCGCAGGATCCATGTCTGGTATTTTGCTGAGGATTGCTGGCCGAAAACCATTAAAATTATTATAATTGTACCATCATGAACAGAATTAAATTGATTATGCTGGTCTGGTTGATGCTGCTGACACTGTCGGCGCCGGCTGAGGCGTCGGTATTTTCTGATGCACTGGCGAAGGCGCGCTCGGTTATGCAGAGTGCTTTTCAACTGAGTTTTCTGCACAAGCTGCCAGTCGTTTTCTACAAAGAGAGCTTCGACCGCATGTTCGAGCATACCAATCGCAGTATCGATGAGATGAATCTCAAATACGGCGAGCGCACGATCACCCGCGACCAGTTTCAGGATGACAAGGCCGCACATATCAAAAAGTCGGCCGAACTGGCTCTGCATATAAAGAGCCTGATTGGCTCAGCTCATCTTGCCTACGGTATTACCATGGTGGTTGGTCTGATCAAAGAAGCGATCGACGGGTCATTTTTGAACCCTGGCGGTTCACGCAGCAAAGAAGACGTGATCGCCGATCATATTGGCGCCCGGGCCGTATTTGGCGAAAAGAAATTCAACGAGTCACTCAACAAACACCTCGGAAAACTTATCAAACCTGAGCCTGCTGCCCCGGCGAACGGGCAGACTGGTGAATCTGCCGCTTTTGCCGGCGACCAGAGCGCGGCCACACAATCGGTCGAACAGCAGGTAAACCCCTTTTCGCAAGAAGGTTCGCAGATCGGCGGCAATTCTTCGGCTAACGCCCGCCAGCAACTGATCAAACGCTATTACGAAGCTGTCGAAAAAGGTGATACCGCTGCTGCCCGCTCGATCAGCGCCGAACTCAAAGCCCTGCCCTGATTGATATTACTGCAATAAAAAAGCGCCGGTCGGCAAGACCGGCGCTTTTTCATGCAATGATTATTTGGGGCCGAGGGTGGCTACCATTACGGCTTTGATGGTGTGCAGGCGGTTTTCGGCCTGGTCGAAGACCTTCGAGAATTTGCTTTCGAAGACTTCTTCGGTGACTTCCATGGCGCCTACTTCTTTTGAAACGGTAGTTTCATTGTTGTGGAAAGCCGGCAGGCAGTGCAGGAAGAGTGGCTTTTCCTTGCCGGTCATTTTGACCATTTTCATGTTGACCTGATATGGTGTCAGCAGCTTGATGCGTGCGGCCATCTGCGCTTCTTCACCCATGCTGGCCCAGACGTCGGTGTAAAGAACATCAGCGCCTTTAACGCCTTTGGCAACGTCGTCAGTGATAGTGAGTTTGCCGCCGGTTTCTTTAGCGATGGCTTCAACTTCTTTGACCAGGCCTTTTTCGGGGTGCAATGAAGCAGGAGCTACGATGCGGCAGTCCATGCCCATTTTGGCGCAGCCGATCATCAGCGAATTGGCCATGTTGTTGCGGCCGTCGCCAACATAGGCAAAGCTGATGCCTTTGAGGGTGCCGAAATATTCTTCAATGGTGAGCAGGTCGGCAAGAATCTGGGTCGGGTGATACTGGTCGGTAAGGCCGTTCCATACAGGTACGCCGGCATATTTTGCCAGTTCTTCGACTGTTTCGTGTTTAAAACCGCGAAACTGAATGCCGTCGAACATGCGGCCGAGAACGCGGGCAGTGTCTTTAACGGTTTCTTTTTTGCCGAGCTGAATGTCGTCCTTGCCAAGATATTCGGGGTGGGCGCCTTCGTCAACGGCGGCCACGACAAAAGCACATCTGGTGCGGGTAGATGGTTTTTCGAAAATCAGCGCGATGCTCTTGCCTTCAAGGTTTCTTGGCTTGATGCCGGCATATTTGAGCTTTTTAAGATCAGCCGACAGGTTCAGCAGATAGCGGATTTCTTCGGGGGTAAAATCCTTGAGAGTCAGAAAATTGCGACCAATAAGATTCATTGCCATATCAACATCGTCCTTTCCGGGAATATGTAAGTCTACCGCCAATATTGATAGCACTGAACCTGCATTATTGCAAGCTTTATCAAGTGCCGGCGAGGGCGCCGTGGCAGAGAACAGAAAAGCCGCAGTCTTCGCAGGCGCTGCCCGATACCGGGCGCCAGACGGTTTCGTTGCGTATCGCTGTTACCGTAGCTTCGATATCGTCTTCGAAAGCCGGCAGGTCTGGCTCTATCTCGACGACTTTAACTTCGTCATAAGTCAGATAGGCGATGAAGGAACGGGAAAAGCTGAGGCAGCCGAGCTCGCCGAGAACACCGCGGCTGGCGGCGATGCGATACAGTGCGAGCTGGTCACTATAGCCGGCATGCGCATCGGCAGAATACTTGCGGGTTTTGAAGTCGATGATGCTTACTTCGCTGTCGTTACGGTCGACGCGGTCAGCGAAGCCGCGCACGAAGAACGGCCGGCCGTTTCCCTCGAATTTTACGTTAACTTCGGCTTCGATCTGCCATGGTTCACTTTTGCCCAGCGGCGAAGCCGAGTAATTCAACACAATCCCGCGGGCGATAATTGCGGCTTCGCGTCCGGCGTGTCCATAACAGGGAATGAGCGTGTCGAGAATGCCCAGAACCCGATTACGGGCAGTGTCCAGGCTGTCAGAGAAGTGTCCTCCCTGAGCATGATAAAGCCTGATGCATTCATGTACCAGTGTGCCCAGCGTGCCGTAAAAGCTTGGCTGGCGCTCGTGAAAAGAGGTTACGTGCCGGCTGGTAAAAAGGTAGCGGCGCGGGCAGGTTTTGAACAGTCTGATATCCTGTAGCGAAAAGATTTCCTGGCTGCTGCTTTCTAGTGCCTGAACGACCGGAATCTGGCTGAGAAAAGCGCTGATATGTCTTATGCTGCTTTCGAGTTCGCCCGGGTCAGGCGGAGGCGGCGCTGCAACGGTAACGATTTCGACTTCGCTTCTGCCGTAGTAGAGCCAGCGTTTGAGCAGATGTCGCCATTCCGGCAGGGCAGCACAAAGCCCGAGTTCATGGTTCTCTTCGATAAGTTGCCGAACTTCGTAAAGCGGCTCAGCCGGTGCGTTTTCTTTTTCAGGTGGGCGGCTGAATTCTTCGCGCCCGGTCACGATAAGTATGTCTTCGGCTCGTGTAAAAGCCACGTAAAGCTTGCGGCGGTCTTCATCTTCTGATGCCTGGCGGTCTTCATCGAGGTGTTTTTCGAGAATCGGTGGAGCACCTTTGCGGCCGGTCTGCGAGGGGTCGTTGACCATCAGTCCATATTCGCGGTCGAAGTAGATGCGGGCGGTGGCCCGGTAATGGCGGCGTTTCAGGAACGGACAGATGACCACCGGAAATTCGAGACCCTTTGACTTGTGAATCGTCATGATCTTGAGGGCGTCACCTTCTTCAAGCCCCAGCCCAGCTTCGTCTTCGTCGATGTCAGAGGTAAGAATGCGTTCGATATAGCTCAAAAAGTCGCGCAGTGACGTAAAAATGCCGTTCTGCTCGAAATTTCTGACAATGCCGAGAAACTTGGCAAGGTTATTTTCCATACGGCGGCGCCGCAATTCAGAGGTCTGCGCAGCTGCATACTCATAAAAGCCTGCCTGTTCGAGAATGAAGTGGCAGAGGTCGAGCAGGCCCGGGCGGGTTGCGCGGTCTTTAAGCAATACAAAAAGCTCGCGCAGCTGACGGGCACGCAATGGCAGAAGTTCAGGTGTTTGTGCCAGCAAGTGTGGCAGCAGGGCGGTTTTTTCGTTACGCCCGGTCATCGCGAATTCAGCCAGTTGATCATCGTTGAGCCCATAAAGCGGCCCGCTCAGAATTTTGATTACGGCATGATCGTCTTCAGGTTGTACCAGTAGCTTGAGAAAAGCGAGAATTTCTTCGATTTCGCTGCGCGCATAAAAACTGAAGCCGCCCGACATGATATAGGGAATCTGCCGCGTTGCCAGCGCGTCTTCGAACTGGCGTGGCAGATTGCTGATGCTGCTGACGATTATGGAAATGTCGCCATAACGCAGCGCCCGGTCTTTGCCGGCCTTTCGATCGGTTATACGCATGCCGGAAGCAGCCATGCTTCTTATCATTTCGGCCAGTTCGGCACAGACCTCACTGTCGCTCGCATTTTCAGGGTGGAGCAGGCAGTTAACCGGATGTTCGCGAGGTGAACCGCCTCGCTGCGCAGTTTGCGGCACTGACATTCTGCCGGTATTGCCGCCGAGTTCGAGAAATTTGTCGGCCAGCGTCAGAATTTCGCGATAAGACCTGAAATTGTCTGTGAGAATGATGTCCTGGTTGCTGTCGAAATTGCGAAAAGTCTCAATGTTAGCACCCTGAAAACGGTAGATGCTCTGCTTTTCATCGCCAACTACGGTGATATGGCTGTCGCGGTCACGACAGAAGAGGTTGACTATTTCGAGCTGATCGGGGTTGTTGTCCTGGAACTCGTCAATGAGAAAAACCCGGCGATCAGGCAGGGAGCCAGCATTACGAATGTCTTTGATCAGATCGCGGCTGCGAATAAGTATTTCGTCAAAATCGAGCAGGCCCCTGCGTTTAAGCTCTTCCAGATAGCAGTTGTAAAAGTGAAACAGCCATTCGAGACAGTTTTTTTCGAGTGTGCCTGCTTCAACCGCGCGGGCCGCGAAGAGATTTTTTGCGAGTTGATAAAATTCGCCTGGTTTGAGCAGATAGCGTCTGATTTTGCCGAGAGCAGCAGGAAACTCGTTGATCAGCTTCATCGCCACATTGGCGCCCAAACCTTGCGGGCTGTCGATAATGCGCTCACCGAACATTTCGGCAAATTTATCGACGAGCTCGCGCATGATCAGTTGCCGGTTGTTTTCGGCAATGACAGCATCAGAGCGATCAAGACCGGCGCCGAATGGGTCCTGACGCAAAACCCGGCTGAGAAAGGCATGAAAGGTCGAGACTTCCATGTCGCGCAGCAGAGCCGGGTCGATTTTGCGGCGCTCAACCAGGCGGGCTTTCATCTCAGCCGCCGCCTTTTGTGTGTAGGTGATAGCGACGAGCTCATATGCTCTGATGCCGCTGTCGAGCAGACCGGCGATGCGGCGGGTAAGCACTTCGGTCTTGCCGGAACCAGCTCCGGCGGCGATCCGCAAGCGACCTTCGCCCGGCCAGGTGACGGCTTTGCTCTGTTCGCCGGTAAGGCCTTGAATGAGCGGATTTTCAGAGTTGTTCACGCATGGCCTCCTGCTGCCGGATCTGATCGAGGCGCTCCTGGCAGAAAGCGAAAAACTCGCATTTCGGCTTGCGGTTAAGGTCAAGGTGCAGGCATGATCTGGCTTCGGGCTGCGGCGAAGGTCGGCAGTCAAAAATCCGCTGTTGTCTTATCTCATCGAGAACGCCCCCGATCTGAAGCGAGAAGCGTTCAAGCTCAGCGTCGCCAACAGCATTGCCATAAGACGGGCCGCAGCCATAGTTGAGGGCAGCCGAACGCAAATAGCCCGCCTGCATGCCTTTAGAGTTGATTTTGTAGGCATCTTCGCCAATATACAGCAGTGCGGCCGAGACGTTGCGCCAGCCCATTTCGCGGCAGGCCAGCAGATAAAGCGGCATCTGAATTTCCTGCGGCAGGCCTTCGCTGACAAAAGAGCGGGCAAAGACTTTTTCAGAGTTCATGGTCTGGCTGCTGGTCTTGTAATCGACGACCTGAACTGAATCGTCGTTCAACTTTATCAGGCGGTCAAGGCGTCCGATGAAAGTAAATCCATGTAGATTGAATCTGAATGCGTGTTCTACCCCGATCGTTCCACGTGGCGGCATCTGTTCCAGCTGAAATATAGCATGTCGATAAACCGGTAACGCACTCTGCATCTCTGAAGCCTCAAGATGGCGCTGAAAAAAATCAAGACTGTCGAGCAGCGGCTTTGCGTTTTCCTGATAGAGGCGTTTGAGGTCTTGATCGTCAGGCAGTTTGCCTTTTTCCCAGACACTGCCGGGCTCATGCAGCTTTTCGAGGCAGGCATGAAAGGCGTTGCCGATGACTAAATACGGCTGCTTCATCTGCAGGGGATCCTTGATTTTGAGAACGTTCAAAAAGAAAAAGCGGCGCGGGCAGTCGATGTAGTTGGTCAGCGAACTTGCCGAAAAGACGAATTTTTCTGGCAGACTGATACCGTTGATTCTGGCCGCCGCAAAGTCGCGCGGCCTGATGCCGTGCAGCGATACTTCAGGCGGAATAAGTGGTTCAAGCTCGGCCAGAACCGGTTCGAGAGCCGCGAGTGCCTGCTGGTCGAGGCGACTGAGGCGGGTTCTGAATTCTGCCGGAGTAAGCGGCCTCTCTTCGGCGACCACTGTCTCGGTCGGCACGCCGGTTTCTTTAAGAAAGGGCGCGGGAAGTGCCTGGTCGCTGCCGAGGCGCTGTGGCCAGGTCAGTATTGCGCCTTCTTTGGCGCGCGTCAGCGCAACGAAAAACAGGCGGCGTTCCTCTTCGAGATGGTCTTCGTGACTGATCGGGTAGGGGTTGAAAAAGTTTACCGGCCGGTTGCCCTGGTTAAAAGTCTGTCGCATAACTTCAAGAGCCGATGTGCTGACCAGCAGGTTTTCGCGCAGATTGACTGGAAACTGTCCTTCGCAAAGCCCGCAGACAAACACAATCGGAAACTCGAGCCCTTTTGACTGGTGAACCGTCATGATTCTGACACCTTCGCCCCTGGTTTCGCAGCTCTCTTCAAGGGTTGAGGCGTAGTAGGTCAACCACTCGTCGAATTCGGGCATCAGGTCTGATACTCCTGGCTGACGGCCATGTTGAGCCAGAAACATCTCGTAATAATCAGAAATCATGCCGCGAAAATGCAGGACATTGCGGGCCGGCTCTGATGCCGGATCTTTGAGCAGGTTGCTGACTACCAGCAGCAGGCGGGCAAAAACGACGTTCAGAGGTTCATTCCCACAGTTTTCAAGTATTCGCACAGTTTCGGCAAAAGAAACGGCTTTGACCAGTGTCTCTTCATCTGCTTCTGGTATTTCTTCAAACTGACCGCCGGTAAGCTTGTCAAAAAAGTCTTTGATCGTAAAGGTTGGCTTTAGCAGCGCAAATACGGCCTGAACCCATAATGGCCTGATGTCGAAAACCGGCGAAGCAAAAGCACGCTGCAGCGCTTCGCATTGTTCTGAACCGGTTGAAGATGCTGCTTTCAACAGTGAGGCGAGAGCGATGACTTCTTCTGATCTGAAAAATTTCATGTCGCCGGCGATGGCGAAAGGGATATGCAGAGCCTGCAGGCATTCGGCGACAAGATCGATCTGGTAGTTGTTGCGTACCAGTATGGCGATTTCAGAAGGCCGGTACAGACGATTTTCGCCGTAAATAAGCAATGAGGCAATCTTTCTGCCGATCAGACGGGCTTCTTCGAGCTCATCGCGCACCTTGAAAACTTTAACGAATCCGGATTCCTTGCTGCAGGCTTCGAGCAGGCCGTCAGTCTCTGATTTTTCGCGCCATCTGAGGTTGGCGGCGGCAGTGATGATACTGCTGCCCGAGCGGTAATTGAGCGCGAGCGGAAAGACCTTTGCCTGATAGCGTTTTTTGAACGGGCCACTGGCCGTCATCATGCCGGGATCAGCGCCGCGAAAACGGTAGATGCTCTGGCGCGGATCGCCGATTACTGCGGTTTTTACTGAATCGTCGTCGCCTTTGAGCAGAGACAGCAGCAGAAACTGCGCCGGGTCGGTGTCTTGAAACTCATCGACGAGAATGACCCTGAATTTTTTGCGGTAAAGTTCGGCTGTCAGACGGTTCTGCATGACTTTGATGGTCAGACTGATGAGATCGCGAAAGTCGAGATAACCGGTCTGGTCGCGCTCTTTTTCGTAAAGTCTGAACAGGTTGAGCAGTTCGCGCATGCGCGCCTGTGCCCGCGCAGTCAGCTTCGTGCAGGTGGCTATGGTTTTTGCAAACTCTTCAGGTTCAACGAGATTCGATTTGAGCAACGAGATGAAAGTCAACACTTCCTGCTGAAAGCCGCGCCGGTTGAGAACTTTGCCAAATTCGGCAAAGGCTTCGGGTTGCTGGCGACGGCAGATGCCGCTCATCAGAAGGGCTTCCTTAAAGCCAGTCAGCAGCTTGAAATCGGGTTTGATTTTGACCAGGTGATATTGTTCGCGCAGAATACGGGCGCAGAAAGAATGAAAAGTCGATATCCAGCACTGGTCAAAACTGTGCGGGTAATATTCGAGTACGCGTGAACGAAGTTCGAGTGCTGCCTTGTCAGAAAAAGTCAGCGCCAGAATCTCTTTCAGGCGCACGCCTTTGTGCAGCAGATCACCGATCAACACCGAAATGGTGCGGGTTTTTCCGGTGCCAGGACCGGCGATAACCAGAGAGGTTTTGCTGAATTTCTTTATTACCGCGCTTTGCTGATCGTTGAGTTTTTTGAGGTCTTCGCTCAGGCTCATTTGAAAGTTCCCGGGTAAACCAGGTCGAGATCGGCCGAACCGGTTATCAGATAAAGCAGGGTGTGATGAATGATATCGGATACGAAAAGACTCATACCGACAACAAAGATAGCGTCAGCGGCACGATGTCTTTTGAATCTGTCGGTCAGTAACAGCATAAGCAGCATGATGCCGGCATAACCGTGATGAAATCTGATACCCATTGTCAGCTGCCCGACAGTTGAGGCCGTGTGTTTAGTCGATTCAAGACCCAGCCCGAACCTGAAAAAAAGGGTAACCGCTTCGATCGCAATGGTCAGCAGAATAGTCGCAGTCAGGCGTTTCTGGCAGAACTGGCAGACGCGATTCAGCATACAGCTGACTCCTCGACGTGAATTTTGAATTAACGGTTTCCCGACGTTTGCATGCATAGTTTAACATAGTTGCAGGCATATGAGACAGCAATTCTCAGTGAGAAGCCGGGCATGGATCCTGCGACTGCGCACAGGATGATGATTACACCACATTCTTAATGTTTGAGAAAATCAGCGTTCGACGAAGATTTCGACTTCGCCAGCGGCATCGCCGTCACTTATGGCGCTGATGCGGTAAACGCCCGGTGACAAGGGCCAGTAAGCTTCGTAGGGTGGTGTGGTGCGAATGAATTCCTGACCGTTGATCAGCCAGATTACTTCGGGCACGGGCCCGGCCGGCAAAGCCCGCAGCAGCGCATAGTTTTCGTGCCCATCTGCCATGACATAACGATCTCCGTCGTGTGGTGAGATGATCTTGATGCCACCATAGACCGCACCGGGTGGGGTAGACTTTAGAACCAGCGGGCCACTGCTGGTAACTGGTTCGTTGCGGGCTTTTTCGAGTCCGAACAGCTGATAAGGGTCACCTATGCTGATGTTACCTGAGAGTTTAAACGGGTCATGGTCGAGATGACGTCGTCGATCCTTAATCCAGCTGGCGTAATCAGCAGGCAGTTCGTGCTGGTCGCTCGACCCGCGGTGAAAGCTGCAGATTTCAGGGGCGCGGCTGAGGTCAGAAAAAAGGTCGTAGCCAGACTGCGGGCAGAATTCTGAGACTGCCTGACCCGAGGTCGAACATACCAGTATTTTTCTTATGTCACTGGGCGGCTTTATCTGCCCATTGTCTCGATAATCCTCAAGATAGTCGATGAGGTTTTTGTAGATGGGGCCACAGGCGGTGGCGCCAGACAGCGCGCGGGTCGGCGTGCCGTTGAAGTTGCCGACCCAGATGGCGATGACGAATTCAGAGTTAACCGCCATCAGCCAGCAGTCGCGGTAATCTGTGCTGGTGCCGGTTTTGATGGCAACCGGTCGCTTCGATTTGAAGAACGAGGGGTTGCCAAAGGTAAAGAGTCGCGCGGTCGGATCGGCAAGTACATCGTAAATCAGATATGAGGATTGCCGGGAAAGAATCTGTCTGCTTGCCTGCGTCTGACCAGGAAAGAATCTGAGTGATCGCAGACTGCCGCCATTGCAGATGACCGCATAGGCACGCACCAGATCGAGCATTCTGATTTCAGGGTTGCCAATTGCCAGGCCGAGGCCAAAGAAGTCTGCCGCGCCTGGCCGGGGCAGCAGCAGTTCGAGCTCAACCAGCAGCGAAAAGAACGGTTTGACGCCGAGCTGATTGATCATTTTGATTGCGGCAGTGTTAAGACTGTTGCCGAGTGCAGTACGAATGCTGACTGGCCCATAAGAACGGCGGTCGGCATTGAAGGGGACGTACTCACCCTGAGGAGTTTTGAAAGTCTGCATGGTATCGGGCAAAATGTAAGACGGGTAGTAGCCATATTCGAGTGCCAGAGCGTAGAGAAATGGTTTCAGCACTGACCCGCCAGATCTTCTGGCAGTGCAGGCATTGTTGAAACCTCCCGAAAGCGGCCCGTATTCAGCTGATCCGATCATGGCAAGAATTTCAAGAGTGCGCGCATCGACGATCATGGCGGCAAGCTGGGTAGCACCACTTTTCATCAGGCGTGGCAGATGCGATCTTGTCGTAGCATAAAGAAAATTCTGAAGTTCGAGGTCGATGGTTGCAGGTTGTAGCCCGACAGGATCACCAAAAAGATTGACGGCAAGGTCACAGAAGTGAGGCGCATGGAAAGGCAATTTGCGGCGATATGTGGGAATGCTCGCTTTCAACGCATTTTTATATTGTGGTTCGTTGCATTTACCCATTTTAAGCATCTGTGCAAGAATCCAGTTACGGCGTTTGCGCAGCTGGGAATTACCGCGGGCGGAGAACGGGTCGAAGCGGCCTGGAGCCTGAATGGCAGCGGCGAGAGTGGCGCTTTCTGCCAGATTGAGCATGGCGGGCGACTTGCCGAACAGCAGTTGTGCCGCGAGATGAATGCCTCTGACATTTCCGAACATCGAGACCGCGTTGAGATAGTATTCGAATATCAGATCTTTGCTGGTATTCTGTTCGAGGCGCAGTGCCATCAGCAGTTCAGTTATCTTGCTGCTGAGATTGCGTGGTGCTGGCCTGATTACCCGCATGAGCTGCTGCGATATGGTAGATGCCCCTGAAACGACACGACGGTTAACCAGGTTCTGCCAGGCTGCCCGCATGATTGCCGGCAGGTCAAAGCCGGGATGTGAGTAGAAGTTGCGATCTTCAGCGATCAATACTGCATCGATCAGCTCACTCGAATGACTGGCCAGGCTGGTGTATACCGAAAGGTCGCCATACTTGTCAGCATAAACACGCATGATGTGTCCGTTACGATCGGCCAGTGCGCCGCCGCTGCCAAAGCGCGCAGCCAGGTAATGCTGTGGATCTTCGCTGACCAGCGGCAGCAGATGTCCTCGTAATAGCCACAGCAACACCATTGCTGCAAACATTGCAGCAGCTATTACCAGTAGTTTTTTATGTCGTCGCAGCATCTTTCTTAACTCTGTATATGTCACTTATCCGGGCTCCCGGCGGGATAGCAGCCATAAAGAAGGCCGGCAGCCGTTTTCGGGCTGCCGGCCGACAGGTGTTCGGGTCGCGGTTTACTGAGCCGGCAGCACGGTGATGGTTTTGGGTATCGACATGCCGTAATACTCGGGGTTATACATCAGGCCGATCTGGCTGGGTTTCATTTTGAAGGTTCCTTCGCAAACTGCCCGCAGATAATATACCAGGCGGAAGCGTCCTGCCCAGGCGCGATCTTTGAAGGCCAGCAGACGGTCGTTGCGCAGTTCGCGATGATCGGCATAGAAGGTATAGGCTCCGAATGACCAGTCGCAGTAATACTCTTCGTTTTCCTTATCGGCATCAGAAGGTATCGTGTCGTTTTTGAGGTTTGGATTGATGGCGATAAAGCCTGCCGGGATCGGATCTTCGATGGCAAGATGGTTGAGTCTGGTGCCAAACCAGGTGCCTTTGCCGAAGTCATCTTCGAATTCGACTGTAGCTTTGATTATATCACCTACGCGAATTTCTTCACTGCCGCTGAGGTTTTCGAATTTCTTTTCGATTGAGAAACCTTTGTTTACAGCTTCGGTGCGGTCAGTTTCGTCAGGATAGCTGTATTCAAGGCTGTAGCTAAGCATAATCTTGCCCGGCCCTTCTATGGTTATTCCTTCAGGATTGAGCAGAAGTTCATTGCTGATCTCACGGGTGACTCCGAACTGACCGCTGTTGAGTGACTCTTTGCCGGCGGCTGTAATCAGAACGAAATCAACGTTACTGGCAAATTCAGTGTTACGCGACTTGAAATACTCTGCCAGCGCATACAGCGCCAGACCGGTATCGGCAGTCGAACTCCAGTAACCGTTTTCACCCAGACTGTTCAGCAACCTGCCGGAAAGATCGTCAGCTATTTTGTCGTTACCCTTGAGGGCAAGGCATGTCAGCAGGAGCAGGGCATCGTGTCGGGTTGGTGTGTATTGCCATCCATAAGAAATATCTCGCACGGCCGGTTTGATTTTGGCGAGCCTGGCCTGCAGTTCTTCGATGGGAGTCTGTCCATTGAGTGCTTCAGCCCAGAGCATCAGCGGTGCCGATTCTTTGCCGACTTCAGCAAAGCGCTTTTTGAGAGTATCCAGATCCGCTGCCGAAATCTTGCTGTTCATGGCGAGATTAACCACGGCCATGGCCAGAATGCCGTCTGAAAAGCGTTCATCGTTGTTGTTCTTGAACAGGCTTTGACGAATAAAGTCGAGCCCAGCCTGCAACCGCTCTTCATCTACGGCATAGCCTGATTTTTTGGCAATGGTCATGGCGAACACGGCATACTGAGTTCCCCACCAGGATTCAGAATATTGTGATGGCCAATAAGAGAAACCGCCAGTGGCCCTCTGCATCTTCATGAGCTTGTCGAAGCCACCTTCAATAAACTTGTCGATATCGACAAGACTGTAGCCGGGCAGGCGTCCTTCTCTGGCGAGACTACGCAAGCCGGCCAGCGGAATGATGCCAGAGCTGACCTGTTCGAGACAGCCGTATGGGTAGCGCATCAGGTAGCGGAGTGCTGGTGCCAGTCTTGGCCATGGTGTGGTTGAGATGTTGAGGCGGCCATGAATAGTACCTTTTGTGGCAGCCTGGCTCATATTGGCGAGATACTTTGGCATGTCGGGCTTGATCTGATGCGTGCCGGTAAAGTGACCTGAGAGATTGCGGTTGATGATTGTAGCGGCCGGATTTACCGGCAGGGTGCGGCTGATTGAATCGGTCAGTCCTTTGAATGAACCTGATAGAACGAGTTTGGCTTCGCCGGCGCCGTTGTCGGCTTCGAGAGTGAGTTTGCTGACTGAGTTGGTGAATGATTCGAGGCTGATGCCGTTTTTACCGGGACTGGCTGCCAGATTGGCTGCTTCGACCACTGAGATTTCGGCCTGGCCACTCTGAGAACCCTTGTTGCTGACGGCTACCGGCAGAACAGCCTTGTCGCCGGCGGTCATGAACCTTGGCAGAGCCGGTTCAAGATAGAATTCCCGGCTGACCTTGAGTTGTCTGTCTTTCGAATTGAACGCGGTACCGCGGTCGAGGGCGACGGCATAGATGCGATAAGAAGTCATGCTGTCGGGCAGCTTGAATTCGATTTCGCAGCGGCCGTTGGCGTCAGTGCGCAGACCTGCGTTCCAGTAGGCAACCGGCCGGAAGTCTTTGCGCGAATCAAGGTCAGAAGCGATTGCTCCGGCGCCGCCGTCACCACCGGTGAGCGCGCGGGTAGAAATCAGCCGATAGAGATCCTGGCTGATCAGTGAAGTGCGCAGGTCGCCGGTGAATACGCTGAGCGGCAGCAGAAAGTCATTGAGTGAACTCAGATTGGGAGTCAGATAGCCGGTCAGCGCAAGTATGGCTTCGTCAACAACGCAGACAGCCATTTCGACGTCAGCTGGCTTGCCATTGCGGTCAGTTACCACGAAGCTGATCTTCTGCTGGTCGCCGGGCTCTGCCTTGAGTTCGCCGGTCTGCTCGGGCGCGATCGCTACAGAAATACTGTCGACGCTGTTCTGCACTTTGATATTGGTGTAACCATAGTAGGCACGCGGATAATTGCTGTCGACATCACTGACATACAGCGGGAACTCGCCGCGTGTTGCCGGGGCGATAAGTCCGATGTAGACGTTGGGTCGGGCAGCTTCGGTGAGTGTTTCGATGAACTCGCCCTGCGCCTTGTCGAGCTTGATGACTCTGGCATTGATGATGCCGTCTGATTCTTTGGTGAGCAGAGCGTATTCGCATATTTTCGGCAGAGAATAACGAATTTTGATCTTGTCATTAACCGCTGCAACTTCGCGGTCTGGCATCAGGAAAATCTCGTTTTCGCTGCGCATGCGGTCACGCCCAGCATAATCTTCGAAGCTCGAATAGGAATAATCGACATAGAAGCTCATGGCGGCCTTTGCTTCTTCACTGCCGCTCCCGTAAGTCGCGAGCAGCATATAATCTCCGCCTTCGGCAAGTATCAGGTCGAAGGTCGCTATGCCATCCCTGATGCTCTGTTTCGTATTGTGACTGCGCGTCCAGCCGCTGGTCCAGCTGTAATAAATGCCGCCGTCGCTGTTGCGCTTCTGACTGTAGAAATAGCGTTTGCGCATGATCTCGAGTTGTATTTCGCCGCGTTCGAGTTTCTGGCCATTCTTGTCGATGGCAATTATCTGCACCGGGAATTCTTCGCCCTGAGCAAGAGTAGCCGGCAATCTGGCGATACCGACACGATAAAGCGGATCTGGAGAAAAACGGCTGACAGCAGTAGAGGGACGGGCATCGACATCGAGAACAGTGGCAGAGATTTCGATGCTGTTGAGACCGTTCAGCACAGAATTTGAAATTGGCAGGGCTATTGCCAGTTCGCCATCTTTGCTGAGAACAGAGTTTCCAGATTCGATAAGTTCTTTTTGCGTATCGTTGTTGCCGAAGTGGTAAAGGCTGAAACCGGCCGGAGTAGAGGTGCGCTCGGTAAGATGTGCTGTCCATTGCACTTTGGCATGGCGAACCGGGCCGCCGCTGTAATAGTTGCCTTTGATCCTGCAGACAAGATAATTCTGCTCGCTGTCCTTGCCGACGATATGGCGCACAGTGCGCTTTTCGCGGTTCATTTCGAGAGTTACAAAATGGCGCGGCGGTTCAAATTCCTGCACCTGGAAGCTGGTCTGGCATACCATTACAGTGTTGTCACTGTTTTCTTCATTGTCGCCAGTTTTTGCTGGCTTCTGCGGTGCGCGACTCATGAGGTTGTCCCAGGCAGGGTCACGTTTGTCATCTTCAGCTTCTGATTTGTCAGTGTTTCTGGTGACTTTGATATTATACTGACCAAGAGGCTGGTAGGTCTTGATCAAAAGCGAACCAGAACAGGTGCCGAATTCGTTGAGTTCGTGTTCTTTTTCGTAAATAGTTTCTGAACGCGAAGTTTTTATACTTACGGTAACTTTCATGCCGGCCGGCGCAACAATATTGTTGTTGAGGTATTCACGGACGGTTGTTTTCCAGAAAACGGTTTCGCCGGGCCGATAGACGCCGCGCTCAGTAAATATGCCGGCATTGGCAGAAAGCTGCCCGCGCATATCGGGACTGGACTGATCTATTGACGAAGGATAGATGCGGTTTGTCGTCAGCCTGATGAAGCAGCTGTCGGAAGGGGTTGCCGCTGCTGCGATAATCAGGTCGCAGATTTTCAGCTTTGCCCGGCCTGGCTTCGGAGTGTCGTTCTCAATCAATATGATCGGGTATTCGGTGTCCTGATTTACTCTGATAATACCGTCGCGATCGGTTTTGCCAACCATAATCGAGAGGCCGTTGCGGTCGAGCAGCATGATCGAGGCTTCGGCAACCGGTCGGCCGGTTTCGAGCGAGGTAACCCAGAGAAGCAGATCATTACGCCCGAATTTATAGGTGATCGACAGGTCGGTTATCTGAAACAGCCGGGTTGCCCGTCGGTTGTATCCTTCTATTTCTCCGGCTCTTACGATTACCGAACCGCCCTTTTCCGGTTCAGAGCGATAGTCGAGAGGCAGCGAGAAGAAATGTTCGCGGTCAGGGTTTTCGGTACCCAGAAAAGCTTTGCCCTCGGACGAAAACTCAGGTGCCAGAAAGTTCTTGAGCGTGCCGGCAACTTGCGTGTCGGTGATTTGTTTGAGTGCTTCGTGTTGTTTGACAAAGCTGACCATCAGGCTGTCAAGTTCGGCAGCAGCAGTTTCAATGTTCATTGCTGCGCTGGTGCCGAGGCGCATTCCATCTGAATCCTGCGGCCTTTTTTCTTCGGCTTCGGCAAATGCGGTGATTGAATCGAGGGCCGGCCCGAAGAAGGCAGGAACTTTGGTGAGCTGACATTTGAAGTTGCCTACTCTGGTAAAGCTTAAAGGAACAAGCTGGCGACTCTTCAGCTCGATTACCGAGCGATCGACGGCAAATGAGATTTGCGGCTGCGGCCCGACAGCTATGAAGTCCACTGAGAAATTGGCCAGAAGCTGGTTTTCACCCTCAACGCTGCCGCCAACGATTTCCAGTTTGTATTTCGAATCAGTGGCGAATTTGCCGACTACGCGATAGCGGTTGCGATTGCTGTAATACTGCTTGCTTACCTTAAAATATCCGATGGGCGGTGTAATTTTGACATGCCGTGCCAGTTTGTAGTCTTTAACATCATCACTGAGATCAAAATAAACGCCTTTCTGGTCAGGGCTGTCAAAGAATGGTTCCATGGATGACATGGTGATTGCATCAGTGGTGGAAAATTTGATCGTTGTGCTGTTGGCTATGACTTCTTTGCTCTCTGCCGCGATTATGCCTTTGGCGACGGTAATCTCCCAGGTGCCGGTGGCGGGATCCTTGTCGGCCGGGCCGATAATGAAAATGTTGCGTTCGGGAGGCAATGATTTTTTCTGGTTTTCGGCCTCAAAAGAGGTGGCATTGACTACCTTGATTCTGCTGTTTGTGCCATTCTGACGGCATGATATGCGTTTTGAGATTTCGAGAATAGAAACTGGACGGTTGAATTCCAGCTTCAGGCGCCAGTTTTCCGGCTGTACATCGCCGGAAACAGAAAAATTGTGGATGAAACTGAAGGCTTCTGCTGCCATGCCGGTGGAGCAAAGCAGAAGAAGACAACATAGAACCGAAAAACAGCAGAGAAAGGCGTTTCTGGTCATTTGTTTACCTCTCGATAAATTTGTTACCATTCTAGCGCAAAAAATGAGATTTTTCATCTTTCTTGCAGTGTCCGGTTGTTTCCGCTAAGATATACACAGATAAAACCGGAGGAACCAAAATGAGACATATTCTGATTGGATTGTTGCTGGTTACTGCAGTTTTTTGGGCTGGTGATCTATTTGCCCAGCAGATCATGCCTGTGCCGGTCGACAGTACAGACCTGATCACTCCGGTTAACGCTCAACCGCTGCCGATCGAATCGGTTGCCCGACGCCGCGGCCTGCTGCTGGGCGAACCTTCCCGAAATCTTATCATTTTTTCGAGCACCGGTATAACCGGTGCTTCGGCGGCCCTCTATGAGGCCTGGGTGCCGCGACGGCGCATTCACAGCCAGTGGCAGGGTCTGGAGACGGTCTATCCATCGATGACTCGCCCGGGGAAAGGTTCTTCGGAAAGTCTGTTGCAGATGTTCAGTCGTATGGGCCGCCGCCTCGGACTGGTTTCTGACGAAAATTTCATTCTGCCCGGTTTCATTCAGGCTGAACCGGCGCAGCAGACTGTCGATCTGAGCAATTATCATCTGGCTTTGAGCTTTTCTGACCGCAAAGAAGCCGAAGAGCGCGCCTTCATGATAACTTCAGCGTCAGGCAGCGGTCTGCCCTCTGCTCTGACTTTTGCTGAGCTGGAAAGACTGTTTACGAGTAAGAGTTCGCGAATAGCAGGGTGCTTTTATGGGCCGACACGGGCTTCGGGTAAGGTTGCAATGCGCGAGCCAGGCTTCGCCGAGCTCGTCTCATCAGCCGTCAGCCGACTTGCAGTCGCTCCCGAAGGCTTTTTTCTGACCGTCAACTATCGTTCGGTCGCGGCAGCCCGCAACAAAGGCCTTTTCTGGCAGATGCTCGAACACAAGAAAATTCAGGATCACATTCTGCAGCAGCTCGTCACTTTTGTGCATGGGCGCAAGGATACTCTGCTGCTGGTAATAGATGAACCCGAATCCGGCAGCTGGTCGATCGGTCCAAATTTCGATCCTGCCGCTTTCGTTAACGATCTCAAGAAAATACCTGATGTGATGCAGGACCTTGCAAAAAAGCCGGCCGATTCGGCAGCTGTTCTTGGTCGCTATTACGACGGTATTGCGTTTCCTGTCGACGATATTCTGGGCGCTCTTGCAGCAGGAGAAACCGAAAAGGCCGAGAACATCATCGAACATGCCCTGAATCGTGCCCATCAGGTAAGCTTTGCCAGTCATACGATTGAACTGGCCAATTCGGGCATGACGATCTTTTCGCTTGGCCGAAATGCTGAGATGTTTTTTGGTCTGAGTTCATTCGAAGATTTTCACCGTCGGTTGCTCAGCTGTGTGAGAATGCCGGTTGAGTAAACGGGTAAGTAGAATCCAGATCTGACAGGAGGCGCAATCAGAATGCAGCAGTTCGTTTCTCTATATCAGGCAGATATGGAAGGAGGCGAAACCCGCAGCGATCTGGTGCGGGTGCCAGAATTTGTCAAATCCTGTCCGGAAGGCGCTTTTCGCAGTATTTATTTCAGTGCTGAACAGAGCAGCGCTTTATATGGCCCGATGGTCATTGCTTTTGCGGTGCGCAAAGCTCGCGATCTGCTGTTTGAAGGCTGCGACTATGCTGGCGTAGAAATTCAGCTTGAAATTGGCGGTCGGCGACTGCCGCAGCTTCCTGCTGCCAGCGAACTCGAGCGCCTGCTTGCCGCCGAAGACTGCCTGATACTGATCAATGGTAATCAGTATAAGCCGACAACCGAGGTTCTGGGATTTCAGCAGGTTTATGATGACACGGTAAAGTGCATTGAAGCGCTTAAACGACTTGGTATTCCACAGGAAACCATGGCTATCTATGCAACTCCTGAAGAAATAAGTCTCGAAATTCACGCTGGTGTTCTCGGACTTGAGGGTAGTGACGATCTCGATCAGAGCTATTATCGCCTGCTCGGAGCGGTTGGCGACATCAAAGACAGTGGCGGCCGTGCCATCAAAACATCGCTGAGAACCGTCGTGGTTCAGTCATGCAGCAAGGATTACCGGGTTCTGCTGCCGGGCAGTAATCATCCTGCCCTGCATCGGCCAAGGGTTAGCGTAGGCGCCTCACACTTTGCCTATGGTATTGCGGCATTCTCCGATTTCTGCAGCAAGAAGCGCACGCCCCAGGAGAGCATTCAGGAAACGCTGAACTGGGTAAAATTCGTGCAGACTCCGCTGCCGCCAGTGCCAGGGCTTGCCGACAAAATCCGGCAGATGCCGTTGCCGCCATGGCCAGGAGTAGCCAGAAAAGGGGCAAAATCATCGAGCCTGGCAAAGGCAGCAGGTGCCAAGGCAGTCAGTGGCAGATTTCAGCCCCTCAAAACCGAAATTGCAGAAAGTATCGGCAGCCTCAAAGAACCACCAAAAACGCTGCCGTCGATTTCGGCCGGCCTCGACAAGTCGCTGGGTGGCGGCTGGGCTGCCGGCGCGCTGCATATCATAACTGGCCCCCGCGAAACCGGCAAGGGCAGTCTGTTGTTGCAGCAGGCTCTGCAGGCCCAGAAGCGGGTAGCGGTACTTTATGTGTCGTATGAACATGGCCTGCGCGAGTTTGCCGCAAGGGTGGCCGCTCTGACCGGTGTTGTCAATCTGTCTGATATGCTGGCGCAGTTGCAGTCGAGTGCTACCTCTGAACAGGCCCGAAAGGTATATGGTGCTGCCCTCGAGAAGTTCGCCGACGGCATTGGCGAAAATCTGGTGTTTTCTGGTGTCGATACCAATCGCGGCGAGTTTTCGGCAGCTGACCTGCAGCAGCTCGCCGACATGTTGCCCGGCGATGGCGAGCGTCTGATCATCGCTGAGTCGGTGAGCGAGAACGCATTGAATGAAGATTTTTCTGGCAATATGCGGGCTTTGCGCGATCTGGCCGGCACTGCCCGGACAACGGTGATCGTTTCGGTACATGCCGATCTGAAATGCGGCAAAAGGCCGCATTTTATAGAAGAAGAAGATCTGAATCTGCTGGCGCGTTACCAGCGTTTCTGTGATTCGCTGCTGGTGATGCTTTCGGAAAAGGTTAATTTGCGCCGGTTCGTTGCTCTGCTCAAAGGGCAGATCGATGCTCAGCTGGTGGGAAGTCTCGAACAACGTGCCCTGCAGCTGGCCGGTGGCAAGAGACTTAAGACCGACACCTATTCTCTGGTGAGGTTATTGCATAGTCGCAATGGCCGTCGCGACCTGCTGCTGTATCTTTATCAGCCTGATTTCGTCAGGTTTTTTGAACTGGCATCGACCGTTATGAGCAGGAGTTAAATATGGCAGAGAACGAACTGATAAGAATTCGTCTGCTGGTAAGAGGGCGGGTTCAGGGCGTCGGCTTCAGGCGTTTTGTCTGGCGTGTGGCCCGGGCGCTGCCGATAGGTGGCTGGGTGCGAAACAATCCGGATGGCAGCGTTGAAATTGAGGCCTGTGGCGCTGTTGGTCACATCGGTCATTTCATTTCAGATGTCAGAGAGGGGTCTTTTCTTGCGCGCGTCGATGAAATAGAAGAATTGCAGCGTGAAAAGCTGAATTCACCACCTGAAGTCATCTTTGACATCAGGTGATTTTTTTTTAGTAAACTCAGCCTGAAGAGGCGAGCGTCGTCAGTTCAGAAAGGTGCGCTTGTCGATCTTGGCGAGCGCCTTCTTTATCGCCTCTTTAACCCGGTAGTCGGGGTCGTCTTTGTGAATGAGCAGCAGTCTGACCGCTTCTGAGGTGGCTACTTCAGCCAGTTTGTTGGCAGCATTGATTCTTACTTCAGGGTCGGGCGACTTGAGATCTTTGGCGAATTTGTCTTCACTGGCCTTGCCAAGACATCCGCTGATCATAAGAGCAGCCACAAGACATAAAAGCAGCAGTCTTTTCATGTTATTTCCTCCCGTACTGCATTAAGGAACTGCATTAAGTATAGCGCTTTCAAGCTCAGCAGCGCCAGTTTCTTTTTTGAGCAGCAGCATGTAGCGCTCGAGCAGATGCTGCATCTCGTCTTCAGAGGTGAGATTGCCTGAGCTGTAGACGATCACGGCAATATCACGGGTTTCTTCAAAAACCTTGGTAGCCTGCGAATCTTTTACCGGACTGCCGATGGCAGCATTGTCGCCTCCCCGTCTGGCAACCACCAGAAGTTTTTTAAGCGCCAGCAGCTGACCTTCGCGGTTGAATACATATGATTCGTCATCGAAGCCTACGCGCATACACAGTTCATAACCGGACTTGTCGAGATCGAAGGTGCTGATCGGCAGGTGCGAAATCAGCGACAGATGGTTGTTTATATCGAC
Source organism: Candidatus Rifleibacteriota bacterium (assembly GCA_022704885.1). Next base: position 22,255 of record JAKJFO010000009.1, on the reverse strand, counting down.
AACGTTGTTGATGAAATTGAAGCTGCCCCGGTTCTGCAGGTCTTTGAACAAAAATTCAGACGCCGGCCGACTTCGGCCGGAAGGGTGGAAGCCAAATGTTTTCAGAAGGCTTCTGATGCCTTTCTGCATATGATCCGGATAAATGCAGTCGGGAGACAGAAATCTTCTGATGTCAGTATTGATCCGCTCGCGGTATTCTGTTGACGAAGGTCTGACGGCGACGCCGCGAGCCTCTATCAGCCCGATACGAAGGCTCGAAGGTGGCAGCGATATGACAAGGCCGGTTTTCATGCGCTGATTTCCCTGTAATTTATGATGGTCTCAGTTTCACTTCAAGGATAACACAACAAGGCCTGATATGCAGCAGTCTGCAGAAGTTCAGGCATTACAGTTTCGATGCGCCGGCAGTCTTTCGAGAATCTGGTGACAGATGGCGTTGATGTCGCGCGCGCCCATGACCAGCACCAGGTCGCCCTGGCAGGCTTCGCTGGCGATGCGTCGCACGATTTCTTCGCGGCTGCCGGTATACCAGGCATTTTTGAAGCGTTGCCGCACAGAGTTTACTATTTCTTCTGAGCTGATGTCACGGCTTACCGTGCCGCCACCGTAATAGATATCGTCGATAAAGAGATATTCGTCACTTTCGAGTCGGCTGAAGACATCGATCAGGTCGTCGCGGGTAAAGCTGGTCGGACCAAAACCATGTGGCTGGTAAACGATGAAGCGCCTTTTCGAAGCTTTGCGCGCGGTAGCGATCGCCGCAGCGATTTCTGCCGGGTTGTGGGCAAAATCATCGATCACCGTTACTCCGGCAGCAACACCGACTTTCTCGTAGCGTCTTTTCATGCCGGGAAAAGCGCGCAGAGCTTCAGCAGCCTCGGCCAGCGAGATGCCGCAGATGCTGGCCGTTGCTATCGCCGCCAGGGCGTTGAGAATGTTGTGTTCACCGGGCATTTTGAGGTTGAATGTGACGCCTTTGACTTCGAAACTGGCAGAGTCGTTGTCGATTGTTATATTTTCGGCGCGCCAGTCAGCGTTTTCGGCAAAACCATAGGTTTGCACCGGGTCATCACAGACCCTGGCTAGCTGCATGGCCTGCTCATTTTCGCAGCATACCAGTCTGAATCCGGTGGTGTGCTCGAAAAAAGTGCCGAACAGTTCCTGCAGTTCAGGCAGGCTTTTGTGATCGCGCGAAATGTTGGTGACAAGTGAAAGCCAGGGGCGATACTTTACGATAGAACCGTCTGATTCATCGGCTTCGATGACAAAGTGCGGTCCGACACCTCTGAAGGCGTTGGTGTCGAGACCGGCGATAATTCCACCGACAGCGCAGGAGGGTTCTTTGCCGCAATACTTGAGAACCCAGGCAATCAGGCCGGTCGTCGTGGTCTTACCGGCGGTGCCGCCAACGGCAATGCCCATCTTTTCGTTGAACATCATGGCAAGAAGATCTGAGCGCATTATCTGTTCGAGTCCGAGCTTTTCTGCTGCCATGATATCTGGCACCTGGCTCTCGACTGCGGTCGATTTGACGATCTTGAATTCGTGACTCTTGAGGCCGGTTTCCTGCATGAACTGCTGTGGGCCGTTGCCATCCTGCAGATACAGCTTTACTCCGATTTCGCGCAGGCGGCGGCAGTAATCACCGTCGAGATTGCGATCAGAACCGGCAATCTGAAAGCCTGCGTTGTGCAGTATTTTGGCAAGGCCGCTCATTCCCATGCCGCCGATTCCTACAAAAAAAGCATTCATGCGTTTGCCTCCAGAAATAGTTAACCGGGGCTTTTCGTCTGTCCCCGGTTATACTATCGTCACAATACGGTCAGCGCATTAACCTGCGCTCAGGGCTCGGTTGTGAAAGTGAAGTTGCGTGAGATGCTGCGCGCCGATTCAAGGTTGTAGCGGCTGGCTACTACTCTGAAATGGTAGGTCGTCGCCGGCAGAAGGTTGTAGAGCTGTATGCGATGCCGGGTTTTGAGTTCGGTGGTGGCGTAGCTCGAATAGCCATAAAGTTCGTTGTTGCCAAATTCGACATAACCGTCAGATTCGATGTCGGTTTCCCATTCGATTATTGCAGATGTCGAATAAACCAGAGGAACGGAGACGGACTTGACCTGCGGAACTGGCACGATATCTGTGTCGAGAATCGTCACGGTCATGTTGTTGTCGATCTGAACTCCCTTTCTGATCAGAGTGATAGTGCCGTCGGCAGCCTGAATGTGAAGATTGTAGACACCGCCGGCGACTCGTGCCGAAAAGCGACCTTCACTGTCGACGGGAATGCTGATTTCCGAGCCGTTGCTGCTGGCGAGAATGTTCAGATTCGCGGCTGCGCGAAACTGGCCGGAAATGATGCCGCTGCTGTCGGTGGCGCCATGACTGGAAAGACAGCCCTGCAGCGTGCCGACAACGATCAGAGCCAGTATCATCGCGGTTATCACTGTCTGTGGTCTGGTTTTATACATCAGAATTGTTCTCCTGCCGGTTTTACGGTCACTCTCGTCGCTGTGAGTTCGCCGTAACCGTTTTTGTAGAAGCGCAGATCGTAGGTTCCCGGGTTCATGTTGTAGATTACGTATTCGCCCATAGAGTCGGTCGTTGTCTGGTAGCTGGTGTTGCGCACCGTAACGCTTACTCCTGAAACCGGTCGTTTCGTGCGTTCATCGGTAATTCGACCGCGAATAATGCCCTGGCGGAGGTCGACAGCCACTTTCAGGCGATTAAAAAACATGCCGGCGGTTTTCGAATAAAGACGCATTTCGCCATCTTCGGGGCGCAGTGTGATGATTTCGCTGCCGCGGTCTTCGTACCTGAAGTTCCAGTCTGAGGTAAGCGCGGAGAGCCGGTAATTGAGATGTACGATGGTATTACCGCCAATCACCTCGAAACGGAACGGATGCAGGGTAAGCCTGACATCCCGGTAACGGCGCAGGGTTTCCTCTGACATGTTGACGAAGTCAAACCAGGTGTTGCCCTGCCAGTCGCGATAGTCGCGTGATACACAGTTGCGCAGCCAGATGTGGTCGCGCCGACTGAAGGCATCGCTGATATTCTTGCAGAACTGGCGGGCCTTATGTTCTCTGATCTTTTTGTTTTCCAGCGAGAGGCCGGCTTTAAAAATGCTTATGCGCCGGTCGAGAGAGTCGACCGCCTGAATATTGAGCAGAACATCAGGCATCGAAGGTGGTGCAAAGGTAACTTCGTGATAGCCGTCGCGCCCTTCGCGCAACGCGTAGACCAGGTCTTTGCCCAGATACAGCTCAAAGCGGTTTTCGGGTTGGGGATATGGTGTAATTTTGAGCTGCAGGTGGATTCTGGCGGGAATACGACCGTCTCTGGTGCTGATGATGTAAAAACCGTTTTGGTCCTGCCCGAGACTGCTCAGATAGCTGTCGTTGATGCGCACTGAGTCTATCTTGAAGTCTATTTCGCGACTAACCAGGCGGTGAATGCTGTCGAACCGGCGCAGCCACTTGTCGAAACGCCTGAACGACAGGTATTCAGACTGTGGGTCGAACATGACAAGAGGGTGCGAGCCACCATCGGCATCGATCTTGAGACTGTAACTCTCGGGAATCACAGTCGGTTCAGCGTTGCCGGTCAGGCGAAAGGCGGCCTGCCCCCTTACCGATCTGATGATTTCATGCTCCGGGCTGCTGATAAAGCTGCTTTCGCCGTGATTCACCATCAGCACACCGTGGCGGCCAGTTATTTCGATGAGCCCGGAGTCTCGGGCCGAGAGCATGACTTCAGCGCGATGCAGCTGCAGTGACAGTTGCGGAATCGCCTGTGGTTGCATGCTAACTCTGATGCCCGAAGATGGCTTTACCATGATCATATTGTCGGCAGCCCAGGCAAGTATCATGTAGCCGTGCGAACCGGTGCGCACAGAGTCGTTGTGGCGAATGCTCTGGCCCTGTTCTATCGGCAGCCAGCCCTCATCATGCATGCTTCGATAAAAGCACGGGCCATCTACCATCATAACTGTCAACTGGTCTTTGACAAAACTGTGCCCGGCAAGTGTGTTCGGCATGACACCTTTTGCAGCGGCATGCAGCGACGTGCTCACGCCGATGAAAACAAGTGACGCAACCAGAATGAATGCAAGCTTTTTAATATTCATCAGAATGCCTTCAGATACCTTAGTCTGGCGGTATAATCGTTGACTTCGCCATTGTCGTTTTCGTAGCTGCTGCGATTGCCTTCGAGGTCGAGTATCAGACGGGCAGTTGCACTGTATTCGCGGGTCAGCGAGAGATTGAGTCGGTCATGATTTGAACTTGTCGTTATCGGATCGAGGCTTTCGCGCAGATAGTCGATGCTGATGAGAATGTTGTCATGAAAGCGTGAGCTCCCGCCAAAGCCGATCCAGGTGGTCTCATCAATGCCTCCGGCCCGTTTATAACTGAGCTTTTCGTGCGAATACGAGCTGTATACCTTCTGCAGGCGGCTGTATTCCCAGGTCAGGGTAAAATCGTAGCGCTGAATATCACGGTCGTTGAGTACGTTGATGTCGTCTTTGTCGATTGTCTGCGTCAGCCCAAGGTTATAGGCAAACTGGCCGGCCCGCTGGTTCATTTCAATCCAGAGCAGGTCACGGTAGCGGTCCATGAACCCTTTGGCTTCGGAATATTCGTGTAATGGAATATAATAAAAGTCTACCCGCATATCTTTGTAATATTCACTTGGTCGCACGGTTACCTGCAGTTCGGGCTGTTCTCGATAAATAGTCGAACGCTGATAGTTGGCGAGATTGTCGCGGGCAATGCGCTGGCTGAGGCGGGTGCTGATATACCGGTTGAGTTCGTAATAAAAGCGGGCAAAATACGCGCGCTCATCGCGTGGCGTCATGCCCAGCGGCGAAATAAAAGCGGTATCGCCCTGCTCAAAACCAGCTTCAAAATTGTAATTTTCGCGTTCGTAACCGGTTTTGAAGCGCCAGGCATCGCCGATCTGTTCCCCCGGGCCATCGCGCTTGTCGAAGTTGGTGTCGCTCTGAGCCATTTCGGCATTGACAAAGATGTTTTCGGTCGGACGCATATTGATATCGACCGAGTATACCCGATTCGTCATGCTCGGCAGTTCGTTCGAAGACGCGGCGTTGTCGCGGCCATCTTCGGTGCCGACTATGTTCATGCCGATTTTGAACGAAGCGTCGCGGGCATGTTCCAGCCTGAGGCCGGCGATGTAGCGGGGATTGTCGAGGTCTTCACGTTCGTTGGCATAGTAGCCGCTGAAACCGCTTACGTTGGTGTAGTCGAACTTTTGTATGCCATAAAAGCCGAGAACACTCTGTGTCATCGAATACTCTGACATTTCGGGGAAGGAGTGGCCAAGCACCAGTCGTGACCGGCTTGTGCGCGAATCGACAGTTGCCTGGTTGACCAGAAAACCGTGGCGATAAGGGCGCCGGTCGTTGCTGTAGGTTGTGTCGAGTGTTACTGCCAGCGAATCGCCGTTCTGTTTCGTCGAAAACAGTTCGTAGCGATAGTTGGTTTCATAAAACTCACCCTGATCTCGTGAAGACAGATGCTTGTCGCCATCGACTCTGGTTACGTAAAAGCTTGAATCAGTATAAAGATTCGAGCTGAAGACACGCTTTTCTTCCCATTCGTTGAGGTCATAGCGGTTCGGTTCACGCTTGTCAAGAACCGGTATGCTCATCGCCGGCGCTGGCGGGCGAATTTCTGAAGCCGGAATGAATATTTCATGATGTGGGCTGGTGATTGCACCAAAACGCGGGTCGGCAGCCGTTGTAACCCCGGTGTCTACTGCAATTACCGGCTTTTCGGGTGGTGGCTGCAGCTCAGGTATGGCAAGCGGGTTGAAGTAACCGGCATTTGCCGATGACGACGAAGCCGGACGTAACCTGCTGTCGGGGTAACGTCCGGTTCTTGCTTCGCTGCTGCCGGCGGTAAGTCCGCTTCCTGTTAAAAGCAGAAAAACCGCCAGAAGCGTTAGACGTTTTCTGGCGGAATCTTTCATTATGTCTGAATGTTGGTCAAGGACGTTTTCCTGTGCTAGTTGAGAAAAGTGAGCGGATTCTGAGTTTTGCCGTTCTTTCTTACTTCAAAGTGAAGGTGGTTGCCGGTGGCGACGCCGGTGGCACCAACTCTTGCGACCAGCTGTCCGGCTTTCACGTTCTGGCCCTTTTTAACCAGAATGCTGCTGCAGTGCGCGTAGCGGGTCGACAGACCATTGGCGTGGCTGATTATCACCAGGTTGCCGTAGCCTGAACGACGACCGGCATAGATTACCTTGCCGTTGGCTGTAGCTGCGATGGGAGCGCCCTTTGGTGCTGCGATGTCGATACCGGCGTGAAACAGGCGTTTGCGATATACCGGGTGCTTGCGCCAGCCATATTTATCAGACAGGCGGCCGCGTACCGGCATTTTCCAGGAGGCAATGGCTGTTCTGCTGCTTTGACTCGACTTGTAGTTGCCAGTGGCAGGCACTTTGATGATCTGGCCAGCCATGACTACAGTGTTATTCAGGTTGTTTTCGGCGACTATGGCGCTGATGCTGGTCTTGTATTTTCTGGCGATCAGAGAGAGTGATTCACCTGATCTGACCTTGTGTTCGACGATAGTAGATTTATTTGCGGGTTCAGTGGTCTCGGTTTTTACCAGGCGGTAAAGCTTTTTGTTGGGGGTAACTTTAATTTCCTGGCCGACTTTTACCATGGTTCCATTCAAGTTGTTGTCCTGCTGAATCTGGGCAACGGTGGTGTTGTAGCGGTGGGCAATCTTGAGCAGGCTGTCACCTTTTGCCACTTTATAGTCGATCTGTTCGCTGGCTTTTTCAGCAGCGGCAGCAGCTGTGCTGATCGATTCAGTTTCTTTGGCTGCCGGTGCAGTTTTTTGAGCTATTTCAGCGGCCGGTTTTGCGTTGCTGGCGACTTTGCCGGCTACAACCGGTGGTGACTTGAGAAGGTCATTTTCATTGAATTCAATCTTGCTTTTAGTAGCAGGAGCCTGGGCCATCTGGAGTTTCTCGATGCCGATCATTTCGAGTTTCTTTTCAGGAACGAGCTGAACCTGGTTCGATCTGATCATATTCAGTTTTTCCGGGGCCTTTGCCTGCTGAGCGTCGTCTTTGACCATTTTGAGATCAGATTTGATGCCTTTAACCGGAATTCTGATCTGCTGGTCAGCCATCAGCATGTGCGATTTGAGATTGTTTTCTTCGATAAGTGCTCTGAGAGGAACTCTGAAGCGGTTGGCGATCTTGGAAAGCGAGTCGCCGGGGCGAACCGTGTAAAGCATTTCGCTGGCGGGAAGAGGCACTTTGAGGGTCTGTCCGGCCTTGATGACGTGCTTGTCTTCGAGGCTGTTGGCTTTTTTGATAAGATCTGCAGCTGAACCGAACTGGGCGGCGATATTGTAGAGCGAGTCGCCAGCCTGAACAGAATATTCTATGTAGCGGTCGGAACTGTCTTTCTCGTTGGCAGCAGCGATGAAATCGGCAGAAACTGAGCGGGTAGCTGCTTCTGCGACTGTTCTGGCCGGCACGGCATCTTTTGTCGGAACGCTGGTAGCGGCAGCAGCAACAGCAGGTGTGGATCTTTTTGTGCTGCTGATTTTTACCGAAACGGCATTACTGGCTTCAGCGGTTTTGAAGCTTTCAATAAATGCGTTGTTCTGGAACGGGCTTTCGATACTGAATGCCGTTTCGCTTTCGTGGTTGATGAACTTGTCGATTGCGATGGCAGAAGTTTCGAGAGCCACAATGGCCAACAGTATCAGAACCGAATAATGTCTTGCTCTAAGATTATTCCACACGTTGCGCTCCTTGCAGTGCCGGCGTTTCAGAAATTTTGGTTTGTTCAGGAACCCGTCCATGAATTCCTTCGTTTATGCCGTAGTAAAAGAATCGACATGAGAAAGGCGATTGTTTAGCAGTAAAAAAAATATCTTTGCCAATAGACGTCGGGCGCGAGTTGTGCTATTGTTTTCGAAACAAGCACACACACAGGGAGTCATGATCAGTGAGTAAAAGACCACCAGAACTGACGTGGCAGGATAAGGCCATTCTCGTCGCCATACCAATTGTCGTTTTTACGATTTTTATTCTGGCTAACTACTTCAGCCAGGATCTGACCATCGCCGATGCATTCGAGCAGAAGCTGCCGGAAGCGGAAGTGCGCGACGGCGGCAATATTGTGCAGGTTTACCCGCAGGTTGCCACGGATTCGGTCAGTTGCCGTATCAAAACCCGTGATAATCTGGCTGAATTCGATTTTACCTATAATATTACCGGTTCAGAGACGATCAGATTCGATGTCGGGCGTCTCGTGCAGTTTTATGGCATGTATAAATACGATCATCGCGGCGGCCATGTTTATGCGCCTTACAAGGGCAAAAGCGGCCGCATGACCGGCTGGGCCATATACGAAAACCAGCGCTATACCGCCAAGGGCGACGAAGACAACCAGCTCTGATCCTCAGGGTCCCGAAACGATTTCAATGCCGACCTGTGCCAGGCCGGCTATTTTCATGCCAAGTTCGTCGGCCGCCTTTTCTGAAAGGTCGATGATGCGATCTTCTTTGAATGGCCCGCGATCATTGATGCGCACTCTTACCCTGCGACCGTTTTCCAGGTTGTATACCTGAACCCAGGTGTCGAACGGCAGTTCCCTGTGGGCGGCAGTCATGGCGTTACGGTCGAAGCGTTCGCCTGAAGCGGTCGGCTTGCCCTGATATTCAGCGCCATACCATGAAGCAATGCCGGTCTGGTAATAGCCGGTATCAGCTGTGGTCGGGTTTTTGCTGCCGCTGCTTTCGCAACCGGCAGTAAGCAGCGCCAGTAACAAAAATGGCAGAAATCTGCATATCTTTTTCATGTACACCAACTCGGCACACTGCGCCAGTTTTTTTACCCCGGCAGCGTGTAATCTTTATAATTCAGCTGTTGTATTACATTGACAAAAAAACAGGCAGTTAGTAAGATAAACACAGTCTTCAGATAATTTGCCCCTCAGGAGGGTTGAGCATTGAGCCAGCGTAAGAATTATTTTATCGCAAAAGACATGCAGAGCAGATTTGCCGGAACGATTCTGCTTCTGACCTTTCTGGTTGCAGTCATTACTGCCTGCAACATATACGTACTTGGTTCTTATTTTGTGAATACCACCAAAACAGTGGGAGAAGTGCGCAGTCTGACCATGGTTCTGCAGGATTTCGTTTCTGAATTCTGGCCACGCCTGGTCGTTCTGATTTTCGTCAATGTGATTATCGTATTCATTGTCAGTGTCATGTACTCGCACCAGACCGCCGGCCCGGCCTACAAGCTCGAACAGAGTATCAAGCGCATCAGCGAAGGCGATCTCACCTTTGAAGTCAGCCTGCGTCGCAATGATAATCTTAAGGAGCTGGCAGCCGCACTCAACGATCTGCTCAGAAAATTCAGAGTAACTCTGGCCAAGGCCAAAACTCTTTCAGACGATATCGCTGTAAAGCTTGACAGTCTCGAAAGCGATGACAAGTTCAAGAAACTTGCTGCCAACGCTACCGAGCTCAGTGAGCTGATCAAGCAGTTCAAGATCGAAGGTGCCGACAGCGGTGCCGCCAGTGTGGTAATCGAGCTTGACGAAGCAGTTGAAGAAGCAAAACACACCTGAAAAACAGGGTGGCAAACAAAAACGGGTCATCGCATCAGCGGTGGCCCGTTTTTATATCCCGTTAAAACCGGCGGCGCCATGATCAATTCATGGCGCCGCCGGTAATAAAAAAAGGCTGTTGTTGCATCAGCTCGACATCAGGGCTTCCTTGATGCGGCTCAGTCTGCCGCGCAGGCGCAGAATCGCCTTGGTATGCAGCTGCGAAACACGTGAATCAGAGACCCCGAGGATCTTGCCGATTTCCTTCGATGTCAGTTCTTCATAGTAATACAGAGTGATGACCATACGCTCACGGTCAGAGAGTTTTGAGATGGCGTCGGCCAGAATCTTTTTGGCCTCGGCTTCCTCGATTTTGGTCTGGGGGTTGTCGCTTTTCTGGTCTTCGATGAAGTCGAAGCGTGAAGAGCCTTCTTCGTCGTCATAAAAGATTTCGTCGAGCGAGAGCAGCAGAGACTTTTTGGTTTCGTCAAAAAGCTTGTGCAGCTCTGAGATGTCGATGTTGAGATATTCGGCAACTTCTTCGTCGCGGGCGTCGCGGCCGAGTTTGCCTTCAAGTTTGGCATAGGCCTTTTCGAGCTTGCGGGCCTTCTGGCGTATCGATCGGGGTGTCCAGTCGAGAACGCGCAGTTCATCGAATATTGCGCCGCGAATACGGGTTTTGGCGTAAGTCTTGAATTTGACATTGCGGTCAGAGTCATACTTGTCGATGGCGTCGATCAGACCCAGTATGCCATAGCTGACGAGATCGTCGAATTCGACGTTGCTGGGCAGATTGACCGCAATGCGGCCGGCCACGTATTTGACGAATGATGCATACTTCATGATCAGTGCGTCTTTGATGCGCTGATCATGATTGGTCTTGTACTGTTCCCAGAGGTGCTGGTCCTCTTCGTCCTGAAGACGGGCTTTCAGCTTGGGATCAGTAATTTCCTGCGATTCGTTTCCTACCAGAAGTTCTTTGTTCACATCATCCCTCCGTGTCTGGCTGCCTTATGAAGCTGCGGCAGAACCACCGTGCGAGGTCGCTTCGCTGTCGAAAGACCTTGCCTGTGCGTGCTGTCCGGCCCCATCGGTAGGGGTGCCATAGTTTTCCGGCCTGTGCCTGGTGTTATTGTTGTCGTCGAGAAGATCGCCGAGCTCAGCCTGCAGTTCGGAGTCTTCAAGCATCATTTCCTGTTTCAGTTTTTCGGCCTCTTTTTCGGTGGTGCCTGGCAGAAGCAGCACTTCAAGGAAGCTGCCGAGTACCGTGCCAAGTGTGCCAAAGATAAAAAATATCACACAACCGCGATAGATCATTGTTCCTGAATTGACATTGCCCAATACCGCCAGCAGCACAACTATGCCGGTTACGGTAACGGCCATGAACAAACCCATGAGCAGTGATAATCGGGTCATTTACAGTTCTCTTGTTTCTTCGCCCAGTATTGAAAGCCTGATAAGGCCGGATTCGAGATCAAATTCGATCGAGCGCCCGCGTTTGCCACCGGTATCTTCGGCGATTATCGGAAAGCCCATCTTTTTGAGCGCCTTCTTTACCGCAGCAGTGTTATCGCGGCCGATATTGTTTTCGAAATCTTCTGTCGGCGGGAACATCTCGGAGCCGCCAACGATCTTTGCGTGCAGGTTTCCCTTGAATACACCGTCTTCGCCCTTAATCGCTTCGTAGAGCGCAGGAATTGCCGTGTCGGCAAATTTGTTGGGGTTCAGACGCTCTTTGTCGATGCCGCTCGAGTCGGGCAACATGACATGGGCTATGCCGCCGACTTTGCTTTTGGTGTCGTAGAGAGAAACGATTACGCATGAGCCAATTCCATAGACCGCGAGGGTTTCTGGACTTCTGGCGACCTTGAGTTCGCCCATACCGACCGGAATGACGACAGACATGTCTTAGATGACTCCGATCTTCTGCAGCAAAAGTGTGAGAGACTTGGGTTCAGGCAGCAGAAAAATGTGTATTCTCAAGTCTTCTTCGCTTTCGATGAACGATGTTTCGATCATCAGAACCTTGTCGCTCACTGCTGTCATGTCGGCAACAACACTGTCGATCATGGCTCCGGCCATGTCATAGGTCATCGACGGCAGCGAGTTGAGCATTGGCGTCTGAGTAAGGGTGGCCAGCGCATTAAGAAAAGCCCCGGCCAGAATATTGCCGACTTCGCGCATGCAGGAACCTTCGAGTTCCGACATTTTGAGCGGATCTTCAATTTCGCAGCCGGGAATAAGCGTCTTAAGCAGCTTGATTGACGTTTTTTCCGGGATCAGGAGGAGAAAGCGCCCGGAAATTTCGCCGAGAACCTTCAAAAATATACCCATGACACGGGTGGCCGGGCCACCGAGCAGTGCCGGAATATCCTTGAAGTCCAGTATGGCAGCGCTTGGCACTGCCATGTCGATTTTGCGGTTTAGAAACTGCGCCAGAGCACTGGCGGCATTGCCAGAACCGATGTTGCCGACTTCTCTAAGAGCGTCGAGCTGTATTTTGGTCAGGGTGGTAACATCTTCCATCAGCAACCTCATTAGGTACAAATCAGTGCCATTATAAAGCAGCCCGATTCATAATGCAATAGCTGCATTTTCATCATTCTGTCTCTGGAGTTTCAGGATGAAGAAAATCTACGCCGTTGTAGCGGGTCATCGCCTTGTTGCCCATGCCCAGCAGCCAGAGTGCTGCCATTTCCGGGATCTCGGCAAGAACCAGGCGAAATGTCGCCATTTCATCTTCAGAGACGGTTCCGAGAACGTGTGATACCAGTTTGTTGTGGGGAATCGTTTCGTCGCCGGCCGGTTGCCCGACACCGATACGCAGGCGCCAGAAATTGCGGCCGATATGACTGATTATTGATTTAAGGCCGTTGTGCCCGCCATCGCTGCCGCAGGCCCGCATTCTAATTCGCCCTGTCGGCAGATTTATGTCGTCAAGAATCACCAGCAGTTCTTCTGGCGGAATGTCGTTCTCCAGCATCAGGCCGGCAATCGCTTCGCCGGAAAGATTCATGTACGTTTGCGGCTTGGCGAGAAGATGCTGCTGGCCGTGCAGCAGAAGATGGCCAGTTAAAGCCTGGTGTCTTCTTTGCCCCATATCGACTCTGAATCTGGCGGCAATGGTGTCTGCAGCCCAGAATCCGGCGTTATGTCTGGTGTTTTCGTATTCTCTTCCGGGATTACCCAGTCCTGCGATTATCATATGTCTGTTTTTTACCAGAGCGTCTCGTGAAAGTCAACGCAAATGGCACTGATAAAGCCTCTGCCGGCTAAAATTTGACATATGCATGCCGACGCGGTTATAATCCGCCAAACCTGAGGTATTTTCAATTTTTAGCAAGGTTTGAAATATGGAATCAAAATCAAAAGTCCTGCTGATCATTCTCGATGGCTTTGGCATTTCAGAAGCCACTGAAGGCAACGCTGTTCATGCTGCTAATCCTGAATTCATCAACAAGCTGTTCGAAGAACGCCCATTCACCCGTCTTGGTGCCTCAGGTCTCGATGTTGGCCTTCCAGAAGGCCAGATGGGAAATTCTGAAGTCGGCCATCTCAATATTGGCGCCGGCCGAATCGTGTATCAGGATATAACTCGCATCAATCTTTCAATCGAAGACGGTTCGTTTTTTGAAAACAAAACCATGCTCGACGCCTTCGCGCGCCTCAAAAAGTCCGGCAAGGCACTGCATCTCTACGGACTGGTTTCCGATGGCGGAGTTCACAGCCACATCAATCATATCAGCGCTATTTTAAAGCTGGCCAAAGACCAGGGGCTCACCAGAGTTTTCATTCATGCGTTCACCGATGGTCGCGACACTTCACCGACCAGCGGCGTGCATTTTATCAGAGACCTGATCGAACGCACCCGCGAGATCGGTGTCGGGCAGATTGCCACTATTTCAGGGCGCTATTACGCGATGGACCGCGACAACCGCTGGGAGAGAGTCGAAAAGGCTTATCTGGCCCTTGTGCATGGCGTCGGCAACCGCGCCACCGATCCGGTGCTTGCCATGGAAGCCTCATACAAGGTCAACGTAACCGACGAATTCGTTTTGCCGGTGGTGATCGAAGCTAACGGCGACCCGATCGCGACTATAGATGATGGCGACACCATTCTGGCCTTCAACTTCAGGGCCGATCGCATGCGCCAGATCAGCAAGGTGTTTACTCAGCCTGAATTCGAAGAGTTCAAGCGCAAGGAAATGCAGGTCGACTATCTGAGTTTCACCCATTATTCTGACGAATTCAAATTTCCGGTAATTTTTGCGCCACAGCGCCTTGACAGCGTGCTCGGCTCGGTTCTGGCCGACAACAAAATTGCCCAGCTGCGTCTCGCCGAAACCGAAAAATACGCACACGTCACCTACTTCACCAATGGTGGTTACGAGCCGCCATTCGCGCTCGAAGACCGGCACATGGTACCCAGTCCCAAGGTCAAGACTTACGATCTCAAGCCAGAAATGTCGGCTTTTGAAGTTGGTGAATACCTTGTCGAAAAGCTGCGCAGCGAAAAATACGGTTTCATCATGGTTAACTTTGCCAACTGCGACATGGTCGGCCATACCGGTATCATGGAAGCAGCGATGAAAGCTGTCAGCACAGTTGACTGCGTGCTGTCGAAGGCGATTCCGGTCGCTTACGAAAAGGGTTACGATTGCATAATCACCGCTGACCACGGCAATGCCGAGCAGATGGTAGACAAAGAAACCGGTGAAGCATTCACCGAGCATACGGTTAATCCGGTGCCCTGCTGCATTCTTTCTCGTTCATCTTATGAACTGAGACCTGAAGGGCGTCTCTGCGATATAGCACCGACCGTACTCGAACTTCTTGGCATCGAAAAACCGGCAGCCATGACCGGCCTGTCACTTATTTCCCGAAAAAAATAATACAAAGATGAACTCATCGCAAGCTACCCGAAAGGGCTATCTTTTCATTGTTTCCGGGCCTTCCGGGGTCGGCAAAACGGTTTTGTGCAATGCGATCGTCAGCAAGTTCGCTCCTGACGTGGTCTATTCGATATCGACCACTTCGCGCGCTCCGCGTGGCGGTGAAACCAATGGCCAGGAATACTTTTTCTGCACGGCCGAAGAATTCGAAAAGGCGATAGAGCGTGATGAATTTGCCGAGTGGGCATTTGTACACGGCAACTATTACGGAACTCCCCGCCGTTTTCTCATCGAAAATCTTGAAGCCGGGCGCCATGTGATACTCAATATCGATGTGCAGGGCGCCATGAAAATTCGCGAGAAATTTCCTGAATCGATAATGATCTTCATTTTGCCGCCAACTTTCGACGAACTCGAAAGCCGCATTCGCAAGCGCAATATGGATAGCGAACATTCCCTCAGGCATCGTCTCGAAAATGCCCGCAAGGAACTCGACTACCGCGACCATTACCGTTACGCCGTAATCAATGACGATCTCAATGCCGCAATCAGTGAATTGACCGATATTTTTGCAGGTTATGTACAAAACCGGCAGGCAGAACAACCCGTTGTCAAATAATTTGCGCCCCCTGCCATTGACACCTTGCCAGGCCATTCTTATAATTTAATAAACTTCGGTAAATCGACCTTTTGTGGTCAAGGAGGCTTTATACGATGAACCGCACCAAGCTGTGCTTCCTGTTTGTATGTTTTATCATGTGTTTTACTTCCGCCTGGGCTGAAAGTGCCAAGCCGTTGCCGCTCGACGTCAAACTTGAGATTATCAGCGGTCAGGTCAAGGTAACACGTGTGGATACCGCCAAGACAGATATCTATACGTCATCGGAACCGCTTTGCGCCGGTGATCTGCTCGAAACACTCAGAGATTCGAAAGCCACTCTCGTCTATGCTGATGGTACGATCATGCGTATCAAAGAACGCACGCTCGTCGAAGTTCAGCCTCTCAGCATAAAGGTTTTCAAGGGCAAGACCTGGTATAAATTCGTCAAACGCGGCACTGAATTCAAGATCGAGACTCCGACTCTCGTCGCCGGCATCAGAGGTACTGAATTCGAAATCGCGGTTGGCTCGCGTAAGCGCACCTCTCTGTCGGTCACTGAAGGCGCTGTTGAAGCAAGAAGCCGCAAGTCGAATCGTGGAATGGTAGTTCGCTCAGGCTTTGCTACTCACTGCGACCCCGAATCAGACATGGCCAGACCCTATAAATTCAATGTTGCCCTGAAAAAGGCTGAATGGGCTGACACCGAATGGGAGCCAAGAGTCGATGAGAACGATATTTATCGCCTGTTCCTGCGCTATCAGAACCTGAAGTATGAATTTGGCGAAGGCGACACCCGCACCCAGGACGCCTTTAAACAGATGGAAGCCCTCAAAAGCAAAATGAACAAAAAGTAACTGCATTTAAGCTGTTTATAAAAGGGGTCGTCTCACTATGAGGCGACCTTTTATTATGCGTTTTTTTGTCGAATTAAGCTCCAGGGTCATATTCATCCCAACGTGCATAACACAGGCAATGCGCTTCGACCTGTATTTTATTGCCGTTGAGATCTTTGATGTTAAGCAGCATTCTGGCATTGATTGGTGATATGTCTGAGTTGGTCAGCTCCAGCAGGTTGAAAAGTCGATTGGTATATGGATTCATAGGCACTTCTGTAGTTGCATTGGCAGAGAGTTGCAGATTATAAGGCGTTTCTGGAACTTCAACCGCTGGAATCGGGTCGCCAAGTCGCGTTGTATAGGTGATCGAGAATGAAACGAGATTGGCCGGGATGCTGGAGTCAGAAAGCAGGCTGATCGAGGTTACGGGCAAAGTAATGCTTTCTTCGGCGCTTTCTTCGGTGCCTTCTTCTGTCGTTGTCGTCTCAGCTTTTTTAGGCAGTCGTAATTTGTCAGGAGTTACTGACACAACGGTAAAATGAGCTTCAGGAAAGATAAATTTGTCTGTGCAGCCGCTAAAAACAGCAGCACAAAATAACAATGTCAGAAGCAGCATGAGTTTTTTCAGAAATTTCATCACAGGTTATCATCGGCTGATAACTGATTGTGGCTTACTTAATTTTGCCGGGGGTTTTCAGTCGTCTGACCAGTCGCGCTGGCGTCTTTGCGATTTTTTTTCGCTGGTCTGGCGCTTTTTGGTGATGCGTCTCTGTACTGAAGCCCGGGTCGGTCGGGTCGGTTTACGCGGTTTGGGTGGCACCAGCGCCTTGAGAATCATCTGGCGCAGTTTTTCGCAGGCATCATCGAGATTGCGCGACTGTTCGCGGTATTTCTGGCTGGTGATGATGATGGTATTCTCTGAATCGATGCGGCTGCCGGCCAGAGCGAGCAGTCGGCTGACCACCGCCGCGCCGAGCTGCGGGCAGCGCTCAGGGTTGAAGCGCAGTTCGATGCAGGTCGCGACTTTGTTGACATTCTGACCGCCCGGCCCGGATGAGCGCACGGCGCTGACCTGAAGGAGGTCTGCCGGTATTGTTAACTCGTCGTTGATTATAATCGAGGTATTCAAGCTTTCAGTTCCTGTAAAATCCACTCTGCCGCAGGTTCGAGTGCGATACTGGCCATGCAGCCTTTATTGGCGCAGTTATCGCATCTGCCATTACAATAACCCAGATCGGGCTTGAGAACAAGACTGTGGTTGCCGACCGGGCCCCAGCGCCTTGGCGTCATCGCTGCCACTGGCGGGAAAAAAGCCACTGTCGGCAGCTGCAGAGCTGCAGCCAGATGCAGCGGGCCGGTTGAGCCGCCGACAAAGGCTGCACAGGCTGAAAAAACTTCGGCCAGCGCTGCCAGATCGGGAACATTGCACAAAAAGTTGAATTTATCGCTTTTGCAGGGTTCAAAGAAACTTTTGAGTCTTTCTTCGCCAGGTCCAAGGCTTATCAGGACCGACTGGCCCTGTTTGATCAACATTTCAGTCAGTTCTGCATAGCGCCCGGTGCTGATATTGTGAGCAGATCCGCCATGGCCGGGGTGAATCACGACAGGCCTGAGCAGGCCGAGATTTTTGATTGCCGCGGCGCCGGCCGCTCTCTGCTCATCTGTAAGCATAAAATGGTAGGGAGAATAGTCGATATTGGTGACTGTTCGTGAAAGCAGATCGAGGTTATAGCAGAATTCATGTTTTTCGTTGCGCGAACGTTTCTGAACATGGCGATCGTTCAGCAGCACCTGCCAGATATTGGAGGCGCGCCCGCTGCGGCGGCTGATGCCGGCGCGCCAGGCCGCCAGAATTGCGCGACCAGCCGGATGAACGATGAAGCAGTGGTCGATCGTCAGCTTCTGAAAAGCCTGGTTAAGCGGCGATGAAAGCAGACCTGCCGGGTAATGGTCATCGATGACAATCTCGTCGACTTCCGGGCAGAGTTTAAGCAATGGCGCGGTATATGAGCGTACATGCGCGACTATGTGCGCTTCGGCAAAACATTTTCGCAGCTCACGAAACACCGGCAGGGTCAGAATCAGGTCGCCGGCCCGGTCGGTGCGCGACACCAGAAAGCGCGGCTCAGCCATGGCTTTCACCGAGCAGTGTCTGCAGTTCGGCAAATACAGCCATGGCACTGATATTCTGCATGCAGATGTGGTCTTGACGCGGGCAGATGCGCTGTCGGCAAGGAGCTTCCGGACAGATGTCAGTGCTGACGGTGACAGCTTTCGGGTTCAGCGGCCCGGTTCTTGTCATGTCGGTCGGGCCGACCGGTACTACCGTTGGCGTACCGCACAGAGCCGCAAGATGCATGGTTCCCGAATCATTGCTGACCAGAGCTCTGGAGCCGGCAAGCAGGCAGGCGAGCTCGATCAGACTGGTCTGACCGGCTGAATCTATGATTTTTCCGCGGGCGTCTTCGCAGATCTGCCTGGTTAAATCGGTCTCGTTGGCACCGGCCGTCAAAACCACGGGCAGACGGTAAGCGCCGCTGATCAGGCTGGCCAGTTCAGTAAATTTTTCGGGTGGCCAGCGCTTGGCTGAGCCAAAGGCGGCGCCCGGCGCCAGCACTATGTAGCTTTGTCCCGGTTCAAGCCCGAATCTGGCAAGCAACCGCTGCAGCAGTTCTGGCTCTGGCCGATACCGAGTTAAAGCAGGCTTTTCGCTGGCGAGTCCTGCTTCTTTGACCAGCATGAAATGGAGGTCTGATTCGTGCATCAGTTTGAAATTCTGCGGCTTGTCTATGGCGTGGTCGAGCAGCAGACTGCGCATCTGACTGGCGAAGCCGATGCTCTCTGCTCCGGCGCAGGCTTTGGCCAGTATTGCTGCCCGCCAGGAGTCGGGCAGCACTATTACATGATCAGCCTCGAGCCTTCTCAGTGGCTTAAGAGCATGAATGAACTCAAGAAAGGCTGCTTTGGTCTGCACCGGGTGAACTCTCAGCCCGCCCGGCAGCAGCTGGTATGCTTCGGCGAGATAAGGTCGGGTCACGATATGAACTTCGCCAGACACCGCGGTAATTGCCGGCGCCGACATAATTATGTCGCCAAGCCAGTTGAGGCCGATGAAGATCGTTTTCATAAAAAGTCCGCAAAAAACCGCGCAATTTTATCGACAGTGCCGGGTATATCGATGTTGCGGCAGGCGAAATGCCCTTCGGGGCATTCAAAATTCTGGCCATGCAGACTGCATGGCTTGCACGGCATGGGCTCAGAAAGAACTATAACATTATCGGCCGGTATCGGGGCGAAGCCGAGCGAAGGACAGGTCTGAAAAAACAACGCGGCCAGCGGCGTGCCCACGGCACGCGTCAGGTGCATCGGGCCCGAATCAGAAGAGACGACCGCCGAAGCCAGGTGAATTATGCCTGGCAGATGATAGAGTGAAAAGCGGTTGCGCAGATCGAGTGCCTTTATTCCAGCCGGCAGCGCAGCGGTACTGGTGCCGATTATCGCCGTGAGCTGTGGCAGGCCACTTTGCAGGGCTGACAGCAATGCTTCCGGTATCTGTTTACCAGGTTTTGAAGCGTCGGGGTGCAGCAGAATGAATTTTTTTTCGGGCAGGTCGAGTTCATGCAGTATTTTGCGGCAGGCATCGAGATAATCATCGTTAAGGTTCAGTGACGCGTCAGGGCTGTCGAGGCTGACGCCGCAGACTTCAGCATATTTCTGCCAGACCGGGCGCTGGTCTGAAAAACGCAGCGGGTATTTGCCGCGCAGGGCCAGCAGTTGCTCGCTGAAGTTGCGCTTCTGATAGACTCTGGTTATCGGGGCGTTGAGCATCGAGCGCAGAGCGACAGTCGAAAGCTTGCCCTGCAGGTCGAATACTGCCCGCGCATGCAGCTTTTTGAGCTGGCCGGCCAGTCTGATCAGGCTGCCGGTGCCGTTGTAATAGTGAACGTTCGCCGGCAGAAACTCGCCAAGTTGTGCCCAGCGCCCGTGAATGACCAGATGCAGATCGATGCCGCGCGCGGCAATAGCCCGCAGAGTGGGCACTGTAAGCAAAATGTCGCCCATGGCATTGAGGCGCAGTATTATTTCAGTTTCTGACATCGGGCAGCAGGTTCATTTTCTGCAGATTTTCGATCGTACGATGGCAGGCGCCTGACATTGAATCGAGAACCTGTCTGGCACGCTTTCCCTGCTCAGAGAAGACATTGCGGTCGTGCAGCCATTCGCGGATCGTTTCGCAGAGTTCGTGGGAATTATTTACGGTGATGACTGCCCGTGAACGGTTTAAAGCCATCATTTCGTAACGGAAATTGAAGGTATTGGGGCCGGTAATGATCGGCCTGGCAAAGGCCGCCGGTTCCATCAGATTGTGGCCGCCGCGCTTGATCAGACTGCCGCCGACAAAGGCCAGTGCCGCAATCGCATAAAAATTGCGCAGTTCGCCCATGGTATCGACGAGCAGTATCTTGCTGGCCTGAGTCGGATTTTCTGAGATCTTCTGGAATTCGAGTCTGCGCTTTTTGAAAAGACTTTCGAGCTCGTCTACACGCTTGATATGCCTTGGAGCTATTACTACCGTGGCATCGAGCTCGTTCCAGAACGGGTCAAGAGCTTCAAGAATCAGCTCTTCTTCGCCTGGGTGCGTGCTGCCGAACAATAGAACCGGGCGATCCGGTGCAATACCGGCGCGTGCTCTGATTTTTGCCGTATCTGGCATTGCTTCGGCGATGTCGTATTTGAAACAGCCCAGCGTCTTTTGTCTGGCAGGTTCGACGCCGAGCACTCTAAACCGCCT
This sequence comes from Candidatus Rifleibacteriota bacterium, assembly GCA_022704885.1. The sequence goes on along the minus strand of JAKJFO010000009.1, from coordinate 1,536 downwards.
CTGATACTGTTTTTCCTGGGGAAAAACGAAGGCCAGATTGCTGATGGCCGGTTCGAACATTGGCCAGGCGATGCGCATCAGCCGAACGGTTTTTTCATTGATGCGACCGTTGATGATACCGTAAGGAATGTTTTTGCGCGCCAGCGTATCGAGAAGCAGCGGCCAGATCTCGGTTTCGCTGATCATCATGAGTTTTGGCCTGATTTTTTCAATAAATGGTATCGTGAATGCTGGCAGTTCAATGGGAAGAAGTGTTGCGAAGCCGCAGATAGCATCGACTTTGAGCTGGCGCAGGCCGTCGAGCGTCGTAGCGGTGCAGACTATGCGGTCTTTTCCATAAAGTTGAGCCATTTCCCGCAAAAACGGGCGCAAAGTGATCACCTCGCCGAGTGAGGCGCCGTGAATCCAGAAGGTTCCTTCGGCTGGAGCTTCGTAATCATCGGGCAGAATACCCTTACGCAGAGCAAATTCTTCTTTTTCGATGCGGCGCGGCGGAAACACGTCGAGCAGCTCGACTATGCCTCGCAGCAGCCACTGATATGCTTTAAGGTAAATTTTGCTCATTAAATTCGGCGCAGAATCTTGTGCACTTCGATTCTGCTTTTTCTCCAGTTTTCAATAAGTATATATTTAGCCTTTATCAGGCTGTAAGTCAAAAACAACTTGTAAAGCAATGTAAAGATGTTACTGGTGAAAAGTCTCTGTCACATAAGAGTTCTATAATTAACTCTGATAGATCCCTCTTATACGGGCTCTCGGCGGAATTAGGCAGCTCTTACGGCTTCAGCCGTTAGAGATGCGGATGGCTTTGCCCTCATTCGCTACAACTCTCACCAGGCGTGAGTATAGCTGTATAGCTATGGCTCTGCGTCAAAAATGCCTGGCTCGAAGTTTTCGCGCCTGAGAAACCCGCCTGCCCCCTTAATGTTGACGAAGAACGAGGCGGGCCCAGGGGTTGTCGGGGGCGTCTGCCGGCTGGGTTTTCCAGCGGCGGTGCAGCCAGAACCAGTCTTGCGGCTGTTGTCTGACCAGGTCTTCAAGCAGCTGTGTGTAGCAGGCTGTGATCTGTTGCTGACCAGTGATATCGTTTGTGTAGTTTTCGGGGTAGATTGGCGGGTAGATCTTGAAAAGATGCTGACCACAGTAGTTTGGAAACATGAACAGAGGCACGATCGGCGCGCCGGTTTTGAGTGACAGCTGGGCCGGGCCGGTCGGAGCTGAGGCGTAACGTCGGAAAAAAGGCACGAATATTCCCTGTTTGCCGTTGTCCTGGTCGACCATCAGCGCGAGTATCTGGCCGCGCCTGATCGAGCGTAAAATTTCTCTGATGCCGAAGCCCGAATCGGTTGTTTTGGCGCCAAGCCGGCGACGCATGTTTTCCATCCAGGCATCGACGTGCGGGTTATTCTGGCGCCTGACCACGGTGCAGACCGGGTAACCGTTAACGGCGAGCCATTGTGGAATCATTTCCCACAGCCCAAAATGGCCGGAAACTATGATGGCGCCATGGTTTAGCTTCATCGCTGTGTCGAGATG
>JAKJFO010000099.1 GCA_022704885.1 Candidatus Rifleibacteriota bacterium | reverse complement strand
CAACTTTCAGCGAATTTGCCGGCAGCTGCCGCAACTTTTCGCTCGGTCTGGCCATGCGCTATCACGCGGCACTGGCCATGTTGCGCGCCGGTCTGCCAATGAAACTGATAGCTTATGACGACAAGGTAAGCGAACTCGCCGGAGCAGCCGGAATACTGACGATTGCCGACAACCAGATCAGCGGCTTCAAAACCGCAGACCCGCTCTTCATCAGGCGACAGCAGCAGAAATTTGCTGACATGCAGGGTGCTTTTGCCAGCTGGTTACCGGGCACGAGCAGCAACCGGCAGCGATGAAAAATCTGCTGCAGAGTATCTATCTCGCCCTGACCACCTGCGAGCGCCGTTTTTTCGATGTTTTCAGTTTTCTGATCTATCGCCCGCGCGCACGGGTAATCTCGGTTGGCAACCTCAGCATGGGCGGAACCGGCAAAACCCCGGTGCTCTTCGAACTGATCGAAGAACTGCGCCGTCAACACCAGGTCTGCGTATTGAGCCGCGGTTACCGCAGCCCATGGGAACGCAGTTTCTATCATCTGCAGGGAACCGGCCCACATCCGGATGGCCTGACTGACGAGGCGCTGCTTTTGAATCGCAGGTTCCCGCAGGTTCCCGTATTGCTCGGCAAGAATCGCCATCATGCTGCGATAGTTGGCGAACAGCGGTTGAAACCAGATGTTTTTCTGCTCGACGATGGTTTTCAATATCGCCGGCTGCGCAAAGATGTCGAACTGCTGCTCTGGGACGCCATGTCCGAACCAGATGAAGCACAGTTGTTGCCGGCAGGCCGGTTGCGCGAACCAGTTACAAGACTGCGTTTTGCTCATGCCATTCTGTTGACGCGCTGCGAGTCAGTGAGTGAAGACAGGCTCATCTTCTGGCAGAAATGGCTCGATGAAAAAGCGCCTGGAGTACCGATCATCAGGGTTAAAACCAGTTGCGACGGCCTGTTCGACGAGCAAAACAACAGGCTGACCGTCGCCGAAACCAGAACAGACATTCTGGCATTCTCAGCCATAGGCCGGCCTGAATCATTTTATGCACAGCTCGAACAGCTCGGCTGCAGGATTGGCGACCGGGCCGAATTCAGAGACCATCACCGTTTCAGCGACAGCGAGCTGCGTAAACTTGCGCAGCGAGCACAAAAGAAGCAATTGCGGCTCGTCTGCACCGAAAAAGACTTCTGTAAAATCAGCCCGGAAATGGCTGATCACCTCAAACCAGCAATTTTGAAAATAAGAACTCTGCCGGTTTCGCAGCGCAGTTTCACGGCTGAACTGGCGACTGTGGGGATTCGTCTGTAACCGGTGGCGATGCCAGAGGCCATCTGCGCCGGAAAGCACGGCATACCGCGATCGCCAGAAGACTGCCGATGAGCCAGCCGGCCGCAACATCCAGCGGAAAGTGGACTCCCACATAAACACGCGAATAGCCGATCAGAAAAGCAATTGCGATAAAAGGCAAACCGGCTTGCCAACCGCACATGGTAACGACGGCGGCGGCAAAAGCGGCCGTGTTGGCCGCATGATTCGACGGAAACGACTTACTGGTCTTCATCGGCAGCAGCAGCCGACACTTGAAATCAGTATCCTGAGCCAGTGCGCAGGGTCGCCGCCGACCGACCGCCTTTTTGATGATCTGACCGCAGAACAGATCGGTAAACACTACCGAAACCAGGACTGCCAGCGCCATAATTCTCAGCCGTGGCCGGCCCGAAAATACCATTGCCAGCCAGGCCAGCACGATCATCGGCATCCAATTCTTCGCGTCGGTGATGAACGGCATGAACCAGTCTAAAAAACCGCTGGTCAGACTGCCGTTCAACAGGGCAAAAAGGCTGTGGTCAAACTGAACAAGATATTCCATATTATCTGCGCAATCTCGACAATCGGCGAAATCTGCGGTCTATGCTCTTCATGCGACTGCTTTCCAGGTCGCGCAATCTGACAGACCACTAGTAATCTTCTTTATAGGTGGTTTCGAGGTTGTCGAAGCGCGCGAAGTTCGGGTTGAAGGCAAGCTCGACGCTGCCGACCGGGCCGTTACGCTGCTTGGCAATGATAACCTCGCCAATGCCCTTTTTATCGCCTTTCGGGTTGTAGTATTCGTCGCGGTAAAGAAAAAGAACGACGTCGGCATCCTGCTCGATGGCGCCTGATTCGCGCAGATCCGAGAGCATCGGGCGTTTATCGGTTCGCCCTTCCACGGCGCGCGAAAGCTGCGACAGGCACATTACCGGAACGTTGAGCTCGCGCGCCAGGCCTTTGAGATTACGCGATATCGCTGAGACTTCCTGTTGACGGCTTTCGGGCTTATCGGTACCAGACCACGAGATCAGCTGCAGATAGTCGATGATAATCATACCGATCTTATCCTGGGCAAAGGCGCGGCGGGCTTTGCTGCGAATCTCGATCAAACTCGCATTGGCAGTATCGTCGATCAGCATCGGAGTTTCTTCGATGCGCCCGGCCGTTATCGTCAGTTTCATCCAGTCTTCGTCGCCGAGATAGCCGCGACGCACTTTCTGGCCGTCGATGCGCGCTTCCGAGCACAATAGACGCGTAACCAGCTGTTTATGCGACATTTCCAGCGAAAACAACATTACCGCTTTTTTGCTCTGATAAGCGGCATATTGGGCTACATTAAGACAAAATGCGGTTTTACCCATCGAAGGGCGGGCCGCCAGAATGATCAGATCTGAATTCTGAAAGCCGGCGGTATATTCGTCGAGTTTGGTGAAGCCACTGGGAATACCGGTTACCGCCTGCTTATTTTCATAAAGGCTTTCGAGATAGCTGAAAGTCGGCCGTACCAGATCTTTAACCCGCATATAGGGGTGTGTCATCTTGAACTGGCTGAGCTGCAGCACCTTCTGTTCGGCCTGATCGATAAGCTGCTCGGCGACCGACTGCGGATCATAGGCGCTGTTGGCGATCTCTCCGGAAAGCAGTATCAGACGGCGCAGCATCGACTTCTCTTTGACAATTTTGGCGTAATGCTCGGCGTTGCGCGGTGTTGGCACGACGTTAAGCAGCTGCGACAGGTAACTGACGCCACCGACCTCTGCCAGGCGGTCTTTGCCTTTGAGTTCTTCCTGGAGGGTTATCAGATCGCACGGTCTGGAAGCAGCAAAGAGATCGACGAGCGCCTGAAAAATGTGGCGATGCGAACTCTGATAAAAATCGACGCCTTCGATGATTTCCATCGCGGTTACGACCGCGTCTTCGCTTAGCATCATCGAACCGAGAACGCATTGCTCGGCCTCGAGACTGTGTGGCGGCACCTTCTGAAAACCCTCGGTCATAAACCTCTCTCCATTGCAAAGTCAGGTGGCTTCAAGAAAAAGGTAGTGAACGGCGCGAAGCCGTTCACTACCCTGCTTTAAGCTGCAATCAGTCCTGCTGCTTCTCTTCGGGAACGATGACCACTTTCATGTGGGCCTTGACGTCGCCGGTGAAGCGGATGGTCACGGCATGTTCGCCGACTTCTTTGATGTGATCGGCAACAACCAGCTTCTTGTCGATATCGACATTGGCGGTTTTGCTGATTTCGGCGGCAAGCTCGGCGCTGGTTACCGAACCGAACAGGCGACCCTTGTCACCAGCTTTGCGGGTGATCTTGATGACCAGACCTTCGATTTTGCCGGCCATATCGAGATAAGCCTGCTTTTCGCGCACAGCCTGCTTTTCCCATGAGGTCTTCATGAGATCGAGATGCTTTTTGGCACCTTCAGTGGCGGGAATGGCGAAATTTCTCGGGAACAGGAAATTACGGGCATAACCTTCGGCGACGTTCTTGAATTCGCCTTTTCTTCCTACCCGGGGGACGTTGTTTATCATTAGGACTTCCATTATCTTCCTCCTGGTTAATTATCAATGATTAAAAGTCTTCGTCAGAATCGCCCGACGAAAACAGCGCGGGTTTCGGCGTTCTGAAGTCAGCCCAGACATCGATGATGCCGAACCAGACAACAGCCTGCGTGAACACGAGCGCGAGACATGAAAAACCGACCCTGGCAACCGTGCCGATCTTGTATTTGTCGAACATGAAGAACAACAGCGACAGACCGGCGATAAAGTAGATGATACTGCTGATTGCCAGACAGTTGGCGCCGATATTGAGAGCCAGTGAACTGATAGTCACACTTTCGACTGTGCCAAGCACATGATAGAGGGTCCAACCGCCGATGAACAGCCAGATCAGGTTCCAGTCGAAACGCCATTGGGAAAATGGCGGCAACGGAACTACTGCCAACCCCATCTGCCCGGCAAATTTCTGCGCCGCACCATAAAAGACGGCAAGCGTTATCAGATGCCAGACAAACAGGAAGGTCGCCGGAATCAGCAGCAGAGTATAATCATATACCTGTCTGAGATTCTCGCGGGCAACTTCTATGGCCTCGGCAGACTCGCCGCCCTTTTCCTCGAACTTTTTCAGCCGCTCTTCAGCCACCTCAATCTGTCGCGAAAATTCTTCGCGAACCGGAACAAGCGACGGACTGTCACTGCCGAACCCATTGGTCACTCCCCATAACCCGGTCGAGAACAGGGTTGCCGACAACAGGGTCAGGGTGATGGCCCGCAGGGGATCGAGGCCAAGGCGCACAGCCGCCGAAAATAGCACGGCCGGCATGAGAATCAGTGGAACCAGCGTCAGAGCGGTGGCCGGACTCGCCAGGATTCCTGCCAGGGTGAGGGTCAGGGCTGAATAGCCAAGGAACCACAGGCCACCCCAGGCCAGAATGATGACAAATGCCGGAATTCCGGCCAGCGACAGCACCAGAGCTCCCAGCAGCGGAACCTGAATTGCGGCAACAAGCCCTGCCATGGTGATTAAAGCCATGACAGCCATGCCGAGAGTTCTGCTGGCGGTAGAATTAGTCATTGCGCTGGTTATTGTGCTTTCAGTCGATCAGCAGGCCGATCAGACGTTGGCGAACGGCAGCAGAGCCATGTTGCGGGCGCGCTTGATAGCAGTGGTGAGATGCTTCTGATGCGCGGTGCAGGTGCCGGTCGATCTGCGGCTGGTGATCTTGCCGCGATCATTGATATATCTTCTCAGGCGGGATACATCTTTGTAGTCGATGAAAGTTACTTTATCCTTGCAGAAATGACACACTTTTCTGTGTCTGTGTCTTTTGAATTCAGCCATTTTTATTCCTCCGAATAATTTTAAAAAAGTGACCGGCGCCCCATTTAGAACGGAACAGCGTCGTCGTCACTGCCATCGGCATAGTTGCTGCCGTAGTCACCGCCGCCCGAAGCTTCGCTGCCTTCGTCCTGGCTGTCGCCACGACCGCCAAGGAACTGCACGTTATCGGCAACGATTTCGGTGATGGTGCGTTTCTGACCATCCTGGGTCTCGTAACTGCGATTGGCCAGACGGCCTTCGACCAGCACTGATCTGCCCTTGGAAAGATACTTCGAGCAGTTTTCGCCGGTTTTGCCCCAGACTACTATATTGAAATAGCTCACTTCTTTTTTGAAATCACCGTCGTTGCCCTTGTATGAGCGGTTGACGGCAATACTGAAGTTGGCGACCGAGGTTCCCTGGGCCGTGTGTCTGAGTTCTGGATCGCGGGTCAGATTACCCACCAGAAAGACTTTATTGAGATTTCCAGCCATATTACATTACTGACCGCGAACGGTAGTCATGAAGCGCAGGATGGTCTGGTTGATCAGATAAGTTCTTTCGAGTTCTTTGAGGGCTTCGCCGGTGGCCTGAAAATTAACCAGGACATACTGGCCGTCGGTGTGCTTTTCGACCGGATAAGCCAGGGGTCTTTTGCCCCATTTGTCGATCTTTTCGATCTGGCCACCATTTTTGGTGATTGCATTTTCGACTTTGCCGATGAGCGCGTCAAGGGCTGTGTCTTCGATGCCGGGTTCGGTGAAGAACAAAGTTTCGTAAGGTTTCACTAAGAAAACCTCCCTTCGGATAAGTTTCAGCCTCTGCCACTTTTGGGCAGAAGCAGGGACGTACCCCGCAGTATATCACGAAACTATCTTCAAAACAACAGCAAAAAAAGATTATAGCAATTCAAGCTTCACCATAAACATAAGAGCTATTCATGCTCGTGCTCAGCGAAGCGGTGCTCGTAATCGAAAAACAAAATCGATTACGAGCACGATTACGATTACGAGCACGATGGAGACAAACAGCGACTCCCAAAAGAGACGTCGATCAATAGAGATTCTTGTTGGGGTTCAATCCTCGGCGAAAATCGGCGGGATCGGCGTAATCTGCGGATTATCGCTCTTCAGTTTTTCTTTATATGACGGCTCGTACACTGAGATGCAGATGAGCTTTTCGGGGCTGAGCTGCGAGTGATACAGAGGTTCGAGAGTGAAGCGCGCGGGCATTTCTGAGCCGGCGACCGGCTGGCCGGTGGCAATGTTGATTTTCTGTACAACCAGCAGACGCTGCCAGGTTCCCTTTTCGAGGCTTTGCGCAACTTCATCCGAGTTGAGTTCGACCCAGGAAGGGCTTACCGAACTGTAGTTGAAGGGAAGATAGAGATTACTTATATCCGAAACCAGAATGTAACCCTTGGGGTTCGGGTAGTGTTGCTGCAGATACTCGCGCACCGTTCTGAATTCGCGATAAAAGAAGATGTCGCGCACGGCCAGATTCTGCCCGGCGACCGGCCAGCTGTGAATCATCAGCAATATGGCCAGCAGCGGGGCCCAGTTGCGGCTCAACCCGACTGTTCTGGTGAGCTGCCACAACAGGTAAATAGAAAGACACACCAGCAGAGGCAAAAAGACGATGCCAAGCCGCGAAGTATACTGCAACCGCAGGTCGCCCCAGAAATAAGCAAAGCGCGCAGCCGCGTGCAGCACGAAAAACATTGCGACAAAACCGGCAAAAACACAGCTTTTGCGCTCAGACTGACGGGTGTTAAAATAGTCAGAAAGCAGCCAGATCAGGCCGGCGCCGGCCGTTACGGCAAGCAGAGAAACCATACCGTAAGCTTTCTCACTGCCGGTAAAGAATGGCAGTGCATTTTGCAGATTCGCCCACAGATGATTAAGGCCAAATGCCTGCTCGATGCTTTCGACCTGAAAAGCGCGCTGAGAATAGGTGATCACCCGCAACCAGGCAACCGGCAGAAACAAAACCGGTACGAGCATTGTGCGCCAGGTCAGACATGAATACTCATCTTTTGGCAAACAGATAATCACCAGCGGTATCACACAAAACACTGCCAGGGCAGATTCGTAACGAGTCTGCGCCAGCAGCGGCAGAGTCAGAAACAGCAGTTCAGCGCCGGCCGCCTGTGGCCGCCTGATAAATCGCCAGGCCGCACCAAGCAGCATCATTGCGAACAGAAGATTTACCGTTTCAAATCCAGCTGACGTCATATACAGCACGAACAGCGGAAATGATGAAAGCAGCAACATGGCGACGACGCCCCAGAAACGGCCATACCAGGCTTGCACGAGAGCATAAAGCAGAAGCAGAATGCCGAAGCCGGCAACAGCGTTAACCAGAAAGGCGTTTTCCGGGCGATAACCGGTCAGCGCATGTGCAGCTGCAGTCAGAAATGGGTAAAAGGCCGGGCGCATGTCAACGACGCTGCTGATTGTGCGCTTGATGCCGTGGTAAAAATTCAGCGCCTGAGTCGGGTTATGGCACGAGCGCTCTTCGTAAAAGGCCTGCGCCATACCAAGAAGATTGGTTTCATCGGCAAGAATGCGATAATCGGGTGGCGACGCAATGAACGCCAGCATCACCAGCATAACTGCTGTCACAGCAGCCGGCCAGTGTCGGCGCCAGGCCGCGCGCGCATCTTCCAGCGTCGGCATGAAAGCAGCCAGCTTTTGCAGCCAGAGCAGCAGCGCTACCAGCAGAAAATACCAGGTGCCCGAGCGGTACAGCTCTTCCATGCGGTCGCGCTCGAAGCCCCAGAAACCGAAGTAAACAGCCAGCAAAGACAAAACCAGCGTAGAACCGATAACGATCTGAGCTCTACGCTGGTCTGTCATAACTTTCATAAGTGCCGCGAACTATCATTCTGTCATTGCGAGGAGAGCGCCAGCTCGACGCGGCAATCCCATTGGAAGAAGGATTGCTTCGTCGCTACGCTCCTCGCAATGACCATTTTTACCATGCTATTCAACTTTAACAGAGGATTAGTCCTTGCGCAGCTGGTAGAGGGCGGTGCCGGCAGGCAGATTGGCAGCCAGCCAGACATCGCTGCCGTCGCCGCTGGTCACCTTAACATAAACAGCAGCCCTGGCCGCGATTGTCGGGCGGGCCAGACTTTCAACTGTAGCGCCAACTGTGTCAACAGCCGGACCGGTTAGTTGAACCGACTTAAGGCTATAGTCGAAGTCGTAACTGCTGGTCAGACTTAGTCCGTCAATGCCGTAGCCATCGTTGTCAACAACCGGGTTGTTGAGAATCAATGCCAGCATGAATTTCGAGTAAAGTTCGCCGAAGCTTTTGCCGGTGAAGGCTTCTATTGCCGCGACATCAGTCGTTTTGTTCTTGAGCAGCGCAGCCATCGAGCCACTGCTGCCGTAATTCTGTGCCAGCCAGATGCCGAACAGAAAGACCTTGCCGTAGTGGGCATTAACCACCAGATCGCTGTCGCTGCTGCTGTGCCAGACATCGAGTCTGGTATCGCTGACCCGGTCGAAATACAGATTAACCTGAAGCGCCTTCGACTGGTTGTTTCTGGTTTCGATGCGATAACCATTTGCATACTCAGCGTAACCCGACATGGCTTCTTCGAGCCAGATGTCACTGTTGCTGCCACGTTGCCAGAAATGAATCATGTGCTGAAATTCATGTGCCATGGTTGCTGACAGCGTATCGACCATACGGTTACTTTCGTCATCAGTACCTATCGTATCAAGCTGCAGAAAGAAAATTTTCTTCTGATTCGAAGTCGGGGTGACTGTGGTAAGATTGAGGTCGCCAGTAAAAAAGTAGCCGGCAGTAAAGACTTTTGGCGAAACAACTATATAAAAATCTGTGGCATCGACTCCATTGTCGAGAACTCCGGTCGGCTCTTCGCCGAAAATCTGGCGGTTCTTAGCGTATATCTTGCCGTCACCGCTCCAGTTATTGGCCAGCTGATCGACGACATAATTGATCTTTGCCTGATTAGCGCTGTTTTCATCGACGAAAATGTGGTAGTTCTTGTCGGTACCGGCTAACAGGCCGGTTTTTTTGCAGACCGCGGTAATGCTTTCGGTCTGACTGTCGCTTACATAGACTGTAAAACTCTGCTTTTCTCCGACAGCTACGGCACGCGTGCTGGCGCGCAAAGTTACCGGCGTCTGACCGAAGCGGCGCTGGCGCTGAGCCTGATGGCGCAGCATGAGATGAAATGAATGTTCTGGCGAAACCGGGCCTGAGTTATCAACCAGGCTCTTTTTGAGCACTTCATTACCGCGCATATTGGCTGCAGCCGAAAGCTTGTCGACGTTCCAGGTCAGCTGCTGCGTGCTGCCGCTCATATTAACAAACACCATCAAGGCTTCAGAGGTATTGGTAAAGTTATTCAGGGTCAGTTCGACATTCGGCCCGATGGTCGGGAAAGCGCCAGATTCTGAAGAATATAGCGCCGGCAGAGCAAACTGGTTGGAAGTCGGAATGGTGAGACCAGGATCGACAACTACTCCACCGCCACCTCCGCCACCACCGCCGCAGCCGACCAGTGCTGCAGTTGCAAGCAAAGCCACTATCAACAGATATCTAAAATGAACTTTTTTCATGTTCTTCTCCTATCAATCGTTGTCGTTGTCGTTTTCGTTGTCGTTGTCGGTATCGCGATCGTTCATCTCTTCCAGTCTAACACAATCGCCTCTACGTTCAAATCAAGGCTTGCCAGCCTCAGCAGGCGCCTGTTCCACCAGCCTGTTTTCAGTCAGATACTTTTCGCCAATCAGAAGAGCGGCGTAGTCATCGACCGGGCAAGGCGGCATCTGCAGCCCGATCGGAACTATGCGCCAGAAACCGGTCGGCGGATGATCTTTAAAATAGCGGGCGCGCGCCTTGTAAGTCGTGTTCTTTTCTTCGGCAAACTGCACTTTTATATCGATTTCAAGTGAATTATAGAGCCGGCAGACAGCTGCCGCCGCCGTGCCGTTGCCGATGACTATCGCCTGTGGTGCGGCCTCGGGTGGAACGTTGCACATGCGCTTGAACAGACGATGCAACTCAGAAAGATAGACTATTCCCTTTTCGCCATGGGTCAGATCGTAGTTGACCACAGCGAAACCAACCTTGTCAGATCCAGGGTCAATAGCCAAAATCCACTTTTTGGGCTGATCAGTCATCTTGCCCCTGCAGGTCAAACCTGTAAAGTTATAAAACGCTCACCGGCAGCAATGCGGCCACCGGCAAGAACTATAGTAAAAATGCCTTCGCGCGGCATGACGCAATCGCCGGCGCGGTGATAAACAGCGCATTTCGTGTGACATTCCTTGCCGATCTGAGTGACCTGCATGACCGGCCCGGCTTCGCACCACATCAGCGTTCCGATCGGCAGCTCATATAAGCAGACACCGGAAGTCGCGACATTCTCGGCAAAAGAACCAAAATCGACGTCGAGGCCTTTGCTGCGCATTTTTTCGATACTTTCAACCCCGAGCAGGGAAACCTGCCGATGCCAGTCGCCGCCATGCGCGTCGCTTTCGAGCCCGAAACGAACTTTCAGCACAGCCTCGTCGCAGGGATCTTTGGGAGTGCCTTTTCCTTTGCTGGTAGCCAGCTTTTCGATGCGGCCGGTCTGTGCCGCCGGGCTGAGCCAGTCACCGCTTTTGCCGCCAGTCTTGTAAACCAGCCTGGTCTGCTCGATATAAGCGCCTTTATCGACGCCCTTGACCATGTCATACATGTTCAACATCGCAGTTGAAGCAGCAACCATCGCTTCCATTTCGACGCCGGTACGGTCAAAGCCGGCTGCCGACGTGAAACAGCCGATGCGCTCTTTTCCCCAGACAAAAAGATCGACACGCACTGAATCGAGCCGAATCGGGTGGGTCAGCGGAATCAGTTCAGAAGTTTTCTTCGCCGCCATAATCGCGGCCACGCGCGAGGCGGCCCAGGCATCGCCCTTGGCAAGCTCGCCGGCAGCCAGCAGTGACACCGCTTTTTCGCCGGCAAACATCGAGGCAAAAGCCAGCGCCATGCGAGAGGTCGGCTGCTTCTGGCCGACATCGACCATTTTTACGCGGCCTTCGCCGTCCTGATGGGTGAGAGTTTCGGTCATTAACAGCCTCCTGTATGTGCTGTCGCGCTCAGTTCTGCGGCACCGCCATGCGGTAAATATCGCAGCCAAGCTGTCTGATCACCTGAAAATCTTCGAGCGGGGCGAACCACTTCTCGGGTATGGCGCCAAGCCCGAACCAGGCGCCGAACATGGCGCCGGCCATGGCGGCTATCGCATCTGCGTCACCGCCGGCATTGGCTGCACCGGTGATCATCTCGTCGAAACGACCTTCTGATTTGAGAAACCAGTAAAGCGCGGCCGCGAATGAATCGAGGCAATAGCCGCTGTTGCCGATGTTCTCAATGGCGACCCTTGGTTCAAGCTTGAGCGAGTCTTTTACCGCCTTCATTTTTTTGACCATTTCGGCGGCAAAAGGCTGGGATTTTTCGATGGCCCGATTCATGATGTAATCAGGCGCGAATTCAGCACCTTCGAGTCCGAGACCGATGACTGAAGCCAGCGCCAGCGAGGTTCCGACGACTTTCTGATCGGTGTGAGTGAGTCGGCATGACTTGTCGACCGCGTTCTTGAGCAGCGGCTGCGATCTGAAAAATGCAAGAGCATAAGGAACCGTGCGACAAACGGCATTAACTCCTGCCGAAAGATGCCCGGCCTGAGCCCACGGCACACCGGCCGCCAGCTTGCGGCAGGACTTGATCAGCGTATTGCCGGGAAATCGCCATTCTGCCCGCTTTTTCTGAGTATGAAACCAGTCGACCAGTCGGGTACTCAGATCGTCGATGGAAAAACTGCCTCTTTCCACCAGACTTTTGGCGATCAATAACATAATCTGGGTTTCATCAGAGTATTGCCCCGGCCTGAGATGGCTGACCGGGTGTGACGGAAACGCCTTTATATAAAAGGTTACCGGCTCATCGCCTTCTTCGGGAGAACGGAACACATCTTCTATCGGCGCCGCGAGAGCGTCTCCGATAGCGTATCCGAGCAGACTCGCCTGAAATTTATCGATCATCTGATCTTCCTTGTCTGATTATTCTGCCCTATACGCTGACATGCGAAATCAGGCATTCTGAACGGTATCTCTGATCCGGGCCTCTCTCAAAGAGAGAAATACGCCCGGATTCTTCTCGAGAAACCGGTAAAATTCCATGGTATCGATAGAGTAAATAACTGATTCTTCCTGGGCCACGATCGAAAAGCGATGCATTCCGCGGCGCGGTGTTGCGTAAATCTTGGCCAGAAAACTGCCACGACCGGCCTTCAGAATCTGCCTCTGCGAGCGCTCGATCGAAATCAGGCCACTGTCGACAATATAAAAAGTCTCGCGCGTGGTTCCCTGGGTGGCGATGACGTCACCCTTCTTAACCCTGACACGGCCCATGATACCCTGCAACTGCGTGCGCTGGGTCGCCGACAACGCCTTGAACAGCGGCGCGTCATCGAACAGGCTCCAGGTGTCATATTCGCGGTTCTGCGCGATAATCTTCATCTGCCGCGCAATTTCAGAGCCGCGAATGAAGTAGAGAAAGTCGTATTTATCCATGACCAGAATCTTCATGTCGCTCTCGGCGATTACATCAGCGTTGCGCGGCAAGTTGAGAATCATCGAAGTTTCTCCGATGTAGTCGTTGTTGGTGTAACTCTTGATGACAACGCCGTCACGCTCGACCCGGGCGCGACCGTGCACTATCATGAAAAAGCGGTCGCCAACCGTGTTCTTTTTGATCACATAATCGCCGGCTTTGAAGTTTTCGACCTTGACCAGAGTCAGAAATTCGCGGGCCTTTTCGATCGGCAGTCCGGAAAACAGGTCGATATGATTGAGAACGTTCAGATATTCGAGCGCCTCGTTGCTTTCAGGCGGCGTGACGTCGATCAGAATCGACTCTTCGCGGCCGTTCGGCGCCTTGCGCAAACCCGATCCTTCAGGGATCGACTTTTCGGCAACATGAATCAGGTAAATACGTTTCTTAACCTGTTCCGGCAGCTCATTCAGCGTCTGCATCGGCGTATGCAGCGGCGGAATACCTGCTTCATGGAAAATCACCGAGTGATGCCACGGAAAGTTGGTCAGTTCAATCATGCGATAACGGTTAACATCGCCGCGTTCGAAAAGTTTCTTGAATGTATCGGGGCAATAGAGCGAGTCGGATGAATAGACGAAACTCTTGCCCTGATAGTAGATCTCGAAACCGATGGTCGGAATCGAATGCAGGGTGTAGAAAAACCTGAACTCGCCGCCATTGATGCGAATTGGAACCTGCAGCGTCACGGGATGGAAATGAAACAGGCTCATGAAAGCTTTGTAATTGAGGCCGGTCAGCGACTGATATTTGCGCACGAAGCTTTCCATGATGGTTTCGGTGGTATAAAGGTTGATTTTCTTTTCTTCAAGCAGCTTCTGCAGAATACCCGAATCATGGTCGGCATGGCAGTGCGTGAGAATGCAGTCGTCGATCAGGCGCGGGTTGATATCCATCGACTTGAGCCAGTAGGTCGAGTCGACCGGCGGATCGACGAGAATGCCGCGGCGGTTGATCCAGATGATGAAGCCGCTGGTCATTTCTTTGGGGTCGAAGCCTGAGCCTGAGCCAATTACAGTTATACCGAACAGCGGCGGTTCAAAGGGGCCGCCGGACTTGTCGGTGTATGGAATGCCGCCAAAGCTGACGTCGAGCGAGACTTCAGCGAGAATTTCTTTGCCGCTGACTACACGCAGACAGTCTTTGCTGCGTTCGAGCGCCATATCACCGAACGGTACGCGGTTCTCGGGCCCCCAGGGCACTCCGATTGCCATATCGTTCATTTCAGCCTTGCGCTTTCCTGACAGACTGAACGGCCGCAGGAATTCCATTTCAGCACGCAGATTGGGAATCAGGTCGCGGTTGATGCCATAAGGGTATTCGCGCACGAGCTGTATGTTATCGGGGCCGAGAACGGCCTCGCGCAGCACGCGCAGTATGGTGTCGATCTGGTGACTCATGCCGATGACGCGAATCGAGCGGCGCTTGATAAAGAAGTTGTAATAGGCCGGAAACTCGATATCTGAGAGTGAAACACCACGCTCCGCAGAAAACATGCGGTTGGGAATGACGAATGTGTCTGGCACATCGCCGAGAATCTTCATGGTATCCTTGATCGTTTCGGGCGGCGCACCAACCTGCAGCGAACCCGAAGGCGTCTTGATCAGGGTTCCCCCTCGTTCAAGCTGAATTACCTCTACCGTCATGGCTTTTCTACCTGTTGCAAGATCATATCAACAGAAAAGAATAATCAATCCGGTACATTTTTGCAACAGAATTTAACCAGCAAAAAATAAGGAAAAGACAATCACCAGATTTCTCAGACTCCACAGATATTATACAAGTTGCTCTCATAGCCGTAATCGCTATCGGGTTCGGATTCGGGTTCGGTATTGTTCTTGTTCTTGTTCTTGTTCTCGTTGTCGCTATCGGCATAAATGTCTCCGTCTTCTCGTTACCTTCTCTTCATCTTTGTACCATTTGTGCGATAATTTCTTTTCTTTGTCTTCGGCCTGCTCAGCTCTCTCAAAAAATCTGCGCCAATCTGTGTAATCTGCGGATCCTCCTCTTTGTAATGTGAGAATCACCGACTTCAATTCAAAAAAGTTGACAGAACCTTAAACACCCCGCTAAACTATCCACGTTCTGTTTGCTGTTGCCGCATGCTGTTCGTGGCACCCGGCACCTGAACAAATTTGTTAGGGAGGATTTAGAATGAAA
>JAKJFO010000098.1:381-15053 GCA_022704885.1 Candidatus Rifleibacteriota bacterium | reverse complement strand
AAGATTGAGATTGAGATTGAGTTTCAGAATTTTTATTTTGGGCACGATGAAGAGTTAGAGGAGCGAGAACGATTACGGTGCGTCAGGATAAGCCTGACTTCTCTATTGATTTGAAAGGTAGTCAATATGGTAATTGAATGTTCACCATATAGTCAACGCGGCACTGAAAGGAGTAATCCCCAAGGTGAGGCCTGCGAAGACGAAACTGTAAGCCGTAACGCAAGTGAACTCGATTCGGCCTCGTTAGTATTCTTGAGAGCGGCCAGCCTTCCGTGCTTGGTGAAGCCTGCTGCCTCTGGTAAAGTAACATTCATATGCAGCCAGAGGGCTCTTCGGGGTGTTTGGAGACAGCGTGCAGTGAAAGAGAAGTCGAGGAACCTGAGAGACCCGATCACTGTTGATCGGGAGTCGGATACCTTCATAGTAGTTAAGAAGGGTCTAATCAACCTGGAGCGAAGGGAGGTTGCTGTTGTCGCGTAACCATCACACCAAAACGAAACCGATTGTACCTGTGTTCTACTACGGGGAAAGCGAAACTGAAGTTATCGAAGTCCTAAGCTTCGATAATAATTCCATTCCGCTGAAAGTTCGTGAGTTGAGATGGAAACTAAATCAAAAGGCAGTAAACGAACCAGAATTCCGCTTTTACTCACTCTACAACCAGATCTGCCGTACAGATGTCATCGAGACGGCATGGAAGAACGTTGGCAAAAGAGGTAAAGCAGCAGGCATCGATGGTGTGTGTGCAGAAGAATTTCTTGATAATCCAGTAAAGCTCGGTGAATTTCTTACAGGCATCCGTGAGACACTGACTAACAAGACTTATCGCGCGGATCCTGTGCTGCGGGTATACATTCCCAAAGCAAACAAAGGCAAAAGACCCTTAGGAATACCGACCTTGAAGGATCGAGTTGTTCAGGCTGCCACCCTGTTGATAATGGAACCGATATTTGAAGCAGACTTTCTGGAATGTTCTCATGGTTTCAGGCCCGGTAAGAAAGCGCATGAAGCCCTTGAGAAAATTCAGGAAACAATCAAAAGTGGTCGAACGGAAATCTATGATGCAGACTTGAAAAGCTACTTTGACACGATTCCGCATGACAAACTCATGAAGTGCGTCAAGATGAGAGTCGTCGACAGCAGCATTCTGAAGCTGATTGAAAGTTGGCTGAAGGCTCCGATCATAGAGAAAACCGACGATAACAAACGTCTTCCTCCCAAAGCCAATCGGCAGGGTGTCCAGCAGGGTGGAGTCATTTCGCCTTTGCTGTCGAACCTATATCTACACTGGCTTGATAAGAAATTTCACATGAAAGCAGGCCCATACACATGGGCTAATGCAAGATTGATACGCTACGCCGATGACTTCGTAGTTTGCGCAAACCAGATCAGTCAGACACTGACTGACTGGATAAAACAAACTGTCGAAGAATGGCAGGGTCTAACTCTTAACCCGGACAAAACACAGATACTGAGTCTGAAGAAAGAGAGCAGGCTTGACTTTCTGGGGTATACCTTCAGATCCGGATGCGGGAAATCCGCACGTCCGGTTTGACGAGGGGAAACGACGGGGCGGGGTTACACCCTCCCGTCGATTCCTACTCTACAGCACGAAGACGATACCCGATAGCGATCAGGGAAGAGGAAGCGGAGAGGGCGCGGTAAGCTGGGTGCAGGTGCGGTCGCCGATTACTTCTGAGAGTTCGGGGGTGTTGATGTTGGTCAGCACGTTTTTCCAGGTGGGGTTGTCTTCGCTGATCGTCAGTTCGCGAACACGCAGACCTTTGTAAAAAGAGCGCATACGGCGCTCGTTGTGGGCCAGCGCCGCTTCAATGGCCTTCAGGCAATCGCGCGAATAGACAGCAAACAACGGGTGAACCCCGTCTGGAGTTCTTGGTATGACTACGTCAGCATTTTTCGCGTTCTGCATCAGATCGACAATCGCATCGCGTCTGACAAAAGGCATATCGCAGGCCATGACAAAGACTTTTTCTGTTGTGGTATGACGCAGACCGATGGCGAGTCCGCCAAGGGGACCGGTTCGCTGCGGATCATCGATGAAGCGTGCAATTGCAAGGTCGGGCGCCTGAAAGGGCTCGGGAAAGCCGACGATGTTAACTTTTTCGGCAACGGCAGCGACTTCGCGGACAATGTGCTTCCAGAGCGGGATACCGTTCCAGTCGAGGAGCGCTTTGGGGTAGCCGAGACGACTGCTGGCACCGCCGGCGAGAATAACCGCTTCGAAAGGCTCGACAGATGGCTGGATCATAGGGCCACCCGCTCCGGGTGCGTGTAGACATTGAATCTTTCGCCGCGCGCGAAGCCGATCAGGGTGATACCGAGGTCTTCGGCCAGCTGAACAGCACCTGAAGTCGGGGCCGAGGGCGAAATCATCACAGGGAAACGGCCGCGCACAGCCTTGGTAACCATCTCTGAAGCAAGTCGGCCTGTGGTCAGCAGCATGGCTGTGTTTTCTGTTTCATAAGAAAGTTGCCCTGCCCGGATAAGCCAGCCAAGAGCCTTGTCTACAGCATTGTGGCGGCCGATATCATCGCAGCTGAAAAGCATTTCGTTGCCTCTGGCAATGGCGGCCGAATGTACACCGCCGGTGTCGTGGAAAAGCGACGAGTTTCGCTGCAGTTTGCGCATCAGATCGATTACCGTTTGCGGCAATACAGTTGTGTTGGTAGTAACCGGTCTGAAAAAGCCTGCGTTCAGAGCTGAGACAAAAGTGAGGCCACGTCCGCAGGCTGATGTAATCGACCTTACCTTGTCATTGAACACCGGTTGAATATTTGTGGCCAGCTGAACCTCTACCGACATGGCGGTTGGGTTGAAGCTGACAATGACTATATCTTCGCGGCGGCTGATAACACATTCACTGTACAGAAATCCGGTGGCCAGTTCCTCGATCAGATCGGGTAGAGCCATCAGGCGCACGGCTTCATTGCCATTGACGAAAAGGCTGATCAGGCGTTCAGCGACGATGATCTCCTCGCGTTCCGATGCATTGTTTTGCTCAAAACGTCTGACCATGAGCTTGTGTGTAGGTGACAACTGTGTTTTCTGCATGTTTACCCGCTCAAGAATCTATAAAATAAAGTTTGCGAAAAAAGTAACAAAATGATACACTCTGGCTCGTTCAAATTCAATAAATTTGAATATATCATAACATATAGCAGGAGTAAGAGATGAGTGCTGAGAAAACCCACAACCGTTGGCTGATCGCCATTATGGGCACATTGTTGCAGATGTGTCTAGGTACCGTTTACGCCTGGAGTTATTTCCAGAAACCTCTTGTAGAGGGCTATGGCTGGAGTAATGCAGCTGTCGCTGGTGCATTCAGCACTGCGATTTGTTTTCTGGGTCTGGCTGCTGCATGGGGCGGAATCAATCTCGCAAAATACGGTCCGACCAAACTGGCCATGGGCGGTGGCGCTCTGTTCGGTATAGGTTATCTGATCGGGGCCTATGCTCTGAATGTTCAGTCTATCATTCTTCTGTACATCGGCTATGGTGTTATTGGTGGTTCAGGCCTTGGCCTCGGTTACGTTACGCCGGTTGCCACCTGTGCCAAATGGTTCCCTGACAAGAAAGGTTTCATTACCGGTATGGTCGTCATGGGCTTCGGTCTCGGCGCTCTGCTGATGTCACTTGTTTTCGCACCCAGGCTTATGGCTTACACCGGGGGCAGCGTCATGCAGGTTTTCGGATATCTTGGCGTTATCTTCCTCGTATTGACCGTTCCGATCGGTTCATTCATGAAGAATCCTCCGGCCGGATACCTTCCGGAAGGCTATACTCCGCCGCCGGCACCGGTTTCCTCTACCGGCAAGGCCATGGAAGAAGTCATTCACCCGACTATGCACTATATCATGTCGAAGAAATTCATCATCATGTGGCTGATTTTCTTCTGCAACATCACTGCTGGTATTGCGATTATCGGTTTCCAGTCTCCGCTGCTGCAGGATCTCTACATCAACAGCGACCCGACTTACACTGTGGTTAGAGAGTTGCGCGCTGTCGCCACTCCATCTGAAGAACAGAAAGCCACTCTTGATGGCCTGGTAAAAGCTCTTGCCGGTTTTGGCGCCACGCTGATCGCTATCACCTCTCTGTTCAACGGTCTGGGCAGATTCTTCTGGGGCGGTCTCTCTGATAAGATCGGCCGCGTTCAGGCTTTCCGCCTGCTCGTAGGCACCCAGATCCTCGTATTCGTCGCTCTTGCCTATGTTGGCAATCCTTGGCTGTTTGGTCTGTTGTTCTGTTACATTCTGCTCTGCTACGGCGGTGGCTTCGGCACGATGCCTTCATTCGTCCTCGATGTCTATGGTCCCAAGATGATGTCTACCGTCTATGGTATCATTCTGACTGCCTGGTCAGCAGCTGGTATCGTCGGCCCTCAGTTCGCCGGTATCATCAAAGATAAATTTCCGGCACAGGCTTCGCTCTACACCTTCTGGGCAGGCGCTGGTGTTCTTACTGTTGGCCTGATTCTGGCCTTCCTGATCGGCAACGAAAAATTCGATGCCGGCCACAAGGAATCAGAAGAACCCGCCAAGGCATAAGCCAGTAAAACGTTAGTTCGCGCCCGGCTGAGATCTGTATCAGCCGGGCTTTTTGCTGCTCAAATTCATTGAGCAGGGTTGACTTCACCAGATATTTTTGTTAGCATCACCGATGTCAGGGGATGAAGTCCCCCAAAAATGCCGATTCATGGCTGATGACTTCTACCATATTTTAACGGTTGGAAGTCTGCTTAAGCGGCGACCACCCTCATAAACAGGAGTCGTGCTCATGATTTCGGCTTTTACTATTTTGTTTTCTTTCAATTATTGTTAACTCCTTCGATTCTTTATCGCTGAATTTTGCTACTAACTTGAATTACAGGAGCTCAAAATGTCATTGCGCTGGATAGTCTGGTCAGTATTAAGCAGTTCTTACATCATTTCATTTTTTCATCGCATTGCTCCCGGCGTTGTCGCAGATTTTCTGATGTCTGAGTTTGTGGTGGGCGCTGGTGCAATAAGTGCTTTGTCATCGGTGTATTTTTATGTTTACATGGCATTGCAGATTCCGATAGGCGCCGTAGCCGATGCAATAGGTCCGCGCCGGGTCTCTGCAGCCGGCTCTCTCATGATTGCTCTTGGTTCGTTTCTTTTTGCTGTGGCTCCAGGTTATGGTATCGCATTTTTAGGTCGCTTTTTAATTGGAATAGGCGTAGCGACGCCTTTTGTCTGCGCCATGAAAGCCCAGGCCGTATGGTTTCGACCGAACGAATTCGCGACAATGTCAGGCCTGCTGGCCGTGGTAGGCACTGTTGGCACGATAATCGCAACGACACCTCTTGCCGCTGCTGTTCAGGCCTGGGGTTGGCGTACTCCATTTCTCATCAGCGCTGCTGCAAGTCTGATGATATCGCTATTGATCTGGTTTCTGGTGGCAGACAGGCCGGTCGAAAAAAACGTGCAACCATCTGATCCGGTAACTTTCAGGCAGACTCTTCTTACCATCAAACAGATGATTCCAACCGTGTGGGGTAATCGCCAGACGTGGCTTGGGTTTCTTTTTCACTTCAGTCTGTTCGGTGGTTATGTTGCATTTGTAGGTCTGTGGGGTGTGCCATATTTTATGCAGGTTTACGGCTGGACGCGCATCAAGGCAGCAAATGCGATGCTGGTTGTGTCAATCCTCTATACGGTTGGTGCTTTTCTGGTCGGCGCCTTGTCCGATCGCTGGCTGGGCAAACGTAAGCCGCCAATGATATTCTGTTCGTTGTTTTCGGTGTTGATGTGGGCTATGATAATTTTCTGGCCGGGAGGCCCCGTGCCGGAAACCCTTGTTGTAGTGCTGATTACACTTGCATGTGTCGCAGCTTCGGCTAATATTCTCAGTCTTACTCTGGTAAAAGAGTCCAATCCCTCTAAGGCTTCCGGGCTTGCTATAGCTACGGCAAATGGGGGCATTCTCGGAGCAGGCGTAATTCAGTCGCTTATTGGCTACCTGCTTGAGAAGCAGTGGGATGGAAAAATCATCGAAGGAGTTCGCGTTTATTCTGACGCCGCCTATCATCATGGTTTTCTCGTTTTTCTGGCAACCAGTATACTGGCGGCGGCAGCAGCTTTTGCCATGCGCGAAACATATTGCCGCGATCTGGCTCAGAGCGATTCTGATTGCGGGAGCAGTGGAGAAACCTGCCAGGATGGGTTGATGGAACCAGTTCTGGCCAAGGTCGTTGTCACGGAAGAGAAAACCAGCAGGCTATAGGTGTCGTACAAAGATCTACATTCAGAAACAATGGAGGGGTCATGAGAGAATGCGATCAGGATCGTTGCTGCGTTAAGGCCCGCGAAATCTGTGATCATGATTCTCTTATGATTTCTATATCCAATGCCAGAGACATTCTGTGCAATCTTGAGCCTGAGCAGCAAAAACTTGCCGGTCGCCTTGAAGAACTTAAATCCCGTCTGAATGAAGGTCGTTTTCACCTGGCGGTGCTTGGCCAGTTCAAGCGCGGCAAGAGCACGTTTTTGAATGCGCTGCTTGGCGAAGAGATTCTGCCGACTTCGGTTATTCCGCTGACTGCCATACCGACTTTCATATTTTGGGAAAATGCCCGGCGCTTGCGGGTCGTGTTTTCTGATGATAAGGCGCCGATAGAATGCCGACCAGCAAATAATGAAGAGCTTGCCGAATTCTTGAAAGAATACGTTACCGAAGCCGGAAATCCGAAAAATCAGCGTAATGTCTCGCTGGTCGAAGTTTTTGTGCCATCGCCGATATTGCAGAAAAATGTTGTGCTCATCGATACGCCCGGCATTGGTTCTACATTCAAGCACAACACCGAGGCGACGTTGAATTTTCTGCCGCAGTGCGATGCCGCGCTGTTTCTGGTTTCTGCCGATCCGCCGGTCACTGAGGTCGAAATTGAGTTTCTCAAGCAGGTCAAGACCAAGGTTGCGCGCCTGTTTTTTCTGCTTAACAAGGTTGATTACCTTGATGCGGCAGAACAGGAGACCGTTGAAAATTTTCTTGTCGATGTTCTCAGAACTCAGGGTGGCTTCAGTGAAAAGCCCGATGTTTTCAGAGTTTCTGCCCGTCGCGGCCTTGCCGCCAGAATCGCGGCCGACGCTGCACAATGGCAGAACAGCGGCATGCTGGCGGTCGAAAATCACCTGATCGAGTTTCTCGCATCGGAAAAGAGCGCAACTCTCAAAAAAGCCATTTCCGGCAAAGCTTTGACGCTTATAAACGAAGCGCAGATGGCCCTGGAATTACGCATAAAGGCTTTGCAGATGCCGGTTGCAGACCTTGAAAAACGTGTCGAGCTTTTCGAAAAGGACCTGCTGGAAGTAGAGCAGGAACGTATCATCTCGCACGATCTGCTCAGGGGCTCTAACCGGCGCATGCACGAGTTCCTCGAAGAATATTCGGCTCAGCTGCGCGAAAAGGCTGAATCATACCTGCAGAGGCTCATATCCGATACAATTGCAAAATCAGACTGCTTGCTGATCGAAGAAGACAGCCTGGGAGAAGTAGTCGCAAAGGCTATTCCGGGATACTTTGAACATGAGGTTGGCGTGACGGCCAAATTGTTTCAGGAAAAGATGCGGTCAGTACTGCACCCTTTCCAGAATCGCACTAACTCGCTGATCGAGCAGATCAGAAAAACTGCCGCGCAGATTTTTGAGATTCCCTATCAGGCGCCTGAATTCGAAGACGCTTTTAAGCTTGTAGAGAAGCCTTACTGGGTCACGCATAAATGGAGCTCGAATCTCAAGTCGGTTACTGAATCTATCGTCGATCGCCTGTATTCTGCTGAAAATCGGGCAAAGCGAATTAAGCAGCGCATTTTCGAGCAGGTAAAAAATCTGGTTGTGCAGAATGTCGAGAATATCCGCTGGCCGATTTATCAGAGCATAGACCAGACCTTCATGCATTTTGGTTCTGAGCTTGACGACCGCTTGCGCGATACTCTCGAAGCCACCCACGGCGCCATCAAAGCCACCCTTTCCCGCAGAAAGTCGCATGAGGCCGAAACCGTTCAGAGTCTTAAAATGTTTCGTGATGCTAATGAGCAGCTGGACAGAATTCGCGAGTTCATGCTATCATTGGCCCATTCTGAATAACGGCGATTTCGTGTGTGAGAGGGTTGATTATCTATGATCGAAATCAGTGTTCCCGGCTTCAAGAGTATTTCTGTCGAGCATCTGGTGCTTGATTATAACGGTACGCTGGCAATTGATGGAATGCTGCTGGCGGGGGTTGGGCCGACTCTGAACGATCTTGCCCGGCACCTGAGCGTTCATGTGATAACCGCCGATACCTTTGGTCTGGCAAAAGAGGGGCTCAAAGACGTCATGGCAAAGCTGACCGTGCTGGGCTCTGAAAACCAGGCTGAGGCCAAGCGAGAGTATGTGCGCGCGCTCGGCCAGGAAAATGTCGTCAGTATCGGCAACGGGCGTAATGACCGTTTGATGCTGGAAGCTTCTGCAATTGGCATTGCTCTGATTCAGGCAGAGGGCGCCGCGGCGGCGACATGTCAGGCCGCCGACATTGTCTGTTTGTCAATTCTCGATGCGCTGGCGCTGTTGCAGAAGCCGAAGCGCCTGATCGCGACGTTGCGGGGATGATTTATGCAGGTTGATTCGGAAACCCTTGTTGATCTTGAATTTTTCAGCTGTTTTGGTACTATCGGCCCATCGGTTTTTCAGTATATCGACTGTTTTGCTACTGATTCCGGGCGTGATTACGCAAAAGATCTGATCAAAAATGGTGCCCGTTCAGCCGCGCAGGTTGCAGAACTGCAAAGTATTACCGGTTATTTTTATCATATTCAGGACAAGGTCGAATTTGCCATTCAGAATAAGATGGTTAAGGCGTTTGAAGAATATCTGAATTCAAATTACACCTGTGTTGATCTGACGACATCGTTCAACTCTTATCTGCAGGCGTTTTACAACCGCCATGCCTATCCTGAAAAATTTGTGTTTCTAAAATCCGGTATAACTCAGACCCTTCTGCTTATATCCGATGTGTCGCGCTATATTGCTGCTGTTCGGCAGCAGGGCGGCGAGCCTGAAGCGGTCCGGCGGCTGTTCGAAGAATTCATTCGCATCTGTTCGGCCATAAGCTTTGATAAACTCTATGAAAAGTTTGCCAGTCCAGGGTTTTACGATGTTTTTGTCACAGATTATCTTTTGCGCATTCAGAACCGTGAAAACCTGGGCCGGCTTGGCCAGCTCATCGCAAAAATAGACGGTCATGTTGCAATGGCTGCTGCTACCCGCAAAAACGGTTTTGTTTTTCCCGAAATCAAAGGTCAGAATGAGCGTAAAATCGAGATTCGCGGCCTGTATCACCCATTTCTGGCAAAGCCGGTCAAGAACGATTTTTCTCTCACAAAAGGCAGTAACCTGCTGTTTCTAACCGGTCCGAACATGGCCGGCAAAACAACATATATGAAATCGCTTGGCATTGCGCTTATTCTGGCGCATATCGGCATGGGCGTGCCGGCCGATGCCATGCAGTTTTCGGTGCTCGATCAGCTGTTTCTGCAGTTGACCGCACACGACGACATTCGTCAGGGCGTCAGCAGTTTTTACCGGGAAATTCTTCAGATCAGGCGCATTGTTGAGCTGCTGCAGAGCGGGCGGCGTCTCATGGTGATAATCGACGAGATCTTCAAGGGTACCAACGTCACCGATGCGCTTGAGTGTTCGAAGACGGTGATTAACGGGTTAGCCCGGTTTTCTGAGCAGTTTTTTCTGATTTCTTCGCATCTCTACGAGCTGCAGCCTCACCTGATGAACAATGCGAACATTCAGTTCAGCTGTTTTGCGGCAAAGCCGGCTGCTGACGGGCTGTGTTTTTCGTATAAGCTGCAGGATGGGGTTTCAGATGTAAGAATCGGCACACGGATTCTCGCAGAAGCCGGTATTACCGCCTTTTTCGAAACATCACCCGGCGGCCGCCCATAAGCAAAATTTCAGGCAATCTCGTTGAGTCGGGGTTTGTTGCATTCAGCGGTAAATCGCTTTAATATGGCTCTTGAGTCGCCGTTGCGAAAATAAAGGTAGAGCAGGGTATATGAAACGAAGTAAAAAGCTGGTGCTGCTGGCTCACTGTATCTTGAACGTGAACTCGAAAGTGGTCGGGCTGGCGCAGTATGCCGGTGCCCTTGAGGATTTAGTCTGCGGGCACATTCGCCGGGGCAGCGGCTTGATTCAGCTGCCATGTCCCGAGACCACTTTCCTTGGACTGAAGCGGTGGGGAATGACGCGCGAGCAATATGATACGCCGTTTTATCGCAGCCACTGTCGCAATATTCTGCAGCCGTACATTCAGCAGATCGAGGATTATCTGGCCAACGGCTACTCTGTCGAAGAGATTGTCGGCGTAGATGGCAGCCCGAGCTGTGGCGTCAACCTGACCTGTGCCGGTTACTGCGGTGGCGAGATGGATGACGCCGCGCGGCAGTTTGAGAATTTGCGCGAAATCAGTGGGCGAGGTATCATGATGGAAGTTCTCGTTGAGCTGCTGGCGGAAAAGGGCATCGCTGCCAGATTTTCGGCCATCAGCGAAAAAGAGTCCAAATAATCTGTTGAGGAGAATAAGTAATGAAATATGGCGCCAGAAATCTGATCAAAGCAAAGGTAAAGTCGGTCAAGAAGGGCGATGTCATGTCGCTGGTCAAGTTTGACGTGACTGACCCGGCCGAAATGTCTTCGGTTCTCACCACCGAGTCAGCTGAAGCTCTCGAACTCAAGCCGAACGACGAAGTATATCTCGTTATCAAGGCCATTCATGTCCTGCCAGTTAAGGAATAATCTTTCGGTATTTCCGCTTGGTGACCGAGGAATCTCTTGCGTAATCCTGATTTTTGCAGTATATATTAAATAGTATATACTGCGGAGGTGCGGAAGATGAAAACCGCCAAGATTTTTCAGAATGGGCAAAGTCAGGCTGTGCGTCTGCCCAAGGAATTCCGGTTCAATGGCAAGGAAGTCTTCGTAAAAAAGATCGGCAATGCGATTATGCTTCTGCCAAAGGATGACTGGTGGGCTCCAATGGATCGAAACATCGGGAAGTTCACTGATGATTTCATGACTGAGCGCGATCAAGGCGTTGCGGAGTCGAGAGAGGAACTGTTTGGCTGATGAAATATCTGCTTGATACCAACATTTTCATTTATTTATGCAAGGGGACGTATCCGGCGATAGCTGATCATATAAGAACTTTTGGTCCTGGCGATGTTGTCATTTCATCAATAACCCTTGCTGAGCTGGAATTTGGAATTGCGAAAAGCGCAAAACCAGAAAAGAACCGAAAGCATTTTCAGGAATTTCTGCTTCCTTTTGAGATTCTGTCTTTTGATGCAGGTGCAGCGGTCGAGTATGGAACGGTCCGACATTATCTTGAAAAAGCCGGATCACCGATCGGACCGCTGGACACCCTTATTGCCGCGCATGCTCTGGCTGAAGGTGTTTGTCTGGTCACCAACAATGAGAGGGAATTCAGCCGTGTTCCGGGGTTGAAGGTCGAGAACTGGTGCAAAAAGCTTAAACGGCTTTAAATTCTACGCAAAACCGGGGGAATTCTGTTCAGGATTCCCCCGGAGTGTCTTGATTCGATCAGCAAAAAATCAGCCGCAGTGCAGGTATTTTTTGACGAGGTTCATCAGTGCGTCACCGTCGCCGAAGAGTTTTTCGCTGAGATCTTTGTCGTTGTAAGCTTTCAGAGTTTTGGCGACGCCGTCGATGATTGCCGGCGGGAAAATCTCGTGCTTTTCGTAGAAAGAGCGCTGCTTGAGCAGTTGTTCGCCGGCGTCGAAGCATGATGCCGGCAGTTGCGGCAGATTGAGTTCTTTCTGCAGCTTGCCGACATCGCCGCTGACATAGAGCTTTTCAGCGATTTTAAGAGACTCGGGGTTTTCGAGGCCGTGTAGAGCAGCAGCGGTCATGGCGGCCAGCAGCAGGTGCGAATTGGCTGAACCGTCGGCGCTGCGCAGTTCCACCGTCTGATTGCTCATCGGATCGATGTCATCGTTTTTGGGTTCCTGTGGGTTGGCGTCGAAGATCATGTTGCGAACGCCCTTCCAGCCGAGTGGAACGCGGACGAGAACCGAGCGGTTGCTGTCGCCCCAGCAGATGTTGGTCGGGGCTTCCTGATGCGGAACCAGGCGCAGGAACGAAGTTGGCACCATGTTGCCGAAGGCGGTGATCGAGGGCGCCATTTCGAGCCAGCCGCCGATCATCTTTCTGGCGGTGTCGTTGAGGCTGCCTTTTTCATCGACCATCATGTTCTTCCCGTCTTTGACGAGACGGGCGTGAATGTGCATGCCGCTGCCGGCGTGGCCGACGATGATTTTGGGCGCGAAGCTGATTTCGAGGCCGTATTTGTAGGCGATTTCGCGCATCGCCCATTTGGCGATGACCAGCTGGTCGGCGGCGTCTTCGACGTTGACCGGCAGAAATTCGATTTCGTGCTGAACGTATTCCCAGTCGCCGGAGACGATGTTGCCGACTTCAGAGTGACCATACTTGATGCGGCCGCCCATTTCGGAAATGGCTTTCATCGCTTCGACCCTTATCATTTCCCATTTTGCGAACGGGTGCGACTCGTGGTAGCCCTTCTGTGGAGTGATCGTATAAATCTTGTCGAGCTCGGAAGAAACGTAGTATTCGAGCTCGCCGAGAGCTTCGAGCTGCATGCCGGTTTTTTCCTGCAGAGCTTTGTGGGCTTTTTTAAGAATGTTGGCCGGGCCGATGCTGAGCGCTTCGCCGTGCTTGTCGTAATACGAACAGAGAATGTCGAGAGTCGGGATCTCGGTGAACGGGTTGACGAAGGCGGTTTTGTAACGCGGCACGACATAAAGGTCGCTCGAGCTAGGATCGATATAGGAAAACAGGCTCGAACCATCGACGCGTTCGCCGCAGGTCAGTATTTTATCGAGATATTTGCGGTCGTTGATGACGAAGTTGAGCAGTTTGAGCTTGCCATCACCGCCGATATAGCGAAAATTAACCATTCTGATATCGTTCTTTTCGACAAAGTGCATGATATCCTTTTTGGTAAAATCTTCGGGCTTCTTGTTGAGAAAACTCGCTACCTTGTTAGGATTCAGTTTGATTTCGTCAGACATTTATCTTCTCCATTCCTGCGCGTAGTAGTTGACCCTTGTGTACGGGTTTCTGCCTGCCACAATACCATGAGCCCGCCTTTATTTCTACCTCATTCGCCATATCCATTTTACTGGGGTGAAATCGGCTCTAGTAAGACGGAAAAAAGACAAACTACAGGAAGAGTATCCACAGATTAAAGGATTAGCGCAGACTGGCCGCCTTTGCTGGCGAAAAACCCGACATGGCAGATTTTTAAGGTTTGTGCCTGGTACGTTGCTTTATTATGTCTGGCAGACCGGCGGCGGCAGCGGCGATTGCAAAGCCTGCAATATCAAATATGGCGTTCCACTTTTCGTAGATTACCGGTAATTTTTTGACGTCTATGCTCAAGTATAAGAATACGCCCCACTTGATCATGGCAACTGTTGTAATCAGAGTAAAGCCGTAGAGAATTATGACCATATCACTGTTGAATTGGCGCGGAACCGGTCTGGTATACCAGATTCCGCCACGGATAATCATAACGGTAAAGAAAACGAGCAGCGCAAGTGGCTTTGGTGACGCAGTTTTCTGGTATATCTGCCAGAGGTTGATTGCCATTAAAACATTGCAGATGAAAAGAATTATCGCCAGTATTCTTCTGGTGACCGGGCAGTCTACGGTGATTTCAGTATTGATTTCAGGCCGGTTATCTATCACTCTTTGACGCATATCGTAGGTTTTCAGATTTTTCAGATAAAAAGCTCCACCCGTCGGGTGGAGTCTATTCTATCATGTTTTCAGGTTTTGAGAGAGTTTTATCCCTGTGAGGCTTCGAGCAGCATTTCGTCGGCAAATTCATGCAGCCGCAGAATATAGCGGCCGTTTTCTTCGATGAAGCTGACGAGATAAAGTTTCTGTCTATCATTTACGACGACTCGGTTGATGAAGGCGGCTGGAAAGGGCGTGCTAATGCTGGCCATCGTTTTTTCGGCAAGCGACAGCCTGCAGATATTGCAGGAATACTCGCCAGACTCTTCAGAAAGTGCATGAAAAGCGAAGTATATCTCGTTGCTGCCGTTCATTGTCAGCAGAAACGGGTTGGCATCTGGAGTGACTTCGAGTTCGCAGATTTCTTCGACTTTGCCTGAGAGGCTGTTGCGTCGGCACAGCGCGACCTCTTCGCCTTTGCCGGTGAGGAATAAGATATCGCCATTTGTTTCGGCAACGAAGCCCTTGCCGATGCAGGGTTGGCGCCAGAGTTCATGGCCAGTTTCGTCGAAAGCGGCAATAAGCGACAGGCCGGTGTCAATTATAGCGATGCGGTTTTGCGGCAGTAAGGCTATCTGCGCTGGCATGCTCAAACTGGCAGAAAAACTCGCGAGCACTTTTCCATCAGCTGAAATCTTAATGACTTCTGGCATTTCAGAGCCAATCGCCCAGAAGGCATCTGGCTTGCCGTCGCTGGCATTTTCGATGGCGAAATCGGCAATGACCAGCTTTTCGCCACCCGGAACAGCGATGGCGCGCAATTCATTGCCATTGCGGTCGTGCTCGACGAGGCGGCCG
>JAKJFO010000098.1:0-353 GCA_022704885.1 Candidatus Rifleibacteriota bacterium | reverse complement strand
CCCAGATGCTGCTGCCGTTGAAGTGCAGGGCGGATGGACCCATTGGCAGGCCACGCCCGAAATATTCGGGCGCTTCTTTTGCTGTGAGAACGCGCAGGCCGGGGTCTTTGCCAGTGCTGAGCTCAAGATCGAGAGCCGCCGCCGGCAAGACGCAGGCGGCTGCGAATAGCGAAGTGAGGAGTGTTTTGAACATATTGGCCTTTCTCATGGGTAAGCCCACCCGAGGTATGCTTGTCTGGTGCCGAGATAGCTCATCGGAACTTCTTTGATGCCGTAGCTGGTGGTAGTTATGATCATCGGGTTGTTTGGCCCGGCCATTTTGCCGGTAGCTATGAAGATGTGGCCGTAGGGGT
>JAKJFO010000097.1 GCA_022704885.1 Candidatus Rifleibacteriota bacterium | reverse complement strand
TCCCGATTTTCTTCATCTTTCGTGAGAACTTGTTGATCAGCCCGCCAATGAAAGGAATAATGATCACCGAGATTGTCGCCAGCTTCCAATGCAGGTAAAAAATATAGAAACAGAAGCCAAAAAAGGCGATAAAGTCTCCGATCAATGAAGTGAAGCTTGTCAACAGGTTCTGCAGAATCAGCACGTCAGCGGTAATTCGGCTCATCAACTGCCCGGTGCGCTGCTTTTCGTAATAGGAAAGAGACAGCCGCAGCAGACGATCGAAGCATGAGGTGCGAATGGTGCGCAGAATACTCTGAGACACGTAATGCATCAGGTAGCCTCTGACGAAATCGGCAACTCCTTTGATGAACATGACCACGACCAGAGCGAGCGCAATCCAGTGCAGAGCGCCGATATTGCGGTCGACAAGCACGTCGTTGACCACACTTTTCATGATCCAGGCCGGAAAGATCGTACAGATCGCCACGACCGCACTGCACAAAGTGCCGAAAACAAGAGCGGCCTTGTAATCTTTGAAATAGCTGAGAATGCGGTTAAAGGTCTGCATCAGCGTCTCAGCTCCTGTATTCTGGCGGCAATATGTTCTGCCACGCGCCGGCTGGCCCCGGGTTCGCCCAGACTTTTTCGGACGAGATCAAGGTCTTCACGCATTTTTGCCTGACGCTGCGGGTCGTTGAGAATGGCAAGCGCTTCAGCTGCAATAAGAGAAGCCTTGAAGTCGCCGCGAATGAATTCGGGCACGATGCGGCGCCCGGCGATGACATTGGGCAGGCCAATATGTTCGGCCTGAATGATGAATTTCGAAATCAGAGAAGTCAGCCAGTTTACGCGATATACCACGACCATCGGCGTCCCGATAATTGCCGATTCGAGAGTTGCAGTACCGGAAGCAACCAGACAAAGATCAGACACTGCAATAGCATCATAGGTCTGCCCGCGCAGCATGGTTATGGGAAGGTTGCGCCCCTTGAGATGCGGCAATATCAGCGCATCATCAATCGCTCCTGCCACCGGCAGCAGAAATCGGGTAGACGGCCTCTGCTTCAGAATTAATTCGGCCGCGTCGAGCAGTTCAGGCAGAATGTAATAAATCTCCTGAGTGCGGCTTCCCGGCAGAAGACTGATCAGCGATTCTGCTTCGCCCTTGAGAGCCGGCCTGAGATCATCACACGAGCCAGATGGTTTGGCAAAACCGACAAGCGGGTGACCGAACCAGTTTACGGTAGCTCCTGCACGAGCCCAGATGTCTACCTCGAACGGAAACACTACTACCGCCTCATTGATCAGACGGGTTATCTTTTCGACTCTGCTGGCATGCCAGGCCCAGACCTGCGGACAGATATAATAAAGCACATGAATATTGAGTGAACGCGCAATTTCGGCGACTCTCTGGTTGAATCCAGGGTAGTCGATGAGCACGACCATGTCTGGTCGTGTTTTTGTCAGCCAGCTTTTGACATCTTTCAGAATGCGGGCAAGATGGCGAATGTTCTTGAGCACTTCGACAAAGCCGATGACTGCAAGTTCATCGCTGCTGTGAATGCAGTGCATGCCGGCGGCTTTCATCATCGGGCCTCCGATGCCATCGATCACGACATCGGGCGCGGCCTGGCGCAGATGATTGATGACCAGTGAGCCATGCAGATCACCGCTCTGTTCGCCTGCCAGAAAGAATATTCGCCCGGAACGTATCAGTTCGCTCACGCGTCACGCTCCTTTTTAAAGGCAGCCGACAGTGCAACCGTCAAAAGAATCAGCGAAGTAGAGGCAAAAGTACGTCTCTCGGAGCTCAGTGCCTCAGCAAAAGAAAAGTTCGGTTCGCCATCAAACCGAATGTTGGCATCGAGTGTCGGAATGAAGGCAGGCACTAATTCACGGTAACAGCGATGTGCATCGGGAAATTTTTCGGCAAGAAAACCTTCTTCGTAAGGAATCATGGTCGAGAATTCCAGAATATAGAACAGGGCAACCACCATCGCAAAAGGAAGATTGCCGGCAATAATCATGAAGCCAAGAATTTTGATGAAGTTGGCGAGATAAAGAGGGTTTCGGCAATGGCTGTAAGGCCCCGATGTAATCAGACGCTCAGCACAGATGTCGCGGGTTCGTGTCTTGGGGCCAATATGCATGAGAGCCCAGATTCTCAGGCTTTCACCGAGAATGACAAGCGGGAGTCCAAGCAACCAGCCAACGAAGCGCGGCCTGGCACAACCGGCCATGGCAATAA
This sequence comes from Candidatus Rifleibacteriota bacterium, assembly GCA_022704885.1. The sequence continues at coordinate 12,908 of JAKJFO010000097.1, read as the reverse complement.
CCAGCGGTACCGGCAATTTGTCGCGCCAGACAAAAAAGAATTGTCCCGTTCGTTTGATAAAACCCATCAGATTATCAGTTTTCAGCGGCGGGCGGGCAGATTATGCTTGACCTGTTCAAGAATCTCGACGGCAACCTCGAGAGCATTCTTGCCATCTTCGATAGTTACCAGTGGCTTTTTACGTTCTTTGATGCAGGTGATAAAATGCCCAAGTTCAAGGCGAAGAGGCTCGGCCTTATGAACTTCGAGTTCTTCGCGAATGATTTTTTCTTCGAGATTCGACTTGCGACGCATGGTTATCGCCTGGTTGGCATAATCGAGTGAGCAGTATTTATCGAGTTCGAATATGCGTAATTTTCGAATTCGCTCTTCGCTGATGCGCGAAGCGGTGAGATTGGCTATACAACCGTTTTCAAAAACGATGTGAGCATTGGCTATGTCTTCGTTATCGGTAAGAACAGGAATACCCACTGCATCGATGTGCTTTATCGGAGACCGGACCAGCGAAAGAACTATATCTATGTCATGGATCATCAGATCCTGGACGACACCGACATCCTGAACACGTGGCGAAAAAGGCCCCATACGCTGACATTCGATAAACCGCGGGCTCTCACAAAGAGACTGCAATTTGAGAATAGCTGCATTGAAGCGCTCGACATGGCCAACCTGCAGAGTCAGCTGTTTCTTTCCGGCGAGCGAAACCAGATCGTTAGCTTCGTCAAGCGTTTTGGTGCATGGCTTTTCGATAAAGGTATGCACGTTGCGTTCGAGAAAATATCTGGCGATTTCATGATGAAGAACCGTTGGTACTACAACGGTAACCGCATCAACCCGGCCCTCAAGCTCACGATAATCATTGTAGAAAGGAACTGAATACTTCTCTGCCAGCTCACGACCGGCCTCATTCACATCACAGATACCAACCAGCTTCGCGCCTTCAATCTCCGTCAACAGCCTTGCATGGTGCTGTCCAAGATGTCCGACTCCGATTACGCCGATTTTTACTTCCTGAGTGTTCATAATTACCTCTTGTTTTACCAATTCTCTAACGGGCTGTGGGGTCAGATGACCATAATGGCTATTCCGGCTTCATCAGCCATGGCAATAACCTCTTCACGATCGAGAAGCAGTGTTTTCATTTCTTCAAAAGCCAGACAACGGGCACGGGCCTCGATAAGAGTCCTGATAGTGTCTACACCAACTGTCGGAATATCGAAACGCATATCCTGCTTCGGACGCGCAACCTTGACCACTGTCGCATCTCCGTTGCCAAGCTGACCACCGCGCAAAATCGCCTTATCTGTTCCTTCAATCGCTTCTACGGCCAGAATCGCCCGGTTTTTAACCACTACCGTCTGCCCGATATCGAGGCCGGCTATCTGTTTGGCGATGTCGTAGCCGTATCTGATGTCGAGCATTTCATCTTCGGTTGGCTGACGGCGGGTTAGAATGCCTTTTTCGGGGAGCAGAACCGACAAAAAGGTAGTAGAATCACAGACATGAATGCCTTCGGCAATGAACTCTTCGGCCAGAGTGCGCAACAAAGCGTCGTCATTGCGTATCGGGGTTTTTTCGAACACTTTCATCAGCCTGGCATCAGGCCGGATGCTCTCAAACATCAGGGTTTTGGTGATCTTGCCAGCCATGACGAGTCTTTCGACGCCAGCCTTGAGAAAAGTATCGATCATGCCCTGAAGTTCACCGACATGAAACCAGTGAATCTGACTGACCAGCTTCTCGAGTTCAGGCGACGTCTCCTCGCGGATGGCCACGGCAACGACCTCGTTGCCGCCCAGTTTTGCCGCCTGGGCAAAGTAAATGGGGAACCGTCCGTTCCCTGCAATCAAACCTATTCGCGACACGTTACTCCCTCGCTTTTCTGCTCCGGATGGCTATACAAGCCATGGAGTCGAGCATGGTGCCAAGATTATATCATGAACTGGCAAAAAAAGCCGCAGAATCTGGCATTTTTTTGCTGAGATCGCAATATTCTGTTAAATATTCGCCTAAACTGACGAAAGCGACCAGATTCAATCTTCGTCCTGTCCATGGTCAGAATCGTCTGAGTCATGCTCCGGACTGTCGTTGTAGTCGGCCGGAGGTTCAGGATCGGGCCTTCTTTCACGCTCATTACGCGGCCGGCCTTCGCCCTGACCTGAATTTTCGTGGCGTGGTGAAGAATCGCCCTTTTTCTTTTTCTTGCCTGAGCCGGGGGGATTGAGGTTGCGCAGCAGAACGCTGAGATCAGGCTCCCCTTCGCCCGGCAGACTTATCCACCAGAGGTTGCGGCCGGTAGCCTGGTCTTTGCGGCCGCTGACCTGGTCAAGACTGTAATGTACCTTTCTGCGATCGATAAAGCTCAGCAGAATCTTGCGGGTTATGTAATTTATATCCATGACCCGTGCAGTTTCTGTGCCAACGACGATCTCGGCATTAAGTTTGGGAAATTTGCCATGAAAGGAAGCGTAATATTCATGTTCATGTGCCAGACAGCAGAGCAGACGCCCACAGATTCCCGAAAGTTTGGCCGGGTTGAGGCTGAGATTCTGCTCTTTGGCCATTTTAGTCGAAACCGGGTAAAAAGTATTCATGAACTGCGCACAACAGACTGCCTTGCCGCAACAGCCAATACCGCCAAGCAAGCGAGTTTCGTCGCGCACGCCGATCTGTCTGAGCTCGATGCGCGTTTTGAACTGTGACGCCAGACTCTTGAGCAGATCGCGAAAGTCAACCTTGCTCTCGGATTTGAAATAGAGAATAAGACGGCTGTAGTCATAAAGATATTCAGCCTTGAGCAGCTTCATACTCAGCTGATGATGATGAATCTTGTCTCTGGCCTGCAGATAAGCTTCGTGCTCTTTCTTTTTCAGCTCGGCCATTTTGATGCGGTCATCATCGTTGATTGGCCGAAGAATCTCAACGATAAAAGGGTCTGACTCACCCTTCAGGCCAGGCGGTTTGTGGTCGAGCAATCGCATGGCACGTGCGATTTCGCATCCATGCTGAGTTGTCACCACCAGATCCTGGGGGGGCGTGATATCCATGTCGGGCCGGATGACCCAGTACAGAGTTGGCAGCTTGCGCAGCCTCAGAGCAACGTATTGACTCAAGGTTCGAGACCTCCGATCTGCGTGATAAGGTTTTCTATGACCAGGGCCGGCTGAACATGGCGACGCAACAGCCCGGCGGATTTTTCGAGAAGTTCGATGCGCGCGCGCAACAGTACAGCACTGTCGACTGCGGCGAGTGTAATGATATCTTCTTTGCGGTCAAGGTTCAACAACAAGGTTTCATCAGCACCACACGCCACTTTCAACGCATCCGAATACATATTGAGCAGGCACAACAGCAGTTCTTCAAGCTGTTGATGTGACCAGCCGTTAAGCATGCTGTCGATACTGCCCTCGATATCCTTCACAACAGCTGCCGGATAAGCCTTTTTCGCTTCGACGAATACCGGTTCGAAACTTTTCTGCATCGCCCTGACGGCGCTGTCAAGACGCTCGGTCAGCATGTCGGCAAACAGTATCGGGAAAGATGCCGGCAATGTCTCAGCCATCAGCAGAGAACGACAGAATTCCTTGCGGACAGCCAGCAGAGGCGGATAAAATTCGCGACCGGGCCGGGCAGCAAGTCTTAGAGATTCTTCCAGTGAAGAAGCTTCAGCAAAGAGATCCTGCCAGTAACGCGAAGTCATTTCGATTGTATTGAGGAAATCTGCATGACTGTATTTCAATCCGGGTGACATGTTCTCCATTATTGACGTTTCTGCCAGAAGCAGGGCCTGCCCCAGCCTGCCCTCGCTGAGAGAGCAACAGGAAGAGGCCGCGTCTGGCGACAAGCCATATTTTTCGGCAAGAACAGAGCGAATTTCTAATGGAGATGGCGAAGCGAACCTGACTATTTCGCTGCGACTAAGAACCGTTGGCAAAATTGCCCCCGTCTCGCGCGCAATCAAGATAAAAACGACATGCGATGGCGCTTCTTCGAGAATCTTGAGGAGGCTGTTGGCAGAGGATTGATTGAGGCGATCGGCAGGATCGAGAATGAATATCAGCCAGCGCCCGGTTCCTGGCTTTAGCGATGCCGATTCCTGAAGGGCCCGCACCTGATCTATGCGAATCTCATTACCATCAGGCCTGACTATAGTTACATCCGGATGATGATCACCGGCGATGCGCCGGCATGATTCACACTCACCACAGGCATCTACCGCCAGACCGTCACCGGTAACCGGCGTTTCGCACTGCAGTAAGGCAGCGAAAGCCAGTGCAGCCGGCAGGCGGCCACTCGATTCACAGCCGGCAAACAGATAAGTCTGAGCGATGCGGCCGCTGCTGAAAGAATGACTCAGTTGCCGGGCGACCGTATCCTGCAGAAGCAGGTTTCTGAAACAGGTTTTACTTATTGGCACCGGTTTTCCTCAAAAAGAAAGTTACACACAATAGAATCATGATCACAAGAAATATCGCAGAAAAAATCTGGATACCACGATGGGGGATATCTGCAGCCAGTATGGCTACGAACCCGAAGCAGGTCGAAACCATCCAGAGGAATCGGGTGGTGTCGCGCTGCGAAAGCCCTTTCTGCAGCAGACGGTGATGCAGATGCTCCTTGTCAGCCTGAAAAATCGGAACCTTCTTTGAATAACGCCGCAAAATGGCAAAAAACACATCGAGAACCGGCAAACCCAGCGCAATAAGAGGCACTACGAGCGGGAACAGAATAGACCCCTTTGTCGCACCGGCAACCGACAACGCTGCTGTCATGAAACCCAGAAAATATGCTCCCGAGTCGCCCATAAAGATGACGGCCGGATAGATATTGAACCGCAGAAAAGCCAGAAGTGCTCCCATCATCGAAGCGGTCAGCACGAGAACATTGCCGATCAGGTCAGGCCCGTGCATGTGTGGTGTCACCAGACGCACCGCCAGCAGAGTAGAAAGCGCGATGAACACGATGCCACCGGCGAGTCCGTCGACACCGTCAACCAGGTTTACAGTGTTGGTCAACCCGATCACCCACAGCAGAGTCAGCGGCCAGGTCAGCAACCCAAGTGCCACCAGCCCTTTTCCGGTGATGAAGTCAGTGACAAAGTCAATCTTGACCCCGGCAGCCAGTAGAATCAGACAACCGATAATCTGCCCGGCAAGCTTGACGCGGGCCTGCAGATCGATCAGGTCATCGAGCAGGCCGATCAGCATCACAAAGGTAGCTGCCAGCAGAATTCCGATTGTTTCGGTGTTTTCAGTCAGAAATGGCAGCGCACCGATCAAGCCGCCGAAGTACAGCGCAACACCCCCAACCCGCGGTACCGGCGCCTTGTGAATCTTACGGCCACCGGGACGGTCTACCAGTCCGAGGTTGAGAGCAACACGCCGAACCATCGGAACCAGAAGAGTTCCGGCCAGCCAGGCGATAAGAAATGGAAATATGACCTGTTTCAAGCCCTGCGATTATAGCAGATTACTGCACCCCTTGCCAGCCATTTTTGCCACGGGTTCGCAGCAAAATGTAAGTGGCGGCGGCAGTTTGCGTCAAAGCCCAATCTATGCTATACCTGTAGCTCTAACTCAGGCAGATGTATCTGCCTCAATCTGCTGCAAAGGAATCACGTCAGATGACCGACCCGCGTAAATCCCATGACGCTTTCAATCTATCATGTCGCAAGATCAGAATGCTGCTTTTCGACTGTGATGGAGTGATGACCGACGGACACGTGGTACTCGGCAACAACGGCCTCGAACTCAAAGCTTTCGCGGCTGCCGACGGCATCGGCCTGAAAATGTGGAAGAAATCAGGCCTGCTGGCAGGCTGCATCACTGGCCGGGCATCGCAGGGGCTTGAGCGGCGGGCAGGCGAACTCAAGTTCGATGAGCTTCATCAGGGCGTCACCCGCAAGGGCGATGTGCTTGCAGAAATCATGCAAAAACATGGTCTTGCCCGCGAAGAAGTGGCCTATATCGGTGATGATCTCAACGATCTGTCGGTCGGCACCAGAGTCGGTCTGTTCTTCGTTCCGGCAAACCATCATCCTTCGGTTCGCCCATATGCGGACTACGTTCTGTCGACCTGCGGCGGAAGTGGTGCCGTGCGCGAGGCAATCGACCTGATTCTCGACCGCAAAGGCCTTATCGACGGACTCATCGAGGGCTTCATCAACCAGGAATAATGCGCGACCAGCTCAAAAAAACAAAACGGACTCTGCGGGCCTGGCTTATCAAGGGCCTGGTATCGATGATGACCAGGCTTGAAGTCAGGGCGGTACCCAAATTGAAGCGTCTGCTGCTCAAAGTGTTTCCACTGATTTTTTCAAAAGAAATCCAGCGCGCACGCGAACTTCTGCCAGCAGAATTTGCTGACAGAAAAGATGCAATAATTGCCGGCATGGCCGAGAACCAGGTCATGACCCTGCTCGAAGTCTTCTTTTACGAAAAACTTCTGGCCGCTGATCCTGAATTTGTCCAGATAGAGGGGCGGGAAAATATCGAAGAAGCCCTGGCGGGAAAGCGTGGTATCATCATCCTTTCAGGCCATTTTGGCAACTGGGAAGTCATGGGTTACACGCTGACGAAAATGGGAATTCCCATGCATGTAATGGCGCGGGCGCAGGCCGTCGACCAGATGACCGCATTCATGAACAGCTTTCGCGAGAAGCGCGGTGAAATCGTAATCATGGACAATACAATTCCGGCTGCCCTCAAGCTGTTGTCCCAGAACAAAACCGTGGGGCTTCTCGCAGATCTGAATGCCCGCGAACGCGGCTATCAGGTGCGCTTCTTCGGCCGGGCTGCTTCATTCTACAGCGCCCCGGTCTTGCTGGCCCTGCGCAGCCGGGCCCCATTGATTCCTTCGTTTGCCGAGCGGCAGAAAAACGGCCGTCTGCTGCTGCGTTTTGAAAAGCCAGTCGAATTCGACCGCAGCGCCAGCATGTGCAGCAACATACAGCGGTATGTCGATCGCTATGAAGCAGCTTACAGGCGTAGGCCCGACCTCTGGTGCTGGTTTCATGAACGCTACGAATTCGCCGGGCTGGGGAGAACCGGCTGATGAAAAACATTCTGCTCAGTTACTGGCTTTGGACTGCAATTCTTGTCGCGTTCATCACCATCATCATGTGGGACGACAACCTCGAAAAATCTACCACCAGCTATGTAAAGCACCGCATGGTGCTGAAAAACGTGAATTTCAGTCAGGTTGAAGGCGGTTTTGAACACGCCAGGCTCTATGCCGACGTCTGCGACATGGATGACAACCAGAGCAACATGAATGCCTCGAACGTGCGCACCATCTTCTACAAACAGGACCAGGCCACCTGGACTGGCAAACTGATATCGGAGCGGGCGCTGAAAAATCCGTTCGAAGCGAAGTTCTGGGGCGACGTGCGGGGCTGGAATACAGATAATGAGAGAATCAGAACCGATGAGCTCCGCTATTACTTCAACCGTAAGGAGTTGCACACCCAGAAACCGGTAACGATCTGGAAAGACGACACCATTCTGACCGGACTGGGAATGCGCTATAACACCACCGACAAAGAAGCCCAGATTCTGCAGCAGGTAGTCATCAGAATCTGGGAAACCGCCAGCGGAACCGCCAGAAACGGCAGCGAACCTGAACAGATATCGGGTCTGCCAGTAGCTCCGCCGTTATCACAGCTGCTGATACCTTTGAATATTGCGTCAGCCCCCGCTGTGTCATTATCCTCTGACACTGTCGATGCCACCGCGTCGAACAGCCTGAGCAGCGAACCCAGCAAGGAACCAAACCCATGAAAAAATTGATCCTGATCCTGATATTCATGAGCTCAACCGCCTTGTTTGCCCAGACTTCCATCACAGCTGGCGATATGGTCATTTCGAGCAAGCTCATGACGTTCTTCAAAAACGTATATGTGGCCAGAGGCGGTCTGACAGCCGAGCAGAAAGACTCTACCCTGACCGCCGACCGTGGCATCTACGATCGTGACCTCGAAATCGTCAAGGCTATCGACAACGTCAAGGTAACACAACCCGGCTCAGTGCTAACCTCTGACTATCTCGAAGCCTATGTCAAAGAAGACCGCATACTTGCCCGCGGCAACCCGAAACTGGTGCGTATCGTAGAGAGGGCCAATCAGGGTGGCGATGAAGAAGGCAGCACAAAAGTCCGCAAAACCCGGGTCATTCTTACCTGCAATGAAGTAGAAGGTTTCAACAAAGAAAGCCGCTTTCTGGCAAAAGGCAATGTCAGAGTAATCGAAGTTCCTTATCGCGATGGCGAAACCGACGAAGAAGCCTTAGAAAACGAAAAGTCACCGGTTTCTGATATAGTCTGCGAGACACTCGAACTTTTCAGCAATGAAGACAAGGCGATTGCCCGTAACGATGTCGAGATTATTACCGAAACCCTGCGGGCAACCGGAGACAAGGCGATATATCTCAACCGCGAAAATCGCATGATCATCGTCGGCCGCGCCCACGCCTTCCAGACATCTAAAGAAGCCGGCACCAATGCTGAACAGGTTTCTGAACTTTATGCCAACAAGATAATTTATTACCCCGAAGAAGACAGAACCATAGCGGTGGGTAATGTGCAGGCCACGGTTTATCCTTCCAGTGGTGGTGGTTCCCGCGACAAGGATAAAGACAAGAAAAAGAAGAAGCGCGAAAAGAAGAAAAGCGAAGAAGATGACAAGGAAAAGCTGGCGATCAAAGAAGCCGGGCAAAGCCATGATGAGCTGCCCGACAATATTCCAGCCGGAGAATACCTTAAGATCGAAGACGGCAGCGACGGAGATGAAGAAGATTTCATCGAAGCAACCGAAGAAGACTGAAACGGGGAATAACTACAGATGAAAATCACTGAAGCGGAAATACCAGCACAGGCCACGTCTTTTCTGGCTCCAGACAAGCCTGATGAAATAACGGTAGAGCTGGTATGCAAGTCCTACAAAGGACGCACCGTCGCTGATCACGTCTCTCTCAACATCAAGAAAGGCGAAATCGTTGGCCTGCTGGGACCAAACGGAGCCGGCAAGACGACCACCTTCTATATGGTAGTCGGCCTGATCAAGCCAGACAGCGGCCGGGTACTCTTCAACAACCATGATATTACTCACAAGGCGATGTATCAGCGTGCCCGCATGGGAATTGGCTACCTGCCGCAGGAAGCCAGCGTATTTCGCAAGCTGACTGTACGCGAAAACATCTGGCTTATTCTCGAAGGCATCAAAATCAGCGATAAAGAGCGGCATGAACGACTCGAAAAGCTGATGCACGATCTCGACATCGCCCGCCTCGCCGACAGTCTTGGTTACTCGCTCTCTGGCGGTGAACGCCGCCGCGTCGAAATCGCCCGCGCTCTGGCAGCAGAACCCAGCTTCATTCTGCTCGACGAACCCTTTGCCGGCGTCGACCCGATCGCGGTGCAGGATATTCAAAGCATAGTTATCGCGCTGCAAAAGAAGGGCCTGGGACTTCTGATCACCGACCATAACGTCAGAGAGACCCTGGCAATCGTCGACCGCGCTTACATCATGAGTCTCGGCAAGATTCTGGTTTCGGGCTCGGCTCAGTTCGTCGCCAAAGACGAAACGGCCCGCAAGTTTTACCTCGGTGACCGCTTTCAGCTCGACCAGATCGAGAAAATCAGCCAATGATCTATATTCTGATACTGGTTCTCATCAGCGGCCTGATTGCTTACATAGGAGATGCACTCGGCACCTACGTCGGCAAACGCAGGCTGACCGTGCTCGGACTGCGACCGCGCATCACCGCGCTCGTGGTAGCGATTTCGACAGGCATTCTGATCACCCTGCTGACTCTCGGCGCCATGACGATAATTTCTGAAGACGTAAGAACCGCGTTGTTTCACATCGACACTCTGCGCCGCGACATCGAAAACCTGCACAACGAAACCCGCAGTCTCGCGCAGGTCAAGCAGCAGCTCGAAAAAGAAAAACAGGAACTGACCAACGATGTCGAGCGCCTTACGTCGACCGTGCGCATCAAAGAGACCGGCAACGTCGTTTTCCGCAAGGACGAGCCATTGGCAGTCATTGTCGTAGCGGCTCAGCAAAGCGCCAGCGAAGTAATGAAAGAGCTGACAACTCTGATCATCAACCTTACCGCCAAAGTGCGCCGCCGTGGCGTAAATGTGCAGGATGAAATCGACTTTTTCACCGCCAATCGCGACCAGCTCAACGGCATGGCCGCTCATATCGCCAGTTCAACGCAGGATATGGTCGTCGGCGCCATCGCGGCAGAAAACATCAACGCCGGTGAACAGCTTGGCAACGTGCGTTTCATTCTGCTTCCCAACAATCTGATTTTCCGCAAAAACCAGGAAATCGCTTCGATTCAGATTGACGGCACTCTCAACCGTGGCGAGATCGCCCGCAATCTCAAACGGTTCATGGATGAAATCAATCAGGAAGTGGTCAGGCTGGGCATGATCGCAAATCCGCTCACCGGCCGCTTTGGTGATCTGTCGTCAGATTCGATGCTGTCTTTCTACGATATGGTCAACCGCATCAAGGAACTGAATCGCCAGTTCATACTGATTGCGGCAGTTCCCGAAGATACCTACGCCATTGGCCCGCTCAATGTCACTTTCAGGTTTGAGGAAACCGGCGAGCGCATATTCTCGACCCAACCAGAGCAACCGAATGATGGTGCGGCCGAAGAATAAAACTTGCAGTTGGCACCTGTGACTGTGGCATAATTGTTGAGATGGAGAAAAGTTCGTGAAAACCGGAAAATATGAAGTCGATATCCTGCAGGAAGGGCGGATGCTGGTGGATGGCGCCGCCACCTTTGCCGGTCTGCCCCGCTCTGAATGGGAAGCATTTGCCATGCCCGACGCAAAAAATCGCATTCAGCTCGGCATCAATTTTCTGCTGATCAGAGGCGACGGCATCAATATGCTCGTCGATACAGGTTCAGGGCGAAAGCATCGATCGGCCAGGCTTAAAACGATGGGTCTCGAAGATTCGACAACGGTAGTGAGCCATCTTGCAAACTTCGGTCTGTCGCCAGATGATATCACGCATATAGTTTACACTCATCTGCACTTCGACCACTGTGGCGGCTCAACCTGCTCGTCAGGTGATGATACCATCGCAGTTTTTCGCCGGGCAGCGCTCTACATTCAACGTGACGAATGGTCGGCAGCCTGCCGGCCCGATGATTTTTCACGCAGCAGCTATCACGTTCACGATTTTCTGCCGCTTTTCGAAACCGGCAACGTGCATTTTATCAGTGGCGACTGCGAAATAGCCGATGGCATAAGCGTAGAAGTCAGCGGCGGCCATACCGCGGCCCACCAGATCGTCAGAATCAGAGACAGCCGGCGCAACCTGATCTACCCGGCCGACATCTGCCCGACTCCTCTACATATGAACCCCAGACGACACGAGGCTTTCGACCTTTATCCAATCGAAACCCTGCAGGCCCGCAACACATTCCTGCGCCGTGCTCTGCGCCCCGACACCCTGGTGGCCTTTTCACACGCACAGAATGCCGAGTTTTACCGTATCGAACTCGATAACGGTTCATATAAAGCGGTTACCGTCAATGAAGGCTGAATCACAAGGCAAAATTTACATTCTCGCCAATTCCGGCGCCAGAACTCTCGACTTCAAAGGTCTGGAATCATCCTGCGAGCGACTTGCCCGCCATACCGCGATCGAAATCGTCAAAACCACATCGCAGGAACATGCCAGCAGTGAAACTGCACGGCTCAGCGCGATACCAGGCACAATAGTCGCAGCGGCCGGCGGTGACGGTACCATCAACAACCTGCTCAACTCACTTGCACCAGGTGGTATACTCGGTATCATCCCGGCCGGCACAGCCAATGTAATTGGCCGCGAGCTCGGCATACCTCTCAAAGTGTCTGATGCCGTAAAAGTTCTGGTAACCGGCGCGGTTCAGAAAGTCGACACGGCTGTCTGTAACAGTCGAAAATATCTTTTTGTCGCCGGTTTTGGCTTCGACGCAGAAGTAGCCGGCGCCGTCGGTGGCTGGCGCAAAAAGCTGCTTGGCCGGGCTGCCTATGTAGTTGCCGGGCTGCAAAAGTTCATGACTTACCGGCCGCCAAAGCTCAAAGTCACCTGCGATGGCATAGTACACCATGGATACTATGCGATAATCGCCAATATGCGACGTTATGGCGGCGAACTCTTTTTTGCGCCGCAGGCCAGATTCGACGACGGCATACTCGATCTCGTTCTGCTCAAGCGCTTTTCGGTTGGCAGCCTGTTGCGGCTGCTCAACTTTGCCCGCGGCAATGGCAGATTTCCTGAAGATGTTGCCGAGTCGCTGCAGGGCCGGCATTTTGTCGTCGAGGCCGACCGGCCAACGCCTTATCAACTTGACGGCGAGGTCTTCGCAGCCGCTGAACGCTTTGAAATTTCGCTGGCACCGCAGCCAACCAATTTGATCACACCCTGATGGAAATACTTTCGACAATCTGGCAGATAATCTGGGCACTGCTGCTGATCGCGGTGGCAGTGAGTTCGCTCGCCTTAATCACTGCCATATTTCATCCGCTGCGGTTCGACGTCAGACTGCGCGGTTCGCTTAAGGGACAGCGGGCAGAAGTCTGGTTCGTCTACCTTTTTCGCATGTTCAGAATCGGTATCATCGCAACCCCCCGCACTCAAGATGTTGTAGTCAGTTTTCTCGGCTGGAAAAAACGCCTCGAACGCATGGGCCGCAAGGCGGCGACCGGCAGACCACCGACTACGCCCCCACCATCACAGCCATCAGAGCCACCTCCGGCTCCAGTTTCTACCGGTGAGAGTTTAACGCAGCCAGGCGAAGACTCAACACTCGATTCTACCAGAGAAGCACCCGTCGGCAATGTTAAGCAGACCACAGACGACACTGATTCATCGGTTGAGCCACAGGCAGCAGCGCAGA
>JAKJFO010000096.1 GCA_022704885.1 Candidatus Rifleibacteriota bacterium | reverse complement strand
ACTAATCTATTGGTTACTTCATCGAGAACGGCAAAATCGTTACCGCAGATTACTAATTTAATTTCAGCTCCGGCGCCGACCTGATCGGGTAAAGAAATTGTCACCAATGTATCAGGAATCTGCGATAAACGCGCAGAGACCATATCGCGCAATTCAAAAATACTGGTATTGCGCTCGGTTTTATCGTTAAAAACGCAGAGAATTTGCGCCAGATAAACACCTTCTGAAGTCTGTCCAATGTTGCCGTCGATTTTCCCGGCAGTAATCAGACTGTGCTTGAGATGCGGCAGATCTGCCAGGCGCTTTTCAATTTCTTTTACTTCTGCGATGGTTCTTTCGAGTGAAAACGAAGTTGGAAGCTCCAATTTTACAATGATTTCGCCGCGATCAGAAATCGGCAGGAAACTGAAGCCGAGCCTCGGCACCAGCCACAATGCATGTATCAGCAATAGTGTGGAAATACCGACACAAACATATGAATAGAAGCGATTGTGCAACAAGGTTTCGATAAAACTGGTTGTCAGAGTGGTAAAACGAGCAAAGCCGCGGTTCCAGCCGGCTTCAATTCTTGCCAGAAAGCCGCTTTTACTCTCTTCACGTTTGAGAATTTGCCCTGAAATGGCTGGAGTAAGAGTGAACGAAACAAACAACGATATGGCTGTGATTCCAACCATGGTAATGGCAAACGGTATAAAGAACTGCCCGATCTGCCCACTCATCATGCTGATCGGAAAAAGCACAACAATGTTTGTGCCAGCACTCGCAATGACTGCGGCAAAGATATTTTCCGTGCCTTTAATCGCGGCAGTTTTACTGTCGTCTGCAGTTTTGAGCTCAACCGTGATACTTTCGAGCACAACGATCGAATTTGTTACCAGAATGCCGATAGAGAGACCAAGCGCCAGCAGCGTAACCGTATTCAGCGAGTAACCAAGCAGTGAAATCATGAAAATGCTGGCAATAACGGTTATTGGCATGGTAATCGCAACAATCAGTGTCGATTTGAGGTTATATAAAAAGAAAAACATGAGGACGGCAGTGAGCACAATGCCCTGCCAGATATTGCTGACTGCACTGTCGACCGATGCCTGAATATAGTTACCTGTATCTGAAACCCAGATCAGTTCTATTCCGCCGGGCAACTCTTGTTTTAGCTGCTCTATTTTTTGTCTGACTCTATCGACGACATCTACCGCGTTGGCATCAGCCTTTTTGATGATGCGCACGGCAATAGCAGGTCGACCATCGACGGAAGCACTCTGCCGCAATTCTTCGCTGCCCATCAGAACACTGCCAATGTCGCGAAGATAGCAGCGTTGCCCTTTGCTGTTAGCTATTTCCAGCTTCTCTAACTCAGAAATTTCGCTGACTTCAGCGTCAAATTTAATGGCATACTCGATTCCCTGCTGTCTGATGCGCCCAACCGGTATCATTCTTATCTCGCGACGCAGCATATTTACGACATCCATGCTGGTCAATCCCTTTGCCGCCAGACGATTGCGATCGAGCAGCACCTGAACTTCGCGTTGAGAACCGCCAGTTAAGCTGATATCAGCAACACCCTTTATCGTGGCGAGCTGGTCACGACATTCATTGTCGGCGTAGTCGAACAACGCATCCAGCGGCAGGCTGCCAGTTATGGCAAAATTAGCAATCGGCTGCGCGTTGATATCGAACTTGAGCACGCGCGGCTTTTCAACCCCTTCAGGAAAGTCATTGACGATGAGATCGAGTTTTTCTCGAACGTCATTCGCGGCGCGGTCAACATCGATGCCAACATTAAACTCGAGAAGCGTCTGGCAGACATTTTCCATACAGGCCGAGCGTATGCTTTTAAGCCCGTCTATGGAGCCAACGGCATCTTCGACCTGCCTGGCTACGTCTGTTTCTATCTCACCTGGAGAAGCGCCCGGGTAAACTGTTACCACGGTAATATAGGGCATGTCGGTTTTGGGAAGCTCTTCGAGCGCAAGTTTGCGATATGAGTTGATACCCAGGCCCGTGATGGCCAGCATCAAACAGAAGACAGCAACCGCCCGTCTGACCGGGAATTGTAAAAATCCCATCTTAGCGGCCTCCAGCTGATATTTTTACCGGCTGTCCATCGTTAAGCAGGTATTGCCCCTGCGATATCAACTGCATTTCAGGCTTGAGCTCATCCGAAAAGACTTCAGTCATGCCATCATTCTCGAGCCCACATGTAACCTTGATCATGCGTGCTTTGCCATTTTCGACAATAAATACAATTCTACTCTGCTCGCGTTGAAGAATCGCGTTGTCGGGCACAGCCAGGCCTTCCCGGCGCAAAAGCAGAACATTTAGTTCAACAAGTTCACCGGGGATCATCTGAGATTCATGTGCTAGGCTGGAGCACCTGATCTGAAAAGTGCGCAAGGCCGGATCGATTACCGGACTCTTATAAGTGATTCCCGTCTCAGTCGGCCTGGACGCGCGAGTGCTTATTTCCACAGTAGTTGAGCCAGGAATAACTCGATGATAATACTCAGCCGGCAAATATGCCTTAACCTCGACCTCTTTCAGGTCTTTTATCAACAAAATCGGTATGCCGGGCGCCGCCATTTCGCCAGGTTCCTGCATTCTGGCAATAACCCGACCACTGATCGGCGCATATACTTTTGAATCTGCGAAATCCTTCTCAGCGATACGTACCGCCAGTTCCGCCTGTTTAAGCTGTTCTCCGGCCAGGTCTATGATGGCCTGTACATGTTCAACTGTCAATTCGCTCATTCTATGTTTGAGCTGTATTTTTTCGTAGTTGTCTTTGCTGGTAGAATTTTCTTCCCAGAGCAGTCTGAAACGATCAAAATCCAGTCGAGCTTTTTCAAGGTCAGCTACTGCCTGTTTTCGCTGCGCCTCTTTCTCTTTCAATGAATATCTGGCAATGGCCAGTTCCTGTTTGCGAATCTCGACATTTTTCTGCAACTTGACAGAATCAATCTGAAACAAGCAGGTCACACCGGCTTCAACCGGGTCGCCTTCTTCAACAAAAACAGCTTCAATCGGACCAGGTATACGGGCAGAAACCTTGGCGGTATTAACCGCATCAGCGCTGCCCTGAACCTGCAAGCACTCGGCAAAAACCTTTGTTGTAACTGGTTTTACTGCAACAGCAATTTCCTTAGCTGTGAGCGAGAACGGCAGCAATATCGAGAGCAGAACAAACAGCGCAAGCATAACGTTTACAGCAACTTTCATTTCTTTTTCCTTCCATGGTCGATTTTCAGCCACTGCAAAGCAATTTCACCGATCTGCTTAGAAACCGCATCGATGTAATCTTCTGAATAGGAAGAAAGGTTATTGGCCAGAAGTATCACGTTGCGCCCGAACACATAAAAGAAGATCTGCCCAACAACAGAGTAGGCCCAGCGACGTGCTTCGGCTGGTTCAATTGCTGCTTCGTATTGCAAAGCCAGATCGGTCAGATAATCAAAGTCTGGTGAAAAGAGCTCGATCCCTATTTTGTGCACTTCAGAAGGTACATCAAATATGGCACGAACAATCAGTCTGCCGTACCACTGCGGAGTTGTCGAACTGAGAAGAAATCTGGTGCGCTCAGAAACATAGGCTGACAACTCGCGGGCAAGCTTGGCTGGTTTCGTTTTGCCATGTTTTTTAGCTGGTATCGGCGTCATGATTATACCAAGCACAAATCTGAGGGTTTCTAAAAATAGATTCTGTTTGCCGCCAAAATGATAGTTTACGGCAGCAATGTTCTGGTTGGACTTTTCTGCAATCATCTTAATGCTGGTGCCGGCAAATCCGTGTTCTGCAAAAAGTTCGCCGGCTGTTTCGATCAGCAGGTCACGCGTCGAGATTTTTTTGTCTGCCATTATGTTCACCTCTATAATTTTTCCTATTATAATTAAAATGATTGTTTAAATCAAATGATTGTTTTAAAATGTGTGAGTAATTGATCGTACATGCATCTTGCCCATAAATTTTCGCTGAACCACAGATGGAACTGAAAAAACGATGGAGGCTATCATGAAAACAAGCAGCAAACGCATCGACTCATGCCTGATTTTGCTGATCTTTACGCTGTTCACAGTTTCTAGCATTCGCGCCGAAACCCTCAACGTTGGCGTTATCACAGATGGACAAAGCGAACGCATGACCGATCTTCTGGCTAGAACCCGAAAAGAGATTAAAAATCTCATCAGCGAAACTGATGAGATTGTATTTTCACCAGAACACCATAAAATCGCAAGTTTTGACCACAAAACTACGGTGGATGCTATTGAAGGTCTTTTCCGTGATCCCGCTGTCGATGTAATTCTTTGTCTTGGCCCGGTAGCATCTCACCTGCTGGCACAGCGCGAGAAATATGCTAAACCAGCTTTTGCTGTTCATATAATAAACGCAAAAATGCTGGGGTTGCCATTGCACGATGGAACCAGTGGCGTTGAGAACTTCTGCTATATCGACATGGCAATTGATATTGGCCGGCATATAGACCGCTTTCAGGAAATCAGGGCGTTTAAAAACCTGCATCTGGTAATCAGTTCTTTTATGCTTGAAGGAATTCCCCAGTTAACCGAAAAACTCACCAGTATCGCAGCAGAAAGAGATGTCGAACTGACAATAGTCGAAGCTGACAAAAACAGCATCGAAAAAACCTTTCAGCAGCTGGATGCGGCTGAAGCGATCTATCTTGCTCCACTCATAGATATTGCTGCCGAGCAACGTGATCAGCTCATAGCGCACATCAACAGCAAGCAAATACCAAGTATGAACATGCTTGGTCAACAACCGGTCGAAAGAGGAGTCTTTGTAAGTATTACCGCAGAGTTCGATACCCAGAAGCTGGCCCGCCGCATAGCCATAAACCTTCAGCGCCTGCTGGCCGGAGAAAATCCCGCCAGCTTTCAGACGGCATTTCCTCAAAGCGAACGGCTCACTATAAACATGCAGACTGCACGTGAAATCGGGATTTTCCCGACCTGGGAGCAGATGACTGATGCTGTTCTGATCAATGAAGAACCTGAAATTTGCGAAAAGAAGATTTCACTGACGGAGGTTATTCACACGGCTTTGCAGCGCAATCTGCAGCTTATCGCCAAGCGGCAGGAGTTGAATTCAGGCGAACAGAAAATAGAACGCGCACGAGCGCAGCTCCGACCGAAGTTGAGTGCTTTCGGGCGACAGGCTGTTCTCGACAATGATCGTGCCGAGTCGATTTTGACGCCTGCCCAGTATTCAACAATTATTGGCAGCGACCTGCAGTACGTTATCTATAATGAACCGGCCCGTGCCAACATAGATATACAGAAGCTTTTTCAGGCAGCACGTAAGGAAGAAGAGCGGGCGCTGCTTCTCGATATCATAAGAGACGCTGCTATCGCCTATTTGAATGTGCTCAAGGCCAAGACTTTACAGACGATACAGCATGACAACCTCGAAGTAACCAGAACTAATCTTGAAATTGCCAGGCTACGGGAGCAGATTGGTTCATCAGCTCCAGCTGAGGTTTATCGCTGGGAGATTCAGATGGCAAGTTCCCGCCAGGCAATTATTGACGCTACGGCCAGGCGTAAAAAAGCGGAGCTGGCATTGAACCAGATTTTGAATGCCTCGCAGGAAGAAGAGTTCACTACGGTTGATCAGGATATTTTTTCAGAAGTTTTCTTCCTTGATTATCAGCGCATTGCGCCATACGTAGATAATGCCAATGGCTATCGCTCATTCAGGGATTTTCTGGTCAACGAAACCTTCTTTTTTGCTCCTGAAATTCAACAGCTGAACCGCGCGGTCGAAGCTTCTGACCGTTTATACAACTCGGCCCGGCGACGCTACAGTCAGCCAACTATCGCGTTACAGGGAAATTTCAGCCGAACAATCAGAGAAACTGGTGTCGGAGACACAAAACCTGCTATGCCAGCGCCCTTTAACAGTGTTTTTCGTTATCCCGATAAAAATGACTGGAGCATTGGCTTGAACGTGTCAATTCCACTTTATGAAGGTGGAGATCGCAAAGCCGCTATAAAAGAGGCTGAAGCTGGTGCCAACAAGCTTGCAGCCGACAAACTTCAGTTGATGCAAAAGCTGGAGCTCAACACCAGGGCCACTCTTGAAGATGCTCGCGCTTCATTTTCCAGCATAAGGCTGTCAAAAACTCGTTCTGAATATGCTGCCAAGGTGTTGCAAATGGTGCAGAATGCCTACTCTCAAGGATTGATAAGTATTCTTGATTTAATCGATGCTCAAAATGCTGCTCTCATAGCAAATGAGGCTTCTGCGAACGCAATATTTTCATTTCTAAGCGATTTTGTCAGGGTTTCTCGTGCTGTTGGCACTTTTGAATTCATTCTCGATCAAAAGAGCAACGAATGTTGGTATGAGCGCCTTGAAAAGTTCTATCAAAACAATCCACAGGTCAGAATAATCAAGCGCAAGCAGCACGAAAATACACCTGAAATTGTTAAGCCGGCGATCAGCCCGCTTCCAACACCATAGCCTGTTGATAACCAGTGTTACAGGTGATTATAGAATTATTATGCTTTGCTGTTTGCCGGTTGTTCTGATAATAACGGCTTGCCAGGCTCGAAGACACTTTCGTCAACCTAAAAATCTGTAAGTATTTTACGGCTGTTTGATGTATATCTGTATCGAATAGTCTCAAGGAGGAAATCAAATGAAGTATGTCGCAAAATATCTACTTTTTTTGTTTTGTATGTGTTCGGGGATTGCATATGCACAAGAGCCCAAAGCATTTTCGAGCATAACTCTGGCGGCGACAGAAGCTGCAATAAAAGCCGGTCTCGATGTTAATGCCCGCGACGAAAAGAACGCAACGGCACTGATGTGGGCAGTTGCTCATAACTCAGACCCGGAGGTCATAGCTGCGCTCATCCGGGCAGGAGCCGATGTAAATGCCAGAGATGCAATTGATAATACCGTTTTGATCTGGGCAGTTGCCAACAATCCACGGGCAGAGGTCATTGCAGAACTGGTTAAAGCAGGTGCAGATGTGAACGCAAAAACTGATGGTGGTGCGACAGTTTTGATCATAGCAGCGGCTAACAACTCGAATCCAGAGGTCATCAGGGCGCTTGTTAAAGCTGGGGCAGAGGTAAATTTTAAAATAGAAGCTGGCTCGACTGCTTTGTTCTTTGCCGCCGAATTTAACAAAAAGCCAGAAATCATTGCAGAGCTTGCCAGTGCTGGAGCAGACGTAAATGTGAGAGACACATTGGGTGTTACACCCTTGCGCAAGGCTGCTGCCTGGAATACCAATCCGGCAGTAATCACAGCATTGATTAAGGCAGGAGCCGAAGTGACCGAAAGAGATAAAAATGGTGCAACGCCTCTGTTTGAGGCTGCGAAATACAATCGCAACCCGGAAATCGTGACCGCGCTTGTAAAGGCCGGAGTAGATGTGAATGCTAAAGACCAGGAGGGCATGACTGCCTTGATGGGGGCGGCACAGTACAACAACAATCCAGAAATGATAACTGCGCTGGTTAATGCCGGTGCAGAAGTGAATTCTTGCGACGATAAGGGCATGACAGCTTTGATGCGGGCTGCACGAATCAGCCCGAACCCGGAAGTGATATCAGCTCTGGTTAAGGCCGGCGCTGATGTTAATGCGACAAATAAAGATGGTCACACGCCTATCATTGCGGCAGCACAGATGAATTCCTGTTCAGATATAATTTCAGCTCTTGCCAGCGCTGGCGCAGAAGTGAATGCTACCGATAAATCTGGTTATACGGCACTGATGGAGGCAGCCTGGCATAACAGGAATCCAGAAGTAATAATGGCTCTTCTTAAGGCAGGAGCTGACGCGAAATTAACAACCAAATCTGGCAAGACAGCCTTTGACTACGCCAAAGAAAATGAACATCTCAAAGATTCGCCAGCATGTTCAGCGCTTAGCCAGTAAAGGATTTTTGAGCAGGCAAGTCAGAAAGATATTTTAGTTGGTTTCCAGTCGGTGGGGCGTTGCAGTGATTCGTCGTCAGGCACTACGAGCGAGCCGACGTAGCTGCCGTCGGCGTAGACCTGGTCGATCTGCTCTTTGATCGACTTTATATCATCTTCACTGACGACGCCGTTATCGGTAGCCTTGTAAAATTGCACGGTGACGCGGATCGGGTAGCGGTCGTCGCGTTCGATTGCCTGGCTGTCCATCTCGACGAAAGGCCCTTCGATTTCGCCGTGGCCGATTACGGCCGCTTCGACGTTTGAAACATCTTCTCGGTCACGCTTTAATGAAGATTTGCTGTCGAAAGAGTCCGAGAATTGAGGTGTCGGGAATGACTTGTGCTTTAGCGGCACCTGAATCAGCATGACCATGTTGTCACCGCCAGATTTGCCTACTGCCGGCGCAGTCGGACGCCCGGGTTTATCAGGCTCGACGGGTGTGGTGACTGGTTCGGCAGCAGCGACATCGCTGGCGCGTTTGCCGGTCAGCGAGGCTTTTTCCCCGTTTAGGTTGAAAAAAAGCCGCTGGCCCCTGGCGCCGCCGTTTTGCACTGAATCACGCTGGTTGTCGATGATCGTCATGCTGGTTCCTTCGCGGGTGACCAGTATTGCCAGCACCGCCGGGTTGCCAGCTCCGGACTGGTAATTGAAAATGACCGGGTTGAAGGTCGCTTCATCGCCTTTGGGAATAGGCAAAAAGCAGGCCTGCGCCGATACCAGCACGTGCGAGTCGCGCTGTGCCAGCAGCATATTTCCTTCGCCCGGCCATGAAGACGGGTTGCTCATGAGTGGGCGCGGGTCTTCGAGCAGAGCGCCGAGCGGAATGGTTTTGAGCTCTTTGCCCTTTTCGTTGCCGACGCGCGCGTAGAGTTTTCCGAGCGGAATATCAGCTGTCTTGTCGGTGAAATTGGGAAATCTGATAACCGGCATGCAGGTCATCTGGCGTGCTTCTTTGCTGCCGTGGTGAACCTGAATGGTCATGTCGCTTATGTTGGGCCCCATTGAGGAACCGAGGTCACGGGCGGTGTCTTCCCAGGTGATGTTGACTATGTCGAGATCGTATTTTTTTGCGAACTCGCGCGCCTGCTGATCGCGGGTCATGCCTGCCACGCGTTTTACTACTTCTTCGTAGGTGGCGTTTGCTGTTTCTGAGCTGAAGGCGGGAGCTGCGATCAGCAGCAGTATTGTTGAAAAGATCACAAAAGCTTTGGCAACGTTCATCATTAACCTCTCTATTGCTTGATCAGACAACGCCATTATAGCCCGTCACTCTCACGCTGTCACCATCAGAAAAAATCCTCAAATATTTTTTCCCCATTTCATTTTTCCGCTGATTAACTATCGGAGTGATTAAAATCGATGGCTTTGTCGAACACTCCGAAATTTTTCAGCCGGAGGTCATGCGATCATGTCAGTCCCTATTGTATTGAATAAGGAACACAAAATCTATTCGATGCTCAACGACTTTGCCTTTCAATGGATATTTGGGCGTAAAGGCCACGAGCGAATCACCATCAGTCTGATAAATGCCGTGTTGCAGCTTGAGAATGAGCGCCAGATAGAGGCCTTGCGATATCTGAACCCATTCAATTTGCGGCGTTTCTTTGATGAAAAGCTGACAATTGTCGATGTTAAAGCGCGTGACAAAATGGGGCGCTGGTATAACATCGAGGCGCAGGCATGCCAGCATAGCTCTTATGTCCCAAGAACGGTTCTCTATGTTGCCCGATTGTATGCTGACCAGGCGCATGCTGGAGATAGTTACGCCAGTTTGAGCTCGGCTACCAGTATTTCGATCATGAATTTCGATCTGTTTCCTGAATCGAACAGGGTTCATGAAGTTTTTGAATTCTGTAATCACGACAGCAGCATAATTCTAAAGGACACTTTGGCGTTGCACTACATAGATCTGACCAAATTTCGTGAAACTAAGCCGCGAAAAGAGATGACAAGGCTGGAAAAATGGCTGCATGTGATGAAATTTTCACGTGATTACGTTAAAATGGATGTGAAGATACCTGAGTATCTTGAAGACGAGGAGAATATAGTTATGGCCATTTCTGAACTAAAACGTATCAACGCGAACGAACGTATGCGGGTTCTCATGGAAGCCCGTGAGAAAGATAAATTTGTCTACAACCTCGAGATGAACACCCGACTCAAAGAGGGTATAGAGATAGGTAAAGCAGAGGGTATTGAGATTGGCAAGGCAGAAGGCAAAGCGGAGGGCAAAGCAGAGGGCAAAGCAGAAGGCAAAGCAGAAGGCAAGGCAGAGAGTCGCTCTGAGATAGCAGTTAGAATGTTTCGTCTCGGCATTGCGCCTGAGACGATCATGCAGGCCACCGGTTTAACTGAAGCAGAATTGCAGAAGATAATCGCCGACGAGAGTGCTGGGGATTCAGAAAATTCATGATTGCTATTTGAATGGGGTTGAAACGCAAGCAGGCGGCCCGACGGGTCGCCTGTTTTTGTATGACTGATCAGGGATAATGTCTTGTGAAAAAGAGTTTTGCAGCAGTTGTAGTGGAAGATGCTGTCGTGCTGGTGCTGGGCTCGATGCCGGGTGAGGCTTCGCTGCGGGCCGGACAATACTACGCACACCCACACAATCTTTTCTGGAAATTCATTTTTGCTTGCGCCGGTGTCGAGTTCTCGACTGATTACGCTCGCCGCTGTGAAGTGCTTTCAACCCTGCGTATTGCGCTATGGGACGTGCTGCAGCAGTGTCGGCGCGAGGGCAGTCTTGATTCAAGTATCGAAAAAGAATCAGAACACCCCAACGATATCGCCGGTCTGCTTAAAAAACTGCCGCAGGTTCGCAAAATCTGCTTCAACGGCCAGAAGGCCTTCAGCTCATTCAAACACCATGTATTGAAAGTATCACCCGATCTGGCAAATCGTTATCAACTGGTTGTGCTTCCATCTACCAGCCCGGCCAACGCCTCGCAAAGCTATCAAAACAAATTCACCCGCTGGCAGAGCGAACTCCTCTCCTGCTCGTGCGCGCCTGCACTGTGTAGCATTGGCGAAGCAGGTTAATCGCAATCGCCAATTTTGGTTGACTTTGCTGAAAATTGGTATAGAATGGTTTTGTTGGACTATACCAATCTTGGCGGTCATACTCGATGTTGCCGGTTAAAATCAATAATCATGGGCAGGAGCCTATTTACAGGCAGATCAGCAGCCAGATAGCTGCGCTGATCAGAGCCGGCCGCCTGACGCCGGGCCAACAGCTGCCGGCCGAGCGCGAACTGGCATTGCAGCTCAAAGTCGCCCGCGGAACCATCAAAAAAGCTTATGAAATGCTGGTTCAACAGCATTATATTGTTGCCGCACGCGGTCGTGGCAGCCTGGTGGCTGACTCGCCGGCATCGCAGCAGGGTGCGCCGGTCAGAGCGCGCCAGACCCGCTTACACAACACTGATGTTAAAGCTGCTGATGCCAAAGAATCTGACCGGCCGACCAGCCGGCTCGAGCAGGCCACACAGCTGATCGAAAACTGCATATGGCAGCTCGAAGATATCGGCTTTGCCTGGCGCGAGATGGCAGACCTCTTCAACCTGCTGCTGACCCGCCGCGAAGAGCGGTTTTCGCAATTTGCCATAGCTGCCATCGACTGCAATCCGGAAGCGCTTGGTATATACCAATCTCAGCTGGCACCTTTGACACACATTGCTACCGCGCGTTTTCTCTTTGCCGAGTTGCGTGAAGCAAAAGATCCGGCGACGGTTCTGGCGCCTTTCGACCTGATTCTGACCACCTCAAACCACATCGAAGAATTGCGCAGCCTGGTGCCTGAACTGGCCGACAAGGCTGTGCCGGTAGTGGTATCTCCATCGCAGGCGACTTTGATCGCTCTCGCCAGGCTCAACAACGACAGCCGTGCCGGTGTGCTCTACCAGAGCCGGCGTTTTTTTCAGATTATCAGCGGTTGGGTCGGTAAGTCCGGTTTTAACGGCGACCTGTCAGGTATCTGTTACCTCGATGAAAAGCCGGCTGCAATCGAAAAATTTATCGACGATAAAGATGTGCTGATCGTGCCGCCCGGCTTTGCTGCGCAACTGCCGTCTGAGCTGCTGCATGCGATCAACCTTTTCCGGCAGCGTGGCGGTCTGCTGATCGACTTTGCTTACCAGATCGAGCGCGGCTCGCTTCTGTATCTCGAAGAACTGATAAAAAACTTGCTGAACAGACCAGGAAAAAAACAATGACTCCAGTAAACATCGTATTAGGCGTAATCGGTTTCGACTGCCATTCAGTCGGCAACAAGATTCTCGAAGCATTTTTCAGCGAAGCCGGCTTCAAGGTCACCAACCTTGGCGTCATGGTCAGCCAGGAAGAGTTCATCAACGCTGCAATCGAAACCGATGCCCGCGCCATCATGGTTTCGTCGCTCTACGGCCATGGCGAAATCGACTGCGCCGGGCTGCGCGAAAAGTGCATCGAAAAAGGTCTCGAAGACATTATTCTCTACGTCGGCGGCAATCTCGTGGTCGGCAAGACCCCGTTCGCCGAGGTTGAGGCAAAATTTTTGAAAATGGGGTATGACAGGGTGTTCGGCCCTGACTGTGATCTCGCAAAAGTGGTGGAATTGCTGAAAAACGACCTTGATACAAGGCAAAAGGGAAATGATTGAAGACGGCATTATCTGCATTGACATCGGCTCGACCTGGACCAAGGCGGCGATGTTCAATCTCAGCCACGATCGCTTCAGCGTGAAGTCGCGCGCGGTAGTGGCAACCACCACCAGCCATCTGCCAGATGGCGTCTATGCCGCGCTGCACCAGCTGCAGCCGGAGTATGACTGGCACAGTATCGGGCCGGCACCTGTCCCTCTCCGTTTTTCGTCGTCGGCCAAAGGTGGGCTGAATGTCGCTGTCGTCGGGTTGGTGCCCGAAATGACACTGCATATCGCCCGCCTCGCCGCCTTCTCGGCTGGTGCCAGAATCTGCGCTGCCTACCCGTATCGCCTGACACGCAGCTGCATCGCCGCTATCGAGCAGGCACATCCCGACATTCTGCTGCTATGTGGCGGTACTGACGGTGGCAACGAGCGCTACGTAACCGAGAACGCCCGCGCCATTGCCGGCTCTGCCTTTAACGGCACCATCGTCTTCGCCGGTAATAATCAGGCGGTAGATCAGATCGGCGACCTCCTTGGCGACCGCGACCTGCGCATTACCGAGAATCTCATGCCCGATTTCGGCAGACTCAATATTGAGCCGGTCAGAGAGACGATCAGACAGGTATTCCTCGAACGCATAGTTGCGGGAAAAGGCCTCGACGAGCTGGTGCGCCGCTTCAACACTCAGCCGTTGCCGACTCCGCTGGCCGTGCTCAATCTGGTCGAAGCCATCGGAAGCCAGGTTTCCGGCTGGGAATGCTTTGCTCTCATCGACATGGGCGGTGCCACCACCGATTTCTATTCGTTCTGCGAAGCTTACAATCCCGATTCAGGAACCATTCTCAAGGGCATCGTCGAACCAAAAATCAAGCGCACCGTCGAAGGCGACCTTGGTATGCGGGTAAGCGCTGCCGCTGCTTTTGACACGGCAAAGGATTTTTTTACTCTGAGCCTCGAAGATGTTCAGAATGGTTATGCCAACATGCAGAGCTATGTTGACAGGCTCTCTGCCAATACCAGCTATCTGCCGGTCGACCTGGCCGAGCAGCAGTATGACCGTCTGCTGGCAGCCGCATGCCTTCAACACGCACTTGTCCGCCACGCCGGAACTATCGAAGAAGTCATGACGACCAAAGGCCCGGTCATGGCTCAGACCGGCAAAGATCTGCGCCGCGTCAGCCGCATCATCGGCAGCGGTGGCTTTCTTGCCGCCATGGGGCGGGCCGGCGACATTCTCGAGTTACCGGCGCCAAAGCCGGCTGACTCAGAGAGAGTTCATCTGCTTCCTGAAAATTTCGAGTATTATGCCGATACCGAATATGTTTTGCCGCTGTTGGGCTGTCTGGCCTCGGAATTTCCGCGACAGAGCGCCGCTTCGGCCGTTCAATATCTGACCAGAATGCATCACAACGAACAAGTTAAGGAGTTCAGTCACCGTGAGTTCACACATGCTTAGCCGCGACAGTTTCAACCGGATCCGCAGCGAAATTCTCGAAACCTGGCCAACCGGCAAGGGTCTCGATCTCGAAGAAGGTATCGAATATCAGAAACAAATTCCGGCTGCCAAAAACTTTGCCGTAGCCATGCGAAAGGCCTCAGAAACCGGCGAAACGCTGCTGCAGCCCCGCGCCGGTGTTGCTCTGATTCAAGACCATATCAAGCTTCTGCAGTATCTCGAAAACGAGGGCGAAGCCGATCTGCTGCCGACCACCATCGACGCCTATACCCGCCAGAACCGCTATCAGGAAGCCGCCGTCGGCATCGAAAAATCGCTGCAGGCACGAACTTCTCTGCTCAACGGCTTTCCGGCAGTTAATCACGGTCTCATCGGTTGTCGCCAGGTTACTGAAGCGGTTAAAAAACCGATTCAGGTTCGTCATGGCACGCCCGATGCCCGTCTGCTCGCCGAAATCACGCTGGCCGGCGGGTTTACCAGCTACGAGGGCGGTGGTATTTCTTACAATATTCCTTATGCCAAGAAGGTTCCGCTGAAAAAGTCGATCGAAGACTGGAAATACGTCGATCGCCTCGTCGGAATCTACGAAGAAAACGGCGTTCACATCAACCGCGAGCCTTTTGGCCCGCTGACCGGCACACTCGTGCCGCCGTTCGTCAGCCACGTCGTCGCTATCGTCGAAGGCATTCTTGCGCTTCGCCAGGGTGTGAAATCGCTGACTCTCGGCTACGGCCAGGGCGGCAACATGTTTCAGGATATCGCGGCGCTGATTTCGCTCAAAAGCCTCGCCCACGAATTTTTCAAGCGCGAGGGCTTCAGTGATTATGAGTTGACCACGGTCTTTCATCAGTGGATGGGCGGCTTTCCTGAAGACGAAGCCAAGGCCTTTTCGGTCATCAGCTGGGGTGCTTCGGTTGCCGTTCTCGCTGGCGCCGACAAGGTAATCGTTAAATCGCCGCACGAAGCCATGGGCATTCCGACCAAAGAGGCGAACGCTCAGGGCCTGCGCTGCACCCGCCAGGCCGTCAACATGCTGCGCGACCAGAAGTTTCCGATTGGCACCGAACATCGCAAAGAAATCGAAATGATCGAGCGCGAAGTCAGAAGTATCATGGAAGCGATCTACCGCCTCGGCAACGGCGACATCGAAAACGGCGTAGTTGCC
>JAKJFO010000095.1:5753-15291 GCA_022704885.1 Candidatus Rifleibacteriota bacterium | reverse complement strand
ACGGTCAGAAGCTTCAGGAAGTCGTCTTTGCCAAGCTCCTGTGTCGGCGTTCTTGTCGTATTAAGATTCAAGCCGCTTTCAGGTATGTTTACTGTTTCTATAGCCATCGAACCATGCCTCCTATACGGTCAGGTCAACTGCTTTGATATTCAACGCAGCCCGTCTCAGATTGGGCAGCACATTCTTTCTTATAATCGCTTCAGCAGTGTCGTTGCCGCCTGCCTGAATGCGACCGGATCTGTTTTTTCTGCCATACATCTGATTCCTGTTACTTTCATCGGGATTTCTCGACGAAATGTCCACAGTTATTTCGGTCAAATTTACGCCCTGGTTGAGAAGCTGCTCTTTGATCTGGGGTGCCAGTTCTTCGAGACGTGCTTTGGCAAGGGCGCTTTCGGCCGAAATGCGGGCCGATACTGTTCCATCCCTGGAGGTAAGTTCCATTTCGAGTTTGCCAAGTTCGCCGGGGTCGAGTTCCATGTTGAGAATCTTGCTGCCATTCTCGGTTTTCAGATATTCTGCCTTTTCAAGCATCTGGCTGAAAATCTGAGTGGCGGCCGGAACTGGTGTGGCGGGCCGGGCTGCGCTCATCGAACTTGCGGGAGTGCCGTTGTGCGAAGAGAATCCGTTGCTTCCATGGTCGGCACTGTTGTTGTTCATGGCCGAATGTCGTTTAACCGCTTCAGGAGAGTAGGTCGCCGCTGCTGTTGCCTTTTCACCGCCCGCAGTTTTATCTGCGAACAGAGAAATGAATTTGCGGGCAGCTTCTTCTACTGCTGCCTTAGCCTGTTCAGGTGTCACCGGCTGGGCAGTAGCCGTCTGCATATTGGATTTGTTTGCGAGCACTGGTTCATCGGCTGTTTCGGCCTGGTCGCTCGAGCTGGCTGCTTCGTTGATCGGCTGATTCAGACGCTTGAACTCTTCGCGCAGACTTTCCTGATTTTGTGGCTGATCGCTGCCTTCCTTGATCTGGCTGTTTTCGACATTCGTGTCTTTGGTATTTCGCGTGGTTTTGTGGCGTTCAGTATCGCCTGCTGCTTTTTCTTCTGTCAGTGCTTCGCCTTCAGAATTGTCGGCAGCTGCTGCATTGGCAGTTTCGTTGCCCGATGTCAGCTGAGTCGGGTCAGGGCTCACTGTGAGCTCTTCGTCATGGCTCGCCGACTGCTTTTGCCTGTTCTCAGCTTCATCAGTCACTTGAACGACTGCTTCAGCTGCTTTCTGCTGCTCGGCCAGATTCTGTAACAACTGCATCAGTTCCGGCGATTCTGTCAGTGTCAACAGCTTGTCCTTAGCTTCTGAATCGGTCATTGAAGCGATCATTTCACCAAGAACTTCTTTAAACGCTTCTGGTGATGCGGTCAGAGCGGCAAACTCCTCTGGCGAAAGGCTCTGCAGTGCTTCGACCAGCGTAGACTTTTCTTCTTCAGTCAGGTTGCCAGCCAGTTCTTCGATCAGTGCCGCGAAATCTGTCTGTCTGTCCGTCTCAGCGTCAACCTCTGATCCGCTGTCAGAAACTTCGGTTACGCTCGCGTCGTCTTTGCCTGTAACAGTCTTTACGAGATCAGCGATTGCGTCTGACTGAATTTCAGAGACATTCTGTGATTCAGGTGAGCTATCAAGTGTAAGAGCGACTTCTTCGTCGGCAGTCTCTGCTTCCGAAGCAGTGGCTTCGACAGCAGTTTCTTCTTCTGGCTCTTCAGAATTCTCTGCTTTGTCGGCAGTTTTACCCTGATCGTCTTTGGAAGTCTTGTCGTCAACCCTGGCTTCTGATGCTCTGCTTTCGCTTCTGTCGATTTTGTCTGACTTGTCTAAGTCGGCGTACTGCTCTTTGAACGATTCGACGCGCGTGTCTTCTCTGAACTGGTCGTTGCGAACCGGGATTTCGAACTTTTCCGGACGATCAGCCAGTAAAGGGTTGATTGCGGCGATTCCGCTGAAAGAGAAAATTCTGGTACTGTCGGTCAGTTCGCCAGTTGTGTTTGGAGCCGAAGTCTCATCCAGTTGCTGCTGTAGCAGGCTGAGGAAGTCGCCAGACTGTGATTTGCCGGTGGCACTTTGCCTGTTCTGGGGCAGTTCAAACGTAAATACCCCGGAAATACCAGCTAAAATGTCATTATTCATCGTTTCACCTCCTTCCTTTTTAATTTTGTATAGTTTCCCACTATCTTTATCGTCATAATTTTTCCGAACCCTTAGCGATTAATAAAAAAATCTTCTCCAGCCGCCCCCATCCGTCATCATAACGGTTCGAGCAGAATGACAAACTCGCACAAAGCCACTAAGACACGAAAATAAGGCCAGAAAAGAAAGGGAATAAATCCGCCGATTTCACAGACAGCAGAAGCTTTCTTCTTTTCTAAATGTCTTATTGCGAGCTTTCGCTTAAGATTATGCGCACGACCACTATTGCACGTTTTTTCTTCATCCGTATCGCTATCGGGTCTCGGTATCGCTATCGAGTTTCTCATTTTTTCTCTCTGAACCCTTCTTCTGCTTATCCTTGCCACTGTTTCTTTTCCTGTTTCTCCGCGTCTCAGTGCGACCTTTCTTCTTCGCTAACCCCGCTCCTCTAGAGGTATGCAGGCCAGAGGGGAGTCGAAGAACAGTCTCATTTAAAATGACTGATGGTTGGACCGAGAATTGCTGCGGGTAATCCAGGTGCGTTGCATTTTGTGGGTCATGGGGGTATCCTGTTCACTCAGTTCTTTAAAGTTGTTTCTGCTTCTAAGCCTTATGCCAAGGAGTCTGCTTTGAGATATCTCTACTGTGTGTTGTTCATTCTGATTGTCTGCACCGCGTCAGCTGCTGATAAAGTAGTCTGGCCTCTCAAGATAGAGGTATCACAAAGTTCCAGTTTTGCAGAATTTCGTGGCATGCGACTGCACGCCGGCATCGATCTGCGCACGCAACGCCGCAACGGCTTGCCGGTGGTGGCGATCGCCGATGGTTTTGTTTCACGTGTCGGTGTTCAGCACCGTGGTTACGGTTATGCACTATACATCGACCATCCGGGCTTGAACGCCAGGGTTGTCTATGGTCATCTTCAAGACTTCCAGGGGCCGCTCAAGGAATATATCGACGCCAAACTGGCAAAAATGGGCAGTCGGCATGGTATCAATGATTTCTTCACTCCTGATCGCTTTCCGGTAAAAAAGGGGCAGGTGGTGGCGCTATCTGGCGAATCCGGCAGTGGCCCGTCGCACCTGCACTTTGAAATGCGCAACTTTTCTGATGAGCCAATGGCTCCGGCAATGTTCGGCTACCGGCCGACTGATAACATCATTCCGATTTTTCACCACTTTTATGTTGAGCCAATGTCTTATGCCTGCGTCATTGATGGCAGTTTTCTGCCAAAACGTTATAATCTCTCAAAAAAAACAGCGGTGCTTTATAAACTGAATCCGGTTCCGGCCGTTTTCGGAAAAATCGGGCTGCAGGCTGGTATTTCTGATACCAACGGTGACGGCAACCGCTACGGGGTCGAAAATGTGACTCTTGAGGTGAATGGCAGCAGGCAGCTGGAGCGCGTTTTCCACCGCTATACTTACGACCAGAGCCGTCAGGCAACCTGGGTCTACGATTATTTCAAGTCAAACCAGAAGGGAACCGGTTATGTTTATACCCTTTTCAAATGGCCTTTCGATACCCTGTATTTTTCTGCAGGCCATCCAGCCTGGAGCGGACTTTTCGATCCGGCCGCGTCTGCCGGAAATTGTGCTGAATTCGCTATAAACGCCGAAGATTTTGGTGGCAATCGAATTTCAGCTGCTGGCAGCATTGTCAACCATCCGGTTGATTTCAGCAGTGAGATCGAAGCCTCTGAACTTTCGAGTTTCCGTTTCGACAGTTTTGAGCAGACCGATCATACGCTGGTGGTAATCGGCGTCAGGAACAAGGGCCCAAAATCCAGGAAAGAAGCCGGAGCGGTTGTCTGTCGTGACAGCCGCGGTGAAACTGAAAAGCTCAGGGTGTTGCTTGGCGATACCCGAGTTGAGATCGCTTTCCCCAAAGAAAAGCGTTGGCAGCATGGCGCCTGGTTGGGCGATCGGCAGATTCTGCCAGAAACCATTCTGGTCGGCCCCGAAGGCGCGACTCTGTCGCCGGCGCCTGGAATTCAGACGGTGTTTGCCAGCAACTCTCTGCATTTTCCGACTTTCTGCTCTTTTGAGCGAACGATCGAAAAGCCCGCTTCAGGAGGCAGTTCTAAACGGGGATTTCTCAAACCATACAGTGCCGTCTGGACGCTGGCGCCGGCAGAAAAAGTTTTCGATGCTGAAGCTAAGGTCAGTATCCGGCCGGAAAACTATTCAGGCGATTTCCAAAAGCTGGGTATTTACAGTGTTTCTGCCGGTGGCACATATTCTCACAATGGAGAAAAGCTGGAACATGGCTCTCTGACTTTTACGACCCGCTCTGGCGGCAGCTTTGTAATTCTGGAAGACCTGATCGCTCCTGTATTGAGCTATTCGCGCAAGGATAAAGATTATCATCTTGGCCCGGTTTACGTCTTCAAGGTTTCCGATCTGGGTGAGGGCGTCGATTATCTCAGCGCGAGCGCTACGGTTGCCGGTAAAAAGGCTGAGGTCTATTCTGATCCCGATAAGGCAGAGATCTACGTGGTCAGGCCAGTCGGCAGCAATCTCAAGGTCGGCCTGCATGTTCGCGACAACGCGGGTAACAGCGCCTCGATCAGCCGAACTATCAAGTAACCACCGCTCCAGGCGCTTCCGTTAAAAGCTGCAAAAAAATTGACCTTGGGAGCGGTGTCGTGTTAGCAATTATAGTTAAAGACATGAATTAGCTGTAGACAGTTTTTATGAGGAGCTCCGCGCTGATGAAACGCATTGCTTTATTGCTGCTGGTCGCGTTTTTGCTTTCTTTCTCGCCGGTGTTTGCCGACAATGGAACTTCGATAGTCAAATTTGGCGACCTGCACGGTGAAGTCAACGTCAGGCCAAATTCCGAAGACGATGATGCCTACATTTTTGCTGAGCTGTCGACGCCACTGCATCACGATGACCGTATCAAGACTCTGACTCGATCAGGGGCTATTCTCAGCTTTTCTGACATGTCGACTTTCGTTATGAAAGAAGACACCACCATCGTTCTTGATATCGCCAACGAAAAGAAGAGCAAGATCGGCCTGATTGCAGGTAACGTCTGGGTCAACCTTAAGAAGATGGCCACCGACGGTTCGCTCGAAATCGAAATGAGTCAGGCTGTCGCCGGTCTTAAAGGCACCAATATCACCTGTTCTACCAGTCGCGATGAAGACCGCATCCAGGTTTTGCGCGGTATCGCAGAGGTTCTCATCAGGGAAACCAGAGAAAAAATCACTGTTGCAGAAGGCGAAGAGCTTGTCGTAAAAGCAGGTGGCAAGACACAAAAGGTTGAGATCGATGTAACAGCCGAACAGAAAAAATGGGAAGAACAAACCTCGCGCATGGGTGAATCTATTCAAATGAACGAAGTTCCTGATGTCCTCAAGGGCATTATGGATGCTGAGGCTTCAGAGTTTACCCGCATCAACGAATCCTTCACACGCCTGATTGCCCAGGCTTCTGTAGATGAGGCAGAGGCAATGGAACTGAAAAAAGATGCCGAGCGCTTTATCGGAGTTCTTCTCGAAGATAATCTTATTCTTAACTCTATAAGAAGGAAAATAGATGCTGACATGCAGACACCTGATCTGCAGGCTGCCGACCGGGTTCGTCTTGTTTCAACGATGAAAGAAATCGCTTCGGTTCTCGCCCGCATGCAGTCATATCAGAGCCAGGTTGTCAAGATAATGCGCTATGAGTTCAAGCTTTCGGCTATCGGCAGCGAAGAGATTCAGGCCGAGCTCGAAATACTTAGAACAGAGATCGCTCAGACTGTTTCGGATGTCGACAGCATTCGCGCCGTGCTTTCAGCCAACCCGAGCGGACAGGGGCAGGACTGGTTTATGGAAGCCGTTCAGATATGTTCTCAATCTCTGGTCAGCCTCGGTGAATTGAGTGCGCGCGTGTCACAGCGTTTGTCAGAAAATCCAACCAATGTTGAACTTCAGGCGCTGCTGAAGAGTATCAGCAGCCAGCAGGCGGCAGTATCCTCGATGATACGGGATCTGGCGGTCGTAGAGATAGATGCCGCTACGATTACCGAAATGTCTCAGATCGACGATGTGCTTTCTGATCAGTTGACCCTGTTGCAGAGTGAGATTACCGCATATAACAGCATTGCCGGCACATCTGTCGCAGAAAAAGAAACCCGCTTCGTTTCATCGGCAAAAATCATGAGTAATTTTGCCAAGATAAGGCGTCAGTATACGAATGCTCAACGTCTTTATGAGACGACAGCAAGGGCCGCAGCGTCTTCAAAATACCGTACTGCCGAAATGGAAGAGCTTGAAAGCTCTTACCGCCGTATTGCTGAAAACTTCCAACAACTCGGAGCCGTAGCTGAAGAACTTGAAATCAACATCAGAGATCTCGAAAGCCAGCTGAGCACATATTTAAAGTAATTTACCCGTTCAATATCGTTAAAAATCTGCCCTGATTCGCCAGGGCAATTTTTTTTATACGATCTGCCCTCGCCGATGGCGACCGCTACATTTTTCTTGACCCTGTCAGAGACGGCGTGGTATCAAGGACTGTTTAAGCCGCACTCTTATATACTGACAGATGTCTTTTTGAGGAGTTTTTCATTTATGAAACGGATTGGTCTGTTGTTGCTGCTGATGACCTTTGTGTTTTCTCTCTCACCCGGTTTTGCGCAGAACGGAAGTTCTATCGTCAGGTTTGGCGATCTGCACGGCGAAGTTAACGTGCGCCCAAACGATGAAGACGATGATGCCTACATTTTTGCCGAGCTTTCTACTCCGCTCCACCACAATGATCGCATCAAAACTTTGACCAGATCAGGGGCCATTCTCAGTTTTTCCGACATGTCGACTTTCGTTATGAAGGAAGACACGACCATCGTTCTCGATATCGCCAACGAGCGCGAGAGCAAGATTGGTCTCGTGGCCGGCAATGTCTGGGTCAACCTCAAGAAGATGGTTGCTGACGGCTCGATGGAAGTCGAGATGAGCCAGGCCGTCGCCGGTATCAAAGGCACCAACATCACCTGCTCCAGCGATCCGCAGGCTCAGGAAGATCGCGTAAAGGTTCTGCGCGGCCAGGCTCGCGTACGTGTTAAAGAAACCAATGAAGAATTCGACGTCGAAGAAGGCGAAGAAATCGTCATCAAACCAGAAACCAAGCCCGAAAAACAGAAAATCGACATCGAAGCAGAACAGCAAAATTGGGAAGAAGACCTTTCCAGACTCGGCGAGTCACTCGATATTGACGACCTACCGGAGATCCTCAGAAACATAAATGAGTCGTCTGCAGCTGAATTTGGCAGATTGAACGAGACTTTTCAGGCTCTGATTGCCATGGAAAACGTTGAGCTGGCAGATGCTGTTGCATTGAGAACTTCAGCAGAACGCTTCGTTGGCGTAATTCTCGAAAATGTTCTGATTCTCAACACCTCGCGGCGCCGTGTCGATGTCGCGATGGCAACAGAAGGCATCACAGATGAGCAGCGGGCACAACTCGGTTCTCTCGTCAGAGAAATCTCCGCAGCGCTTACCAGTCAGCAGACCTACCAGCTGGAAGCCGTACGCATGATGCGCTATCAATTCCGAACTTCTGCAGTCAGCGACAGATTCCAGCCGGAGCTCGAAATGATCCGCACTGAGCTGGCGCAGATCGTCGGCGAACTCGATGCTGTTCGCACAACGCTTTCCGCCAACCCGACTGGCCAGACTCAGGATGTTTTCAAAGAACTTTCCGACATCTGCAATCAGGCACAGTTCAGCCTGTCAGATCTGTCGCAGCGGGTAACGATCATACTGCTTGAAGAGCCGAAAAATCTTGAGGCGCAGGCTCTTCTGAAATCGGTTGCAGATCAGCAGACCTCGGCGGCAACGATGCTTAAATCTCTTAATGTCGTAGAAATCGATACCTCAACCATAACCGAAATGCAGCAGATCGAATTTGAAATCTCAGAAGCGGTTGTGACCCTTGAACAGGGAATTCGCGACTACAACAGCATCTCTGCCAGCCCCATGCCGGCTGCCATCTCAGGTCAGACTATAGCTGAACAGGAAGCTCGTCTGAAGGCATCTATTGCCATCATGAGCAATTTTGTCAATGCCAAGAGGCTTTATCAGAAAGCACAGCGCAAATATGACTCGACCATGCGCTCAACTGCCGGTTCTGCAGTTAGAACCGGGGAGCAGGAAGAAATGGATGCCCTGTGGATGAACATCAGCGACCGTTTCCAGCAGCTCGGCGTCGTTGCCGAAGAGATGCAGCGGCATATTCAGGAACTCGAAGACGACCTGAATCACATGCTCAACCAATAAGGCTACCCGGAGGTAATAAAAATGAAAAAATATACTGTTGCAATAATTGTGCTTCTGATAACAGTGCTGGGCAGCCCTTTGTTCGCTCTCTCAGCAGCCAGTGAACGTGCTCTCGATGCATTCCGCCGCTATGAACCTGATTTTGCCAATTCATTACGTCGTCTTGAAGAACTCGACCGCCGCATGGAAAATCTTGGTATCGAAGCCGACAGCAGTCGCGGAGTAGAGATCAAAGACGAAGCCGAAGAGACCCTTGATCGCGTACAGCGCCGTTACGACCTGATGGAAGATCTTTTCACCAGCGTGTCCTCGGATTACCCGGCCGATCGACCCCAGCTTTTCGACGGCTTTTCGCGTATTGACGATCTCTATCGCAGCGTGCGTGACACTTACCAGCAGAAGTTCCTCTATCGTGGCCAGAAACAGCCAGCTCCGAAAGAGGAAGCACCTGTAGTCGAAGAACCCGCCAGCGCAACTGCCGAACCCGGAACTCCTGACACAGCAGTGCCGGCAACAGCTGCACCAGCCGCTGCAGAAGAAGACAAGCGTGTCGATATCAGCGGTGTTCTCAAGCTTGACTTCAGAAACCGCAACGAAGTTTATCGCACTCAGACCAACGCGGTTCCCAATGTTAATACCGAAACCGCTCTGCCGAACAATCTCAGACAGGGCCGTCTTGCGTTGACCTTCAAGTTTGACGAAAACCGCCAGCTGTTCGCTGAAAACCGTTTCCTCAAGCGAGAGCGCAACGAACCGGTTCACGAAAACTATTTCACTCTGTCTTACATGCACAAGGTCGATCAGGATCATGTCTGGACCCTGAAAAACTCTCTGCAGCATGCCTGGTATCCCGAAAATGGCATCAAGGACTATCGCAACAATCTGATCGAAGCTTTCTACAACGAACGCTGGACCAAACGCGAAAGACTGGCCAATATCGGTTATCAGACCCGTGTATACCCGCAGTATGCACGCTCTGATTTCCATCAGTTCAATGTCGGCGATCAGGAAACCTGGTTTAAGGGTTTTGGTACAGTGTTTGCCGAAGTCAAAGGCAACTGGCGCCGTTACCGCAATGTCGACGATCTCGACTACGACAACTTCAACCTCTATACAGAATACAACCGCACCTACACTGGTAACAAA
>JAKJFO010000095.1:0-5743 GCA_022704885.1 Candidatus Rifleibacteriota bacterium | reverse complement strand
CTTCGACCGCCGCACTTACGACCAGGAAGCGGTTAACCTCTACCGAACCAGTTATTACGACAATTATTTCAGAGTTAACTACGAGCTGCCCGTTCACGACAGTCTTTCTTATGGCTTTGAAGGTCAGCACCAGAAGCGCAATTACGGTGCCGACGAACTGCGTGGTTATACAGAAGTCAATCTGTTCTCTGCTGCCCGCTTCAAAATTGACAAGGATACCCGCGCTCAGGCTGATTATCGCTATGTTTATAACGATGAAAATACGAAAATCCGCGCACACAAGAACCACAAACTGCATGGAATGTGGCAGAAGAGCTACAGCAAAGATTTCAAAGTTCGCTTTGATGACACCTATCATCTGCGCACTTCAGTAGTCGGTGAAGACATGGATTTCCGCGAAAACTTTCTCAATGCCAAACTGTCGTGGCGACTTAAGAGCAAGATCGACCTGACCTGGAACAGCGAATATCTGACCCGCTTTTATGACACGACTTTTTATCGGGATTTCAGATACTTGCTTACCGGTCTTAACTTCTCTTATGCAAAGCCCGGTTCTTATGACTGGAAAGTCGATCAAAGCTGGCGCAAGTTCGCCTTCCGCAATGGCAACAACGTTAACACCGGCTGGGAAGACGAAGCTCAGCCAATCACCCAGCTGCAATACAATTACATCATCAACGCCGATCTCAAACTTCGGCTGAGAGCTTCATGGGAAAAGACCTATTATCGTTCATTCGATTCTCTCTCTCAGGAACTGCTCTGGGATTTCGCCAGACCGATGACCGTGACCGAATTCTTCGGTGGTCTCGAATACACTTTCTGAGCCGGCTACAGGAAATAAGAGGTAAATGATTATGAAAAAAATAAGACTCCTGTCAGTCCTTGTTATTCTGATTTTAACGCTGATCGCAGCTGGTTGCGGCGGTGGTGGTGGCGCCAGGTCGGTTGAAATTGACAAAGACGTTGTCGGTATAACTTCGACCCTGAACAATTTCATCGCGGCCGCCCGCAGTGGTGACCAGGCTGCTTTGCAATCTCTGCTCGCTTCTCCAGGTGAATATTATCTGTTTGTCAAAGATTTTGGCAAAGATATCAATGACCCGAACGACAACGCAACCTATACCTTCTATGTCGATCAAGAGCTGATCAATCAGCCTTCTTCAGACCTGGCACATGTATATGCTTATTACATCCAGTATAGCGGTGAACCTCTCTGGCTGTATTTCAGAATGGTGCGCGAAGATGGCCGCTGGGTCATCGAGCAGATGCTCAATGA
Organism: Candidatus Rifleibacteriota bacterium; assembly: GCA_022704885.1. The sequence continues at coordinate 4,467 of JAKJFO010000095.1, read as the reverse complement.
GGCGCCTAAGTCCGGCGGTTATGTGCAGCCGGTCGGACCGGTTTCGCCTGAGATTCCCAGTCAATTTATCATTGCCAGCTATAATCCTATGGATAGCAATATTGACAAGATTTACGCCATTGAAGACAATGCCGGCAGAGCATCGGCTACCCGTCTGATAACCAGTTACACTGAGCCATGGCTTGATTCAGATACTGGTATCATGTTCGCCGAGCTGATTGAAATGTATGAAGAGCCTGATGGAGCATCCTATCAGGGGTTTGTTCCGTCTGGCCTGATCCCGAACCAGTCGTCGGTACGCAACAGCCTGCCTCGCGCAATCAGCAGAGCAGTTGCTTCTAATCTTCGCAGCAGTCGCTTCAGTCTTCGTGGACAACTGGAAGACCCGTATCTTTCTGTTTACTACGGATTCGACAGCAGCGGTGCCATGTGGCTGAAACTCATCGATTCTTCCTCGACGGTCATATTCAACGATAACAAGCCGATCAAGCTGTTCGAGCCTTCTCATCCATACGGTACGACCCGCACAATCACTTACCTGACTGACATTGATGGTATGGTTTTCTCTTCTACGATCACTATCAGTATCGGCTTCCCCACATCCTTTACTACGCCGTTGAAGACATACACAGCCGTGCCGGTAACCTTTACCGATGTCGATGACGAAACCGGCGAAGGCTCCAAATGGATCGAATACCTGGTTCCTGCAGTCGGCGAAGTTGGCTACGACGATTATGAGACGGTTACCTCGACGGCTCCGATCGAAAGAGATCTTTTGCTGACCAGATTCAATGGCGACGGCAGCCTCAACGAGCGCAACGACCCGATTATCACCAATACCGATACCGATCTGGGAAGTTATGCTTATGGCGAATCCATATTGTCAAAGCAGGTTACCGTTACCGGCGGCACAGCGCCGCTGGTCATTCAGTGGTATGATGCAGGTCTTGGCCCCGAAATGCTTCTTGAAGGAATTGGGATTTCTCCAATTGGAGTGATTTCAGGCTATATCGCAGGCACACCAGCCTTAGGAACCTACAGTTCGCGAGTTATGGTTAAAGACAAATACGGCCGCTACTCTGCCAAATATTTCACTATCACAGTAGAAGATGGCGGCGTTACTGGCGCGGCAGTGTCTTTCTCACCTTCTGTTGCTGCTGAACTTCCTATATCGACCTCTTATGAATATACTGTTCTGGTCAACGGTGTTTCTGTTCCCTACAACAGCTACACATTTTCGATATCGCCGGATCCATCGACATTTTCTTCTACCGCCAGTGTCGGGGTTTATCCGACAACCTCTGGCGATGATACCAGTCCGGCAATGTTGAGTATCTATGGTTTTGATCCTGGTATGATAACATTTACAGTTACTGCCACGAGCGTGGCGAATGAATTTTCTTCTGACCCAATCACCATTTCATTCGGTTCATTGGCGGTTAATAAACGATAGTTTCTGATGAAAAAGACGCCCCGCAGCGGCAGTGCCGCTGCGGGGCGCTTTTTTTAGTTGCTTTAATCTGCGAAATCTTGCGGTTTCTGCCTTTTCAGTGCAGGTTGCTCGAGTCGAGGCCGCCCGGAAACGAGGCTTCGGTGAGAATTTCCTGAATTATCTGCAGCGCACCGGGAGTTACCTTTTTACTCGTGGTCGATTCGAAGCGGCTGACAAAAGTTTCGAGATTGGTGAGAATGAAATATGCTTCCTGCTGGTTCAGCTTCATACCCGTGCCTCCTGAAAAATGTACATTTTTTTCGCTATCTTTAATATCTATCGACAATCTCCCCCCTGAAGTTTAGTCTTTTCGTAATCGTAATCGTAATCGTAATCGTAATCGCCTGCCGCGGCATAGCTTCAGCGAAGCAGGGTAATCGTTTATTGTCTGTTGCGGGAGCGGGAGATTATGTATAGAATAGCGGCAATCTGATGTTTTTGATGAGGAATTATGGCTACACAAGACGAAAAATCGGGCAAGATTGCCTGGTATAGAAGAATTGGCAACCGAATCGTTCTTACAGCGATTGTTGCAGCTGTGCTGCCGCTGTTTCTGCTGGGCGGTACGGTTGCGGTCAAGGTTCGGCTCGACCTCGTGCGTCAGACCATCGCGGCTCAGAAGACCACGATGATGTCGCTGCTGCACGGTTTCGAATCGTTGTTTCAGAACTATCGCAGGCAGATCGAAGCCATGGTGGGTCTGCCTGACATTCAGTCGATGCGCCATGAACGACAGATTCAGATAATTCATAATTTTCTCGATCAGCAGAAAATCTATTTCGGCTGCAATATCTATGACCGCGAAGGTCGAAAGATTCTGAGCGCAGTTCGCAACGATCATGATGTTGGCAAACAGCCGGCATCAGGAACCATAGATTTTGTCGGTGAACCTGCATATGGTGAGAGCTTTCGCAGAGTTCTCAAGACTCGTCAGGCCAGTCTTTTTGCTAACGACGCCAGCGAGTTGCACGAAAAAAAGCTTTTTCTCATGGTTCCAATCAGCGATTTCGTTAATCCTGACGAGGTCGTCGGCGTCATCAGCTGCTCGATAAGCATTTCTTCGCCAGATATTCACGAGATTGTCTGCGGCTTTCCAATTGCAGAAAGTGATGTTCTGATTCTTCTCGACCGCAATGGCAACGTTCTTTCGTCTCAGGGCCATCTCCCGGAAGGCCTTCGTGGTATCAACATCGAAAAGGTTTCGCGTAAGAAAGTCGAAAGCATTCTTCTTGACCTGGCCGGCACAACCTATCTTGGCACTATTGCCGCTTTGCCTGGCTCAGAAGGTCTACTGCTGGTTGCGCGCCCGCGCCACCTCGTTCTGGCATTCCTCAATCAGCTGCTGCTGGATCTTGCGTTGATGCTGGTGGTGGCGTTCGTTATTGCGGTTGCCGCCGGATTTTTCATGTCGCGCTCACTCGCCGAGGGCATCAGTATTCTGGTCGATGCGATTCGCAATGTGGCCAGTGGAGCGGTCAGTCATCGTGTTGAAGTCAGAGGCAGAGATGAACTGGCCGAAGCCTCGCAGGCTTTTAACGATATGCTCAATACTCTCGAAAAGCATAGGATGATGGATGACATCTGGCATAGCGAATGGGAGTCGGCTCAAAATAAGCCGCAAAACCACGTAAAACCGGGGGCGGACAACTGATGGCTGAAAATATCGCCATGGCACCGGCTCATAGCGTTGCCGGCAGCCGCGAAAATCTTCCCCACCTAGTCGCCGGCTTTTTCATGTTGCTCAAGGCGAGCAATAACCTGCTCTATCTCTCGGTGCTGACGACTTTTCTCGAAAACGTCGGCGCTCATTCGCTGCCATGGGTTTATCTGTCGGTAAACATCGTTTTCATCGTTTTCCAGTTTCAGTTCATGTCGAGAATTGTCGGTTATGAGGGACACTGGCTGCTATCGCTGGCCAACTGGCCGGCGGCAGTGCTTTCCTTTGCGGCTGCTTTCGTTTTTCCGGCAAATACCATGCCGGTGCTGCTGGTCTTTCTGGTCATGGCGATGCTTATCGATCTGGTGTCGACCCAGGCATTCACCGCGATGATAAACCACTTCTTCTCGGTCGCCGAATCGCGCCGGTTTACGCCAGTTATCTATGCTTCCGGCAGCTTCGGGTTCATTATCAGCGGTCTGCTGCTCAAGTTCGTGCTTGATTTTGTTGGCATACGCGGACTGCTGGTTGGTAACGGCATGATCATTCTGATTTCTGCGATCATTTTGCAGCTGCTCAAGCCGATCGAACAGGCACGACTTGCCGAAGCCGACGAAGCCGATCAATCATCCTCCGCCGGCAGCACAGAGATTGTCAGCGAATCTTCGCTGCAGCACCCGCTGGCCCGGCTGCTCAATATCTCGTCGTTTCTGATCCTGTTCAACAAGTATCTCGTCGATTTTTTGTTCGCAGCTGCCGTAGCAACTTATTTTACCAGAGGGAACGACCTTGCCGCTTTTATGGGCGTGTTTGCCGCCTCTGCCGACTTTGCGGTGATCGGCCTGCAGACCTTCGTCATGCATCGCGTCTTCGCGGCCTTTTCCATCGGCAAAATCCTCGCCGCAATGCCCCTGCTGCTGACAGTTCTCTGTTTCGCCGCTTCATTCAGCCTCAAATTTGTGGTTATTGCAGCGGTGCAATTTCTTGTTCTGCTGAACAGCAAGAACTTCACGGTTCCGGCCACGACTATTCTCATGGGAGTCATCCCGCAGAAACAGCGAGTTTATTACCGCCGCGACATGTCGATCGTCTGCTCGATTTCATCGACGCTGGTCGGCATATTTCTGCTGCTGGTAAGAAATTCGATCGGAGCTGAAGTGCTGTTTCTGATCGCTGCCGGCGTTTATCTGCTGATGACAGTGGTGCACTATCTGATCGATCAGGCTTATCTGACCACGTTGCGCCGGGCTATCGACAATCGTCAGCTCGATTTTGGCGAGGATCAGGTGGCTTCACTGCGCTTTCTGCAGTATGGTGA
>JAKJFO010000094.1 GCA_022704885.1 Candidatus Rifleibacteriota bacterium | reverse complement strand
TATCTGACCCGGTGATAATGCTGTAGTTCACGCTGAGAGAATTGAGCTTCTTGAGAACATCGGCGTGATAGGGCAGCAGGAAAGAACCGCCCCGGTAGCCAAGCAGCCAGTATACAGGCACGAAGCCGATATCGGCACCGTCTTCAATACGCAGACACCAGAAGGCCGCGCCGTAGGCTTTAAGAAAACCATCCTCTGTTTGGTCATCTCTTCTCATAGGTATGAGGACCAATTTCTCCGGGGATGAAAATTTGGTCCCAAATGGTTTTCCATGACCAAGTTTGATTATATACTCTCTTCCACCAATAAAGCGCTCTTTTTCTGTAAATAGATCACATGAATATTTTAATGGGCTTAAGTCCTTGGTTAAGCCATGAGGGATTCCTATCGGTATAATTCCCATATTCAATACAGAGTAAGTTTCCTGAATACTTTTTTGATTTCCATGCACGGCAGCTTCTTCGGAGGTTTTTTCGTAAATTACAGTCTGCACGATGTTGATGCTGTCGCTTTGTGGAGAACATTCACAAGGCGCAAATATCGTGAGCAAAATTAAAGAAAAGATCAGAATTCTGGAACCTTGAAAAGTCATGTGAAGTTATCTGTTTTTTTGTCTGTTCGATAGAAGAAATCAGAAAAGAGTAAAAAAAAGGAGTTGTTCCACTGGTTGGTGAAGCAACTCCCAGGTCCTTGTCAAAATTAAGGTGTGTAGTTGTCGAGCAGGGCGGCAACTTCACGCGGGTCGACTATGTATCTGATAAACCTGCCGCGGATCTGGCCAGTCTGGTAAGTGCCCAGATCGCCTCCGGCGCCTTCTTCAACGTTCATACCGTCTCTGGTGTATTCATCACGGTCAATCAATTCAAATTCTGCGAATCCCACTATTCTGACGGATGATCCGAAGTTGAAGTCGGCGGGGCGCAGGCTGCCACTGGCATTATCACGCCCCTGAATGTCGTAAATTGTCAGCGCCGAGGCATTAGTTGCATTGTTTGTTGCAATTTCAGGCCCCACATCAGTGATCGGGACTACAATTCTTCGAGAGTAGGTCGCCACATCGTCAAACAGCAGATCGGTAATGATTTTTGTCGCAGTGGCCAGATTGTCGTCTGGCTCGACATTCAGGCGGTCGTTAAGATCGAGGGGTGAGTTATAGCCGTTGAGCATTCTGTCGATATAGTTACTTTCCTTGTCGCCATCGACGTAGGTGTTGTCAGGGTCTACCGGACCATAGCTGCGTTTTCTTCGACCAGAAAGGCCGCCACCACCTTCGGTTACTTCTTTGGTTGAAGTCGAACCGAAAAGAATGTTGTTCAGAACCAGACGTTCGGCAAAAATATTGTCATGATAGTGCCCACCGAGATAGGCAAATATGCCATCGCCGTGTTCTCCACCAACATACTTGATGTAATTAGCATTGTTAGACCTGACGCCAAGCTGGAGAATGCCGAGTTTTACGGTGCTTTTCAGGAATGACGCGGTATGGCCGGTCGAGGTATCCGGGTTGCCGTGGTTTTGTGTTCTCGGGTCGTATGGATAAGCAAGCGTGAAGGGCTGAGGGGTGTGACCGCCAGCATATTCCTTAGTGTTAATGCTTGAGAACTGCAGGGGAATATCGCCGAGCGGAATTGTTTTGTAGGTGAAGTCTTTGAATGCGAGGGTATCATTGTATGCATCAGAGATTGACTTGCCGAGATAAATCGACCGCTGGAAAAGCGCCAGCTCCAAGGTTTCCGGGGCGAAACACTGCGCGAAGAGGAATCCGCCTGCATAAACGTGATTTTTAATAGTCTGAACCACATCGAACTTCATCTGTTGCACCCTGGAGGCGTTGAGAAACCAGCCAGGCTCGTCGAGATCGAGGAAATTCGAGGAGTTGACAATCTTCTGTGGTTTTGGGAGGGAACTGTTACCGCTGGTATAGCCCTTGCTGATCGCTATATCATCGAGTCTTTTGTAGCCAAGACACAGGGGCTTGGTATCGTCGCCATAACAGATGTATTTTGTGTTGCTGGGGGTTCCGGCAATCAGGGGTATATTTCGATAGAGATACTGATCGAAAGCAGTGCCTGGAACGGCCGGTTTTACGTTTTCATATTCCTGCCACCATCTGTATGTGGCAAATTCTGCACACCGCCTTCTGTAGTGGCGGCAACTGGCATTGTCATAAACAACAACAGTGCTGGTTCCGTAGTAGTAAGTGCTTATGTTGTTCAACAGCACTCTCACCTGGCTAATTGTCTTGTTGCTGTTTCCACCACTGCCAGAAACGGTTCTTGATGTGCCTGACGTGTAAGTGAACAGCTGAGTGGCTCCATCGACAAACGTCAGCAGGATTTCTTTCACATACCTCGACGAAGAGGATGAAGTAACTGTGACGGAAAGCCCCGAGCTGGAAAATTGGGCTGTAAGACTCGGATTGGAAGACCTCAGAGTCACTGTAACATTGCCACTGCCCCAAGCATTGCTCACAGCGTTGTATCTTGCATAACAATAGTCGCACATGTATTCTTTCGCTGCAGTACGTTTTGCCTGGGTATCTGTCTGGCCATAGGTTCCGCGGCTGAAGCGCTCCTGGCAATCCGGGTCGGAGCTGTTGTTTTCTGGTGCATTTTTCCAGTTTTTGCAGCCGCCGCTGAAACCTGTAAAATCTTCATGGTGCAGGTGCAGCCAGTGGTATTTGTCGAGCTCGCCATTCAGGATGGCGTCATCATAAAAGCTTGAACAATTGCTTGCGTTGAAGGCCTGATTTCTTGCCCAGCCACCAGGGAGCGAATACGGGCCATAGGGAATTTTTGAATTGCGAAGAATTTTTTCAACCGGGTCTGGTTCGGTGGTCGAAGAATAAACGGCTATTCTTGGTCTGCTGTTGATTTCCATAACGTTGTTGCCCAAAGATGCCAGAAGGGCGTTTATGGCGTCTATGTCGCTGAGAATTTCGTAGCTTACACCATATTCGCCCAGTTTTGCTCTGACTTCCGGGTAATCCTGAAGCATGAAGGCGCCGCCCCTGTATCCCAGGAGCCAGAATACCGGTGCAAACCCCGCGTCGCTTTCGTCGATCTGAAGACACCAGTAGGCCGCACCATAAGCCAGGCGGTAAGCGGAGGCGGAGGGTTGATCGCCCGCACCCATGGGTACAAGAAGCCTGCTGGCGGTGCCTTTTCCTTTACCGAGCTTGAGAATATATTCTGTGCCAGATGCAAAGCCTTCGTCAGCTGCGAACATGTGAACGCGGTATGCGATGTTCGATACGTCTTTGACAACACCGTGCGGTATGGCGAGAGGAGCAAGTTTAAGACTTTCTTCCTGATCGCGTGACGAAGAAATTTCCATTTTCTCGATCTGAAAATATCTTGCGAAGAATGTACCAACATCCTGATTTGAACGAACCACAAGATGATTTGAAACCGGATTAATTTCGATTATGAGATTTTCCGGGGCAACGGCTTCATCAGAATAACCGTTTTCTTTAACGACCTCTCGAATGTGGGCTTCAATCGCCGAAAGTTCTTCCGGCGAAACAGAACCATCACGCTTAAAGGCCAGAAGTTTGTCGAAGCCGGCCTTCCAGCCAGCATTTATGGCGCTTTGCAGCTTGACGTGATTATAATACATATAACCCACATCGGTTACGGTTGCAAGGAGACCTATGAAAAGTCCAGCAGCAATAACAGTAAAAGCTGCTATGACCCCTTTTCTTGAACCGGCAGTAAAATGACTCATAAGACCTCCTTACAATTCACTCTTTATCTTCTGATGCTGAGGCTCTGACAGTATATGTCCCATCTCCACTTCCAAATATGGATGAAAGAAACGGCGTTGAAAGGTTCAGCCTGTAGATTGCACTTACGGATACTGTCGGGCTGTTTGTCCCTACGCCTGATAAGATAGGTTCGTTATCGATATTGTCAGGGTTAAAATCAGCCCTGTTAGACATAAAGGGGGACTGCATCGACCAGAACGCCTTTATAACGCTGTCTTTACCGGCGTGTGAGTTATCGAGATAAAGACTGTTGCCGAAGAGGAAGGAATTTCTTTTTGCACCGGCTCTCGCTGCATTTACGCACTGATTATTGAGAGAAGCCCATGAGTGAAGAACTCTTCCAAAGTCGATTATTCCGAAGACGACGATCAGGAAAATCGGGAGAACCAGAGCGAATTCCACCAGAGCCTGGCCCTTGTTTTGCTTTTTCATCTTTTTTCCTCTTATTATCTCTTTCTGATAATCGACGGTATCTTATAAGTAACAGATGTCTTGAGGGGTATGTTTGGGTCACCAAGGGTTGCACTGAGCATGGTCTGGTAGAATGGCGTATAAACTGGCGAGTTATAAGTAAGTGTAAGCTTGATACCAGTCTCTGTTACTCCCATCGATTTAAATTCCGGGAACTCCAATGGGTGAATGGTCAACGAGGTCGACTGCCATTTAAGTTTGGCAATGTTCTTGTAAACGCTGGCAGATATTTCGCCAAAACTGGTTATATTCCTTTCGGCTGCCCATTGAGCTGAATCATTGGCAACCTGCTGGAGAGAAATGTAATTATAGAAGGCGAAACCAAAATCTATGATCCCGCCAAGGATGATAAGAAGGAAAAATGGAAAAAAAAGCGCCAGTTCAACTATGGCCTGACCTTTGGTTTGTTTTCTTTTCATAATAACTCCTCCACCTATACAAGTAAGCAAAAAGCATTCCAGAAATTATACCCCATGTTTGGGTGCAATTCACTTATTTTCGTCTTACTTTTTTTGTTTGCTCGAGGTTATTTTGCCTCAGTCGCGTGCGGCAATTTTTGCTTGCATATACAGAATTTAAACGATTTCAACCGGATTGCAAATCCTTGGTAGATTAAAATAATGCGGTCTCTTTTATCGGCTTTACAGGGGAAAAACGCCCTCTTGTTTAGGTAAAATTTACCGATCGACTCTTGAGAAATCAGGTGCATTGCTGAAAATTTGTATTTTCGGCAACGCACCTGACGATTACCAACTTAAAAGTGCCAGTTACTCTTCCTGAACCGCAACAATCGTGACCTTGCCACCTTCGACCAAATACCACGCGGTGACGCTGGTATTGAAACTGTAGCCAATTATTTCGTTGTCTGGATTGAGGATTGGTGTGGCTGTATCCCCAAGTTTTGTGATTAAGTAATACCCTGGCGGGAGGTTTTTCATGGAAAAATAGCCCAATGAATTTGTTTCAAGCCATCTGAATGCTATTTCGGGGGGAAATTCGTCTCTGGGATCTTTGTCATACCACAGAAGAAGAGTTTGGTTGATTAAAGGGGTTTTGACAGCGAGAGAGGGATCATAGAGAATTCCCTGAAAAGCCCCGGTATTTTGCCATTCCTGCGCTAAACTGATGCTTCCAAGATCATAACCAGCTCTGGAAACATTATCTCCATCCTTAAATGGTTTAGAAACAGTGATTTTTTGAATTCCAAACCAGATTTCTTGCCCAACGCTGAGTTTAATGGTTGAGCTGGCAAAGCCGTTTTTCTGAATAGTTAATAGAAATTCTCCCTCTGGCAGATTGATCAAGGAAAATTGCCCATTTACCAGAGTAGAAGATTGGTAACTTTGATTGGTCGCCCTGTTGGTAACAGTAATGACTGCGGCCATGATTGGTGTGTTGTTCAGGGCGTCCCTGATTGTTCCGAAAAAATTTGCTGAAACGGGGTTAGCAGGTAAGGTTATCGGCACAACCGAGAAATCAAACTTGAGTAAATTGGTTCCGGTTAAGTCTATGACCTCGGTTCGACTTCCGAAAAGGCCGGAGGCATCAGTAATTTTTATCAGATAAAAACCCTGGAAAAGGTTTCTTAATGCAAATGCTTTGTTCTCAGTTGCTTTTGCTGTGAAAACTTTATCTGTGCCGATGAGCGTTGCGGAGATAGAAAAATCAGCCGCCGCACTGTTTACAGTGGTTCCAGTCGAGCTATCGATAATAGCTCCTTGTATTGTCGCAGTTCCGCTGGCTTGAGAAGGCAAATTGCTGTTAGTTGCGGGGGTTGAAGAATCTGATTGTTGTGACGTTGTGGTCGAGCCCGTTGGGTTTTCCCCGCCACAACCGGTTATCAAGACCGCTGCAAAAAGACACAAAATCGTGGCGGCAATCCACATTCTGAGAAGTGAATTCTTCGAATTCATTTTCCCGTCTCCTTTGTTGTTCGTAGAGTTGATAAACTTTTTCAGCATTCGATTTGCTCCATTCTCAGAGTATCATTGACCCTGATGCCAGATTTTTGTATTGAACCTGATTTAAGCTCGAGAACGGAGCTTACATCTCTATGCCAGCCAGAAAGACCCACCCATGGACGCAGCTTTTCATAAATGGCTCGGACGCAGTTGCCCGAATCCAGGAAAATCGCGTCTATCGGAAAGCGCATGAACATCATGTGTATTGAATTGCATGGAGAAATCAGCAGACCTTCGCCTTCAGCCAGTTCCGGCACGAGCATCAGACCGCGGAATCTTGCCCAGAAACTGTCAGCCTGTCTGACTCTGGCGCCCACCACCGACTGATCGCGGTTGTTCAGAACCTTTAAAAGGGTTGCGGCCATGTTGTCAATTGCCTCCGAGGCCGGCAGTGCCTTCGATCATCTGAAAGACTGCTGGAGCACCAATTACCAGGCCAACGTTCGGGAAAATGAAGAATACCAGCGGAATCATCATTTTAACCGGGGCTTTGGCAGCTTCTTCTTCGGCACGCTGTCGGCGTTTGTCGCGCATCTGTTCTGACTGAATGCGCAGTACCTGACCAATTGAAACACCAAGCTGGTCGGCCTGCACAATCGCCGAGATGAAGGCATTCAAATCGGGGTGATCGACTCTTTCGGCCATGCCCTTGAAGGCGTCGCGCCTGGACTGGCCCATGCGCATGTGTCTGAGTGTGAGGCCGAATTCATCAGGGATTGGGCCGCGCATTTTTTCGACCACCTTGTCGCAGGCGGCGTCAAAGCCGAGGCCCGCTTCGACTGCAACGGTCAGAAGATCGAGAACATCCGGCAGCTGTCTCTGGATCTTGTGCAGACGGTCGGCAATGCGTCTCTGAAGAAACATTCTCGGGATGAGAATGCCAAGCGTGACACCAAACAGAAGTGCCATGGGCATGAGATCCGGCTTGAATACAACCGCAAAAGCAAGCATTGCACCCGGTGTAATTACCCTGAAGAGATTTTGAATGACTGCAAATTCGCTTACTGTAAGACCGCCGGGATATCCTGCCTGGGCAAGTTCCTTTTTCAGCGAAGATTTCTGGACTTTTTTGGCTTCTTTCGGGTCGCGTTTCCCGGCCATGCGGGTAAGAATCGGTCTGATGACGCGATCAACGAAGGGTTTGTTCAGTTCCGCTTCCTGGACTTCGGCAACTTTGAATTCTGACGCTTCTTCGAGAGATGCCAGACGACCCTGAATGTCGCTTTTGCTGCCGGAAGGAAACAGAAGCAGAATGAACAGAAAGATAATTATGCCACCGAGAAGCATGAAAACTACATTCATAAGCTCTCCTTAAACCTCGATATCAACAATTTTCATAATGGCATAAAGGCCGATCAGTTCCCAGATCAGGCCGGCGACAACGACAAACCAGCCCCTGAATTCGCCCTGTCTGAAGGTAAACAGTTTCATGATAAATTCAGGGTTGACAACGTAAATCATCATGCCAAGGAACAGGGGAAGTGCGCCAACAATGATACCGGAGATCTTCGCCTGGGCGGTTTTGGTCTGAATTTCGCCCTTGATTTTCATGCGCTGGCGAATCGTGTAACCGATTTTTTCGAGAATTTCGGCCAGATTGCCGCCGATCTGTCTCTGGATGAGAACGACAGTGGTGACGAGATCCCAGTCTTCGCTGTCGACCCTCTGATTGAGAGCGATGAGAGTGTCTTCGAGATTGATGCCAAGGCTGTTTTCTTTGAGAACCCGCTTCAGCTCTTTGCCCATCGGCGGCAGGGTTTCTCTTGAGACCATTTCGAGAGACTGCAGAAAAGAATAACCGGCTTTGAGGCCGTTGGCGAGCATTACAAGAGTGTCGAGAATCTGGTCGTTGAACGCTTTGACGCGCTGCGCTTTCATGATCGCGATCCAGATGAGCGGGCCGACGTAACCAACGGCAGCCAGGCCAACCGCGATCATAACATTCTGCAGAACGCCCATGCCAAAGCTCAGAGAGAGCATGATCGCCAGAAACTGGATGGCGACGAATTCGTTCGCCTTGAGCGGGATGTCAGCTTTGGCGAGCTGATCAGCAATGCGCATCGCCATACCTTTGGGGGTAATGATCGTGCCCATGTTGGCCAGAATTCTTTTGGCAGCGCTGCCACCGGCACGGTTTTCCTTGAGCCAGTCGTCATCGCTGACATCGACGGCCTTCTTTACCTCGTCGTCCTCTTCGGGCGAGGAATATTGCTCAGCAGCCATTTCCGTTTCAACCAGGTATTGCTCCATGCGCTGGCGGACTTCTTCTCCGGGCGGTTTGCCCAGAATAGAGAAGAGAAGCAACACAAAAAACAGGGTTGCCATCGCAACAAAAATAATAAAAATCGTCTGAATCAATTTTTTACCATCCTCTCGCTGTATCGGTAAAAATGTTCGGTGGTAAGTTTATACCAAATTCCTGAAATTTGGAAGCAAACTTCGGGCGGATACCGGTGGGTTTCAGTCTGCCGATAATTTTGCCCTTTTCGTCAACCCCGGTCTGTTCGAACCGGAAGATATCCTGAGTGACGACCTTATCGCCTTCCATGCCCTGAATTTCGGTCAGGTAGGTAATTTTACGTGAGCCGTCTTTAAGGCGTGACTGCTGAACGATCATGTGGACAGCTGAACTGATCTGTTCTCGGATAGCGCGAACGGGGAGGTCCATGCCGGCCATGAGAACCATGGTTTCGAGACGTGCGAGCATGTCGCGCGGGGTGTTGGCGTGGCCAGTGGTCAGTGAACCGTCGTGACCGGTGTTCATGGCCTGCAGCATATCGAGGGCCTCACCGCCGCGGCATTCGCCGACGATTACCCGTTCAGGGCGCATGCGCAGAGTGTTTTTGATCAGTTCGCGCATCGAGACTTCGCCTTTGCCTTCAATGTTGGCCGGGCGGGTTTCGAGGCGCACGACGTGTGGCTGGCGCAGCTGCAGTTCGGCGGCGTCTTCGCAGGTGATGATACGCTCGTCTTCAGGGATGAATGAGCTGAGAATGTTAAGGGTGGTGGTTTTACCAGAACCGGTACCGCCTGACACGACGATATTGAGGCGAACCTTGATGCAGGCTTCGATGAACGAGGCCATTTCCTGGGTAAGGGTACCGAAGCGAACCAGATCCTGGATCCCGAGTGCTTCTTTTTTAAACTTTCGGATGGTTATGGTCGGACCGTTGAGAGCAAGGGGTGGGATGATGGCGTTAACGCGCGAACCATCTGGCAGGCGGGCGTCAACGTAGGGAACGGATTCGTCGATGCGGCGGCCGATCGGGGCGACGATGCGTTCGATGATTCTCATAACGTGATCGTTGTCTTTGAATTTGATGTCAGACAGAATCAATTTGCCCTTCTTTTCGTAATAGATCTGGAAGGGGCCGTTGACCATGACTTCTGAGATGTCTTCTTCGTCGAGCAGTGGCTGAATCGGGCCAAAACCCACCATGTCGTCGAGAAGAGTGTTGGTTAAGCCTTCAGTTTCTCTCTGAGTCAGAGTTATGTTGGCTTTTGGGCTTTCTTCGGCGATTACCGCAAAAATTCTTTCGCGCAGCATGTTGCGCTTTTTTTCGATATTGGTTTCGGCCATGATGGCAGCAGGCATGTCATCGATGAGCTTGGTGTGTACACGGTCCTTAAGTCGTTCAAAGCCGGTAATTTCACGCGTTGCCGCGCTTTCCATGATGCCGGATTTTTCGGTAGTTTTCTTTTCTTCATTCAGACGTGAAAGCAGACCACCCATAACTTAACTTACCTCCATTAATTCGAACCAAATAACAGGTCTTTAATTTTAAGAATAGCGCTTTTGCCGGTTTCGGGAATATTACGCGGGCCGGCCAGTCGCTCAGCCATGCCAAGAATCGAACGGCCAATGCCACTGGCCGGGGATTTCAACACAATCAGTTCACCCTGGTTCAATGAACGCTGGGCGATTTCCGATTCCATGGGAACAGTTGCATAGATCGGTATTGCCAGACCGGCTTCAAGATCGGATTTGCCGATTCCGACATTCGGGATTTCCTTGTTGAGAAGCAGTTTAACTTTGCTCATATCGTAGTTGATATCAGAAAAGGTTTTGAGACAGATTTTAGTGTTCTTCAACGAGCTGATTTCGAGGGTTGCAACCAGAAGCACCATGGTGCTTTTATCAAGAATTGCGAGCTCTTTTTCGGTGATCATCGGCGGCATGTCGAAGATAATAAAATTATAAAACGGTCTGGCGGCTTCGATAATTCTCAGAAGATGCTCGGTTTTTACCGCATCGGCCAAGGCCGGTTCGCGAGGGGCCAGAAGGATATCAAGGCCGCATTCGTGGCGGGTAATATTTTTTTCGATATCGGCAAACCCGATTTCGCCGACCTCGACGAGATTCGATATGGTTCTTTTGGCCGCAAGATTCAAGGTGATGCCGACATCACCAAATTGCAGAGAAGCATCGATCAGGAGAGTTTTTTTTCCCTTGGTTGCCAGGCCGGCAGCAAGATTGACAGCAAGGGTAGTACGGCCAACACCGCCTTTGGTTGCGAAAAAAGTCAGAATATCAGCGCTTGGCTCATTGGCAAACAGGTCCGGGCGGTCTTTCAGCCAGCTGTTGAAAACATTGTTGATGGTGTCAACGAGGTCGCTTGTCGAAAAGGGTTTGACAAGAAAGTCCTTGGCACCGGCTTTCATTGCGCGGCGGAAGTATTCCTGTTCGCTCTGAATCGACATGATGACCGTCTGAACATTCGGAAAATCCTTGGCCAGGATTTCAGAGGCTTTGAGGCCGTCGAGCTCGGGCATGTTGATGTCCATCAGCACGATATGGGGCTGCATTTCCTTGACCATGTCGATGGTTTCGCGGCCATTTCTTGCCTCTGCAACAATTCTGATGTTGTCCTGATTTTTCAGCATTCGCCTGACATTGGATCGCAGTTCATCCATGTCGTCGGCAATCAGAAGCTTAATGGTCGGTGTGCTGGACAATTTTCAATCTCGCTTGAATTGGGGCCTCAACCCGCTTTGCGGGTTGAGGCCGTGGGTTCAGTTTTCGGCCGGTATGTGGCTTGACTTGATCTGCTGGAAAATGTTGTGAAGTTTTTCGAGCTTGTCAGACCTTCTTGGCACCGGAACGGTTTCGAGCTTGCTCTTGCCTGAAAGATCGGTATCACGGTTGGCAATTTTGGGGGTCAGCAGAATCACGAGTTCGTTTTCGCTGTTGGTGGTCGATTTGGTCTTGAACAGACGCCCGATATACGGGATTTTGCTGAGAACCGGAACGCCGCTCCAGGAGACGCCCTGGGTTCTGTTGATCAGACCGCCGAGCACGATGGTTTCCTGGTCTTTTATCTGCAGAGTGGTCATGATGCTGCGTTTGAGAATGTCAGGAGGCCCGTCACCGCCTCTGACGAAGCTGGGTTCGGCTTGTTTGGCAAACACAGAAAACTTTAGTTTGTCATCGTTAACAAAGAGGTCTCTTATTGAAAGTTTCAGGGTTGCTTCAACAGGCTCATAAGTAGGATTCCCTGACTGGTCAAGCCCGCCGGCAAAGTAGAGTTGCTGGCCGACAGAAACGTAGGCGTTACCAGCATCGGTTTCAATCGTCGATTCGTTCTCTGCCTGGTCGTTTTCTTTGATCCAGCCGGCGCCCGACATTTTTCTGGCCATGATGTCGGGTTTTTCGGCAACCGAACTGCCGTAAACTATAAGCTTCGGATTAGCAAGCACCTTGGCTTTGCCTGAGGTTTCCCAGGCTTTAACCTGGGCGGCTATCAGGTCGAAGCGGTTGATGTTCTTCATGAAGAAGGGGTTCATGTATTTCGGAACGACAGCTTTGCCGTCGGCACCAGCGGTTTCACCAAAGTTGAGAACACCGTTGATTATATCACCAGCGGCGTTCTGGCCGGACCATTCAATGCCCATGTCTTTCTGGTTGTTTTTGGAAACCTGAAGAATGTAGGCCTGGAAGACAACCTGAATCGGTTCGTCGATTATGACAAGGTTGCTGACTTTTTCCTCATCTTGGACGAAGCCTTTAACGGTTTCGGTGAGGTGAATGTATTCGTTCTGGTCTTTAACGGAGCCCTGAAGGACTACTCTTATCAGAGAGGTCTGCGAACCGATGGCGGTGGTGCTCTGTTCGATGTTGGGGTCGATTTCGGGGGAGATTACCGAGACCTTGACGTTGGGGAGCTTTATAGCCGCTTCGATTCGCTGCTGCAGCGAGGTGAACGACGCTTCGAATTCGATAAGGCTGACCAGAGGCTTGCCGCCCAGGAGGCTCTGGGCAACGGTTTCGGCTTTGGTTTTGTCTTCGGGGTTCGATACCTGCCCTTTAAGGTAGGCAATATCAGGGAAGATAACGAGTTCGAGATTTTTGTTGCCCATTACTGAGACAAACTTGGCGAGAATGGTGTCGTTTTCAGAGTAGGTTTCGACATCGTAAACTCTTCTGCCGGTCATGTCCCACAGGATAAGCTGGGTTTCGCCGACGCTGAGCCCTGAAAGGATTATGTCTTCGTCAGAAACATTCAGAACGTCGACGACACCCTCTTTTACCGCAAGAATCTTCTTGACGCCGTGAGCCGGTATGGAAGTTGACTTGCCGACCGGAATCATCAGTTTCTCGGCGGCAGAAATCGTTGTCTGAAAAGCAGCTACGACAAAAGCGGAAAGCAGAACAATTACAAACAGAGTTGATTTTTTCATAGTGAATTGCCTTTTCATCTTAGCTCCTGTTACTCACCTGCAGAAGCGCCAGATTCGGCACTTTCAGCGGCTGCAGGCTGTGCAGCGGGCTCTGAATCGACAGCAGGCATCTGAACTGGCAGCTGCTGGAATTTTGCGGCAGCCGGCCCGCCATATTTGTATATTTCGCGTCTTGAGGTCGCGCCATACATGATTTCAACTTTTCCGTCGTCGACCGGAGCGACAATGACCTGTGGCGCAGCTGAGTCGGAGCTTTCCTGAACTGTTTTTACCGCCTGGACAAAGTCGGGGTGACCGATGTCGCTGAGAACTATGCGCTCGGTCGCACCCTTGGTCTGAATTTTCTGGTCTTTATCTCTGGGGTTTTTCAGGACAAGTCTGAAGCTGGTGCCGGAGTCAAGATACATGAGCTTTTCGAGGTCGGTTGGCGAAAGGGCCAGAGTAACGAGTTCGACTTTACCGGCAGCGATAGCAGGGGTCGCAGTAGCTACTCCGCCTTCAAATTCGTAGGTGCCGCCAACTGCAAGGATCTGGATGTCCTGGAGGACGATTTTGGTGATCGGTTCGCTGTTTCTCGGTCTGAAAGTGGCGATGACGTCAACGTAGTCGCCCTGCTGAATGAAGCCGCCGACCGACGTGGCTTTATTGACTGCAATAGAAACGGCACGCTTGCCGGGAGGGATGGCGCGGGCAAGGTTCGGCACCTGGGCTTCGTCCATGAGGCGCGGCGGTGTCATTATGTCGTCAGGAAGGATCGTGACTGCTGTGTAGCGGTTGGTAATAGAGGCAAGATCGGTAATTGCAGTGTCAGGAACAGCTGAAGCTATCATTTCACGCAACGCGAAGCTCGACTGAACAATGCCAGGTTCGAGTCTTGTTCTCGCTGCCAGGCGTTTAGTGCTCACCACAACAGCCTTCTTCATTATGGTGGGCTGCTGGACGATAGGTGCTTCAATACGAGCCGGCTGGCTTGTCTGCAGCTTGTTCCAGAGAAGCATTGAAATGGCGAGTGACGCCAGCAATGCCACGATGATCGCTCTTCTGTTCACGGTTGAGGATCCTCCTCGACACAAATATGATGAGAGAATAACACAGCAGGACCTGACAGGCAAGAACAACCCATGCTTCGACAGACAAAAGGTTTTTCTTTACCTGAAGGGTACAGAATAATATACGAACTGCCGAAAAAAGCTAACTATTTTTTTACGGGAGTAAAAATTTTTTTCAGGTTTCAACCCGGTACAGAAAAAAAATGTTTCTGAGACGAAATTTCCGCATGTCCCTTCTGGAGCATAGATTCGGGATGACACAATTAATATTCGTCATTCCGGGCGCAGACCCGGAATCAATAAGTTTAATGCAATTGCCCTGTAAAATTATGGATTCGGCTTTGCAAAGCGGTGTAAGGAGAATCGGTTACCAGCTGAGCGTGATTGTGTGGTAGCAGGCAATCAGAGTTGCGAGAAAAATGTCTATACCGAGAAGAAACCGGTATCTGCCGTCTTCTTTTACGGAAGCATTCTCTGACTGAATTGTCTTGTGGCGGAAGGCACCGCTGGTGAAGCTGGTTGCCGTCATTGCAACAGCATTAGTGCCGTAGTTGAGAAACTGGACGATAAAGGCGTGTACAATGCCGAGGGCGGATGTGTAGAGAAAAACGCTGAGAGCAAACCAAGGCCCGCCCAGGGCTCCGATGCCGCCGAGAAGTTTGACGTCGCCCATTCCGAGCAGGTTGATGGCGGCGAATGGCAGGTAAAGAAAGATGCCGGCGCAGGTGCCGACCAGGCTGAAGCCAAAGCCGTCGAGGCCATTGAGGTAAAAGTTGACCAGCCACCCGGTCAGGATGGCTGGAAAGGTGAGCCAGTTGTAGATTCGGCCAGAGCTCGAATCGGTCAGCATTGCCGTGAAGGCAACGATTATGGCAATACTCTGTGGCAGGGTCGGATGAATCATGCGCCCTATTCTAACCCGAAATCAGATTTTTACATAGCCCAGAATTTTTGCCCTGACATTGTTGAGAAGTTTGCGGGAGGCGCGCAGGTCTTCTTCGGGTTCGCCTTCGCGGTGCAGAAAGACCATGGCCCCGGTCTGACCCGCAAGAATGCCGGTTTCGGGATATTCGAGCAGGGCTGGAGTATCGATGAGAATGATTTCGACGCGGCGTTTGAGGTTGGTCAGAAGATCGATCATTTCAGGCGATCCAAGAACTTCGGCGGGCGATTTGGGTGAAATGCCGGCACTGATAAGGGTAAGGTTGTTTACCTCGGTCTGCTGAACGGTTTCGCGGATACTGCTGTTGCCGTTGAGAAGGTCTGCGAGACCGCGGTTGTTGTCGAGGTCGAACATGCGGTGCAGAACCGGGTTGCGGAAGTTAGCGTCGATCATCATTACCGAGTAGCCTGTCTGTGCAAGAAGAATGGCGGTATTGGTCAGCAGTGTGGTTCTGCCGGTGCCGGTTCTGGCTGAGCCGACGAGTACGATGCGGGCCTGCGACTCCGACATGCTTATCTGCAGGTTGGAAACCAGGTTT
>JAKJFO010000093.1 GCA_022704885.1 Candidatus Rifleibacteriota bacterium | reverse complement strand
TCGATTGCTGGAGCCTTTGAGTCAAAACTGCTCGGCTCACAAGCTTGCGCTTATGAGATGCCCGCCTGCGCCCTTTGTTAAAGATCGCTATTAGAATATTCGTTTATACCAGGGTAACTTACCCGGGCTCTCGGCGGAATCGGTGTAATCTGCGGAAGCGGTTTCGGCCGGCTGAGCTCAGATTTCGGCGAGAAGTTTGTTGAGTTTTTCGCGGCGGATGTTTTCGTCTTTGCTGTTGCGCATAAAGTCAGCCAGTTTCAGTGTAAGCTGGGCATACAGATTGTATGAATCGACAGCCGGGGCGATGGTTTCGAGAGCTTTGGCAGGTCTGACTTTTTTTGCCGCCGGGGCAGCTGCGACGGCAGGCTGATCGGCGAGCAGTTCGAACACTTCACCCATGCGCGGAGCTACGGCCCTGAAGCCAAGTTCCTCATTGAGCTTAATGGCAAATGCATCGGCTGATTCAGGCTCACCATGTACGACAAAAACCTGCTGGCGAACTTCTTTTACGCCGGAAAGCCAGTTAAGCAGGCCGCTCTGATCGGCATGACCGCTGTAACCGGTTATCTGTTCGATCTGGGCGCCGGTGGTCACTTCTTCGCCGTGTATGCGCACAGTTTTGGCGCCCTCGATAAGCAGTCGACCAAGGGTGCCTTCAGCCTGATAACCAACGAACAGCACAGTATTGGCCGGGTTCCAGAGGTTGTGTTTGAGGTGATGCTTGATGCGACCGGCATCGCACATACCGCTGGCAGACATGATAACAATGCGCTTTTCGTTGTTGAGGGCTTTGGATTCATCGACCGAGTTGGTGAAGCGAAAATCCGGGTGATCGAACAGGCCACCCATCTTTTCCATGATTGCAGTCGCATCTTCGTCGTAACATTCGGGATATTTGAGAAAAACCTTGGTAATTTCGGTGGCCAAGGGCGAATCGACTACGACTTTGATACCTGATATTTTCTTCTGATTTTTCAGGATCAGAATGTCATGAAGCAGATCCTGGGTGCGTTCTAAGGCGAAAGCCGGAATGATGATCTTGCCACCACGCTGTTCAGCTTTTTTGAACACCTGTGCAAGCTGGGCGAGCCTTTCTTCTTTGTTCTGCTTATCACGATTTCGGTTGCCATAGGTTGATTCGACGACAAGAAAATCGGTTTCGCTGAAGCGGTCGGGATCATTGAGAATCGGCTTATCGTCTTCCCCAAGATCGCCGGAAAAGATGATTTTTCGCTTATTTCCCTTGTCTTCGAGCTCTATTTCGATGAATGAAGAGCCGAGAACGTGCCCGGCATTGTGAAAGGTCACTTTGCAGCCTGCCACCGGCTCAAACGATTCATAACGTTCGACGCTTTTCAGCAATGCAATGGTGTTCTGCGCATCGGTCTCATCATAAATCGGCGAAACCGGCTCAAGACCCTTGCGCTCGTTGCGGCGATTCTTCTGCATGACTTCTATTTCCTGTATGCGGGCTGAATCGGGCAGCAGATAGCGCAGCAGATCGACAGTCGGTTCGGTAGCATAGATCGGGCCACCGAAGCCGTGTTTCACCAGCTTTGGAAACAAACCGCTGTGATCGATATGGGCATGCGTAAGCAGCGCAAAATCAACATCGGCAGGGTTGTAGGCAAAATCTTTATAGTTGTTTTCTTTGAGGGTCTTACTTCCCTGAAACATACCGCAGTCAACGATAAAACTGAATTTTTCGGTTTCGATCAGATAGTTGGAACCGGTCACGCAGCCGGCAGCACCGTGAAAAGAGATTTTCATGCTGGTTTCCCCTTCAGGAAGTGATCTTTACGGAAGTTTTTACGGGCAATTTTTTATTTTTTGCATACACCAGAAGTTTGTCCTGTCTGATGGTATGTTCAGTCTCAAATTCTCCGCCCTTGTCTGTTTTGTATGAAACTTTTATCATCTTGCCCCAGGCGTTGAACACTGTCGACACCTCAGTCACCTTGCCACCATCGGGCGCTTCGAAGGTGCGCGGTAAAAAGCAGATGAGCCCGTATCGCCCCGTTGTAATGAGGTATACGTGCCGTTGCAGATTGGGCGGCAGTTTTTTGTATTCGTCGGGATAAATCGGCAGATAAGTTCCTACCGTACCAAAATCGCCCGGATCGATAAGCCCGGCAAATGGTCTGGTAAAAGACTTCAGGCCGAGAGCGTCGAGTATTTCCTTGATGTGCTCGTGTTCTACTGTTTTGAGTGCCATATGGGCGCTATTCTATTCTGTTCAGAGTTTCAATTCAAGGTTTTTTTCTTGAACAATTCTTCATGCAGTCAAAATCTTTTCAATAATCATCGTAGAAGCGCCGCACCCGCTTGCTGATCTGGCAGGTAACTTCGTAGGTGATGGTGTTAAGCTTTTCGGCCCATTCATACGCTGAAATGTTCTGACTGCCGGACCAGCCGATAAGAACGACCTCATCACCGACTTTAACATCGGTCGTCGGGCCAAGATTGCACATGCTTTGATCCATGCAGACCCTTCCCACGACCGGGTATGAGACTCCTTTGATCAAAACTCTGCCCGAATTCGAAAACAGGCGATTGAAACCGTCGGCATAGCCCGCCGGAAATGTCGCAATATAGCTGTCTTCGGGGGCCACCCAGGTTCGACCGTAGCCTACCGAACAGCCGGCGTTGACCTTTTTGATAAAAGAAACCCGTGTTTTAAAGCTTAACCCGGGCAGCAGCGAAATCGTCTGGGGTGTTTCATCTGAAGGATAAAAGCCATAAAGCATGATACCAGGGCGCACCATGTCGAGCCAACTCTCGGGGTGACCGAGAATCCCGCCGCTGTTGGCGCAGTGCACCAGTTCGAACTTGAAATTATGCGTCTGCTCGATCTCTTTTACCGCCTTTTTGAAGCGGTCGATCTGCCGCTGAGTAAAGGTCTTGCTGGCTTCATCGCTTACCGGCAGATGTGTCATCGCTCCTGTCAGCTTAAGGAAAGGGCAATCCTTGATGATGCGGCCGGCCAGCTCTTTCGCCTGATCGATCTGCACGCCTATTCTTCCCATGCCGGTTTCGATTTTGAGATGCACTTCGGTAACGCGATTACAGCATTTGGCAGCTTCATTGAGCAATAAAACGTTGTTGGTCTCACAGACGGCGATGGCTAACCGGTGATTGACAGCTTCTGTCATTTCTTCCGGGAAACAGGGGCTGAACTTGAGAATCGGCAGATTTATACCGGCCAGACGCAGTTCGATCGCCTCAGGCACGGTAGCGACACCGAGCCAGTCAACTCCGATTTTTTCTGCCATTTTCGAAACTTCGACAGCGCCATGGCCGTAACCATCAGCTTTTACCGCAATGAGTATCTTGCGCTCCGGCCCGATAGCCTTGCGGATATTTTCGATATTACTTCTGATATTGTTCAAATGGACACGAACATGAGTCTGATAAAGCATTTTGCGTTAACCTTCGATAACCACTTTCTGAACGTATTCTGAGGTCGACAGCGCCAGCAGCGCACCGTAACCGGGATAAAAGGCGATTTCGTCGCCGACTTTGATATCTCGTTTCGCGTCATGCACATCGAGAAGCAGATGGTCACTCGAACCGCCCAGCACGATAATGCCGTCTTCTACCGGCGTTATGCCATCGACGACGACATCCTGCCGCCCGATATTGCAGATTACCCGCCGGCGCAGGCCGCGGTCGATGAATTCCTGGGTTTCGCCAAAAGCGTCCTGACCACGATCGCCGATCGGCATCGAGGGCTTGACTTCGGCTTCAATCACTTCAGCTACGGCGATAACTGTATCCTGGCGGGTTCCCTGCCAGGGCGAACGGTCGATGACGTTGCGGCCCAGCACTATGGCTTCACCTACCCGGTAGAGGTTGACTTCAGCCGGCAACCGGCCCTCGGCGAGAATCGGCAAGCCCGAACTGTTACCGCCACACACTACCGGCAGAGCCAGCCCGCTGGCTGCACGGCAGGCTTTAACCGTATCGACAAGCAGTTTCATGTTGGTTTCTGACGGAATAACGCCGCCATAACAGGCGAGATTACAGCCAAGCCCGATAACTTCGAGGCCTTTGAGGGCCGCTGCCTGCTTAACCAGCTCGACTGCTTTATCTGGCCAGACGCCTTCGCGCAGGTCGCCGACATCGATCATGATGATGACGCGATGGGTGCGCTTCTGCATGCAGGCGGCTTCGGCCAGTGCCTGCATGGTTGTCAGCGAGCTGTTGAGACTGATATCGGCGACTTCGACGACCTCAGCCGCGCGCGACATGGTGGGCAGGCGCAGCAGCATGAACGGGCCGGTAAAGCCGGCCTGGCGGAGTTTCCAGAGATTTTCGATGCGTGAATCAGCAATCATTTCGGCGCCACCCTCAACCATT
This sequence comes from Candidatus Rifleibacteriota bacterium, assembly GCA_022704885.1. Next base: position 11,069 of record JAKJFO010000093.1, on the reverse strand, counting down.
GCGCGCGCAACTGCCGGATGAGCGCTGGTTACCTTGGTGACGCTGGCCACGGCAACGCCTTTTTCCCGGCACTGGCTGACAATGGCGGCGGTGTTGTGGCGAATGCGCTCTGGATAAATCTCGAGGCGCGGAGTTCGGAATCTGACTGTCTTAATTTTGTGGTAATCGATCATGGCTTTCTATCCACTTTTTGAAGGTATTTTTGACCAGGTCGGGGTAATCGAGGCAGATGGTGCCGAGTGCCGAAAACAGATAATCCGAGTCGAGCAGCACTTTGGCGCGTTTGTCGGGCAGAAGATATTTGCCGGCGCCGGTGCAGATCGAGGCGAGAATCTCGCGGCCGCCTTCGACGCGGGTCAGCGCGCCGCCGGTGCCGATAACCCATTTAACCGCGGTCAGGTCTTTGCCTTTGACAATCTGCTTTTTGCCTGACGGCGTGAACAGGTCGGAAATCACGCCGGCATGGCGCCTGATGCCGGTTTCTACGGCCTTCTGGCAAAGCCATTGGGTCATCTCTTTTTCATCGTCGCTGGCGGGCATGGCCTTGATGCTGGCCTGGCGTTCCCTGCGACTCTCTTCTTCCGACAAATCGATGATGTTGGCAGCATTTACGAACACGCCGAGATCACCTTCGACTGTGCGCTTGGCGCGCGGTTCAGGATCGGTGAGCTTGTCGGCGAATTCGGTGCTGCCGTCGGTAACCGAGTGAACATCGGTAGTTGCCCCGCCGACATCTATTACCACGCAGTCGCCGGCTACTTCGGCAAAAAGCTCGGCCGCGCGCAGCACAGCGCCTGGCGTCGGAATAATCTGGCGGTCAGTCAGGCTTTTGAGGCGTTCCATACCGGGCGCATGAATGATGTGTTTCGAAAACAGTTCCTGTATGCGTTTGCGCAGCGGATCGACGTTAAGCACATCGACATCGGGAAACACGTTAGGAGCGATCATCAGCTCAGTGCCCGAGTTTTTGAAGACATTTTCGATGGCGCGCTTGAGGGCGGCGTTGCCGGCATAGACGACGGGCACGCCGAGTTCGAGTGAAGCCAGCTTGATCGCGTTGGTAACCACGACGTCGCGCGCGCCGTAATCGACGCCACCGGCGAGAATAATCATGTTTGGCGCGATTTCTTCGATCTCTTCGAGGTCGAACTCGCTGAGCTCACCGGCAGTAATCATCTTGATGATGGCGCCGGCGCCGAGGCTGGCTTCACGCGCCGCCCGGGCTGTCATGTTATAGGTCAGGCCATGCACGGTCACGCGCAGGCCACCAGCTGCCGAGCTGTTGGCAAAGACTTCGGCGGTTTCGGTGCTGCAGCCGCTGCTTTGTTCGAGGTCTTCTACCGCAGCCAGCAGGCCGATGCCGACGTTGCCTTCGGCAACGCTGGTCGGCGCAAAGCCCTGCGCGACATGCATCAGACTGTGGTCTTCTCTGATGAAGCCGTTGGCTTTGGTAATGGTGCTGCCAACTTCGAGTGTAAGAAAATCGAGTATCTTCGTCATATTCTACCTTCAATGGTCCGGGCGCTGATACTAGCACAAACAACCACGTTTCTCAACCAACCTGAAAATGCAAAGCCGCCTCGAGCTGGTCGAGGCGACTTGGCAGATTCAGATCAGATGCGTTTTTTGTCCTTGAGGATCTTTACCATCGAGTTTACGACGTGAATGCCTTTGGTGCCACGGCCGAAGCCGTCATCCATGCCGCATTCTTTCGCAATCTCACGGGTAACCTGGGTGCCGCCGCACATGATCATGACCTTGTCTCTGATGCCTTTTTCGCGGCAGAGTTCGTCGAGTTTGCGCATGTTCTTGCGGTGCACGTCGTTATGACTGATGATGGTACTGATGAGAATTGCATCGGCGCCGGTTTCGATGGCGGCGTCAACCATTTTGCTGATCGGCACGGAAGTGCCGAGGTAATGGTATTTAACGCCGTATTTTTCGATACCGCCGTGTTTGATATCGAGAATTTCGCGCAGACCGACCGAATGTTCGTCTTCGCCGACGGTTCCGGCAACGACTTTGAGGCCGATTTTCTTGATGCCGTCGCGAATTTCGTCTTCGCTGAGCATTACTTCTTTGGGTGGAATCTTGAGGGTCGTGCGGTCGATGGCGAAATCAACCTTGCCTTTGACTTCGACGAAGGTTCCTTCGCTCGGGTGCATGACCTGGGCGTTGATGACTTCGGGGTCGAGCAGACCCATCTTTTTGGCGATTTCCTGGGCGGCCACTCTGGCGACTTCGAGTTCTTCCGGCACGAACAGCTGAATCAGCACGGTGCCGTCACCGGCCCATTCGGCTTCGGGCTTGATCATCTTGCCTTTGCGGTATTCGACGGTCTTGGCCAGGCGCAGGTTGCAGTTGTCGGTCTGGTCGATTTCGTCGATATAGGCGATTTTTTCGGGTTTGCAGAGGGTGCAGCCGTCGATCGGGTCGCATGGCTTTTTGATGCCGGCGGGCAGCTGGTTATGGCCGAAGACGCTGCAGACTGGCGCCATGTAATCAGCATCACGTTCGACGATCGACCCGGCTCCGACGCCGCCTTTCCCGTCGCGGGCGATGCCGTCGCCGTTGCGGTCGGGATATTTGGCTGAATCGACGAAGAAACCTTTTTCGACAGCGGCAAAGTAGCCGCCTGATTCGATCATTTCTTCGAGAAAGCAGATGGCACGTTCTTTGATATCGCGAACCATTTCGCCGAGCGGGCCGCTGCGGTCGATTTTGACCAGCTGTTTGAAGCCGTCGAGCGCAACCAGAGTCTGTTTGGCGGTTTCGATGCCGCGGATATTGTTGTAGTGCCAGGGCACGTTGCGGCCTTCGTCGGGCGTGATCGTGCTCTGAATATCGGCCGAGGTCAGCGCCGAGATCATGGTGTCGATGACGTGCGTGCGCGTGGCTTCTTCGATATCGGATTCAATGTAGCGTGTGTTCTGCTGGGCGCGGAACTTGTATTCGCTGAAGATATCGCGCAGGGCAACCGCGTAGGGAAGGTCATACCAGACCTTGGGCGACGGCGGTGCGCAGGGCGGAACTGTCGAGAGGCCAATCTGGCTTTTCGGCATGCCGACGGCAGCTGAGAAGGCGCAGTTGATGCCGTGCTGCACGAGCAGTTCGGGCATGACCGACCAGCCTTCTTTGGCGGTGGCGTTGGCGTTATGGGCGCCGTCGATCTGGAAGATACCGGCATCGGCCATGACTTTTTTGGCGCTGGCGGCGTCGGTGAATGAGCGGTACATGTTGACGTTGCGATAAAGCACGTTGTACTGGGGGTCCTGGTGGGCGCCGTTGATGCCTTCTTCGGCGAAGAGCACGGCGACTTCGGGGCCGGCGACACCTGAAACATAGGAATGGAAGTTGATCTTGCGGCCGACTTCGTCTTCGATGAGGTCGCAGGCTTTGCGGGAAGCGCGAATCTGCTTGCGGGTTATCGGCACGCCGCCGACGCCTTCGGGGGTTCCTTCGAGCAGACCGTCGATATGGCTCTGGCCGGTGGTTCTGATGACCATGATATGGTCAGCGCCGTGCCAGGCGGCCATGCGCATGCGCCTGATATCGTCTTCAAAACGTCCGGAAGCGATTTCGGTAGTGATTACCGGCTGCGGCTGCGGGTCGATGTTGTTGAAGTATTTGGCGGCAGGCAGTGGAACCGAATTTTTGAGGGGTTTGGTCATTTCCTTGAAGTGGAACTTTTCGACCTTATAGCCGCCATCGACGTTTTCGCGCCAGGTCCAGCCTTTGCGGCGGGGGTGGTAGTTTTCGAGATTATTGAGAATTTCTTCTATATCGATTTTCTTTTTGATATCGAGATTATTCATGGGTTATCTTCCTTTCACGCTGGTAGTTGCTCAGAACAGGCCTTCGAGGGCGGTTTTGTCTTCGTTGATACGCTTTGCGGCGGCACGAAGATCGACCTTGTGTTTATCGGCGACCTTAAGAACGACATGACCAGCGCCTTTACCAAGCAGGCCGGCTTCGTTGATGCGGCTGACGACGCCCTGAGAGGTAACGCTGTCGATACCCATGCGCAGAAGGACTGAGCGTTCGATTGACTGGGAGGTATATTTTCTGCCGTAGTCTACCATCGGCTCGACGATCTGGTTGCAGAGTTCCCAGAATCTGGCCTTAAGCTGCTCGTCGTTCATGTTTTTGAGCTGCTGGCGGCGTGCTTCGAATTTTTTGATGCGGTCTTCGCTCATAGCTGGTTCCTTTCGTGAATGCTTTATATATCAGCAGAGTTGGCATAAGCCAAACTTTGCGTTGCCATATGCTAGCCCAAAGCTGCATTTTTTACAACTCAGTTTACTCGACAACAGAAAGCGACCGACATCGTCAGCTGATGATAAGAATGTTCTGATGCCACTGCTGCTTTGTTGGCAAACAAGATTGCTGGTCAGCTGTCAAAAATAAATTCAAAAGCTAAAACCGAGAGACTCCGCTTATACCGGGCTCTCGGCGGAATCTCATTCGCTTCAACTCTCACCAGGCGTAAGTATTGCTAAATAGCTATGGCCATGCGTCAAAGGTGCCTGGCTCGAAGTTTCCGCGCATGAGAAACCCGCCTGCGCCCTTGTATGATTTTTTTTCCCAGTGTGAATTCTTCACCAGTCGGCCCTTAAATCAAACGTGACAAAAGACTGGTCAGCTGCCGAGGTAGCTGTTGGATTGCAGGTAATTTTTTACGTAGTCGTCTATGGCCTGTTCGAGCGTGAACAGTGGTTTGCTGTAGCCAGCCTGGCGGATCTTTTCGATGTTGCCGCAGGTATAATACTGATACTGGTTACGGATCGAATCGGGCATATCGACATAGCTGATGCGCGGCGGGCGGCCCATGGCAGCGAAAGTTGCCTTTACCAGGTCGTTCCAGTTGCGGGCGATGCCGGTGGCGACATTGAACAGGCCACCAGCCTGGTTGTCGAGAAAATGCAGAGTCATCTCGGCAGCATCTTTAACGTAGATAAAATCGCGTAACTGCTCGCCGTCGCCGTAGCCTTCCCGATGCGAACGGAACAGCTTAACCTCGCCGGTCTGATTGATCTGCTCAAAAGCCTTGAGAATAAAACTGCGCATCGAACCCTTGTGATACTCGTTCGGGCCGAAGACGTTGAAAAACTTGATGCCGACGCACCTGTCGAGCAGACCGCGGTGCTTGAGCCAGAGATCGAACATCTGCTTCGAATAGCCATACATGTTGAGCGGCGTCAGCTTCGCGATGCCATCAACATCATCGTCGAAACCATGTTCGCCGTCACCGTAGGTCGCGGCACTGCTGGCGTAAATGAAGCGGGCGCGGTTGGCGACGGCCCAGAGCGCGAGCGCCTTGCTGAACTCGAAATTGTTCTTGATCAGATAACTGGCATCGCTCTCGGTCGTGCTGGAACAGGCGCCAAGATGCAGAACTGCCTCGAACTTATGAGCGTCAAAGGCGCCCTTGTCGAGATAGCTTAAAAAATCAGACTTTTCACAATAATCGGCATAGCGCAGGCCGGTCAGGTTTTTCCATTTGTCGCCGCTGCCAAGATGATCGACGATAATGATATCGTCAATACCACGCTGATTCAGAGCCCACACAATCACCGAACCGATAAAACCCGCGCCACCAGTCACCAGAATCATATTGTTTCCTCGCTATTGATATCAGAACAGCAGTTTGATGAGCTTGAGAATGCCCTGGCTCCAGGGAACGCGATGCGAAATGCCGGTAGCATTCGCAAAACTGGCCTTGTTGGCAAGATACCACTCGTAATTGCGAATCAGAGCCTGCTTGTTCGAGTATTTCGGCACGAAGCCCAGCTTCTTTTCGGCTTTTTCGATCGAAACGAAGGATTCCTGACAGGCTGTTTCGTAAACCCACTTGTAGAGCGGCGAAAGCTTGAGCGCTTCGAGCAGGCGCAGAAGCATGATAGCCGGCCCGGCCGGGAAAGGCTTGATCTTCTTGCCGAAGCCGGCGCGGTCGAGAACGGCCTGAAAGTCGCCTCTGAACGTGCCGAATTCTTTAGCGCCGATGTTGTAGGTATCGTTGACTATCGCCTCGTCTCTGGTCAGACACATATAGATCGCTTCGCAGAGATCTTCGACATCGAGATACTGATAGAGGTTGCGGCCATTGCCGAGAATGGGAAATCCCCTGCCCTCGCTCGCCCAGTCATAGAGCATGGCAAAGACGCCAAGCCGCTCGGGCCCGATAAACGACTTCGGCCTGAGAACCGGCACGCACATTCCCTTATCGCGAAATTCGAAACAGACATCTTCGGCCTTGACCTTGGCTTCGCCGTAAGGCCCGACGCCGATTCTGCGATCGTCTTCGAAAAGCGGATGATGGTCGGGAACGCCATAGACCGCGGTCGAGGAAACATGCACGACGCGCTTTATGCCGGCCTTCTGCGCCTGTTCGAGAACGGTGCGGGTGCCGTCGATATCGGTCGAAAAAATATCTTCGGGCTTATACAGCGGCAGCGCCGCGGCGCAGTGCACGACCGAGTCGCAGCCCTGTAGCGCCAGCGCGACATCGTCGGCCTTGCGGATATCACCAATGACAATGCCGATTCTGTCGCGTTCGGGATAGTCAAAAGGCGCGATATCGAGCGAAATCACCTCGTGGCCGCGCTCGAGCAGATAGCGCACCAGATTTATACCAAGAAACCCGGCCCCGCCGGTGATCATTACTTTCATAGAACACCTCATATACGAATTTAATCTTGTAATCAACAGTTAGAAGTTAACTTCACTTTTGTCGATGCATCATGATATCTGCGAGCTGCGAGAACGAAGTTTCTGGGTGCCATCCCAGTGAGTTTATCGTAGTTGGATCAGATATCAACACATTGTATTCCGGCCGATACCCAAGCTCTTCGACCACAAAATCGCGCCAGTCTCTGTCGATGGCTTTAAAGCATTCGGCCAGCCAGTCCGCAATTGTATAGCCGATTCCTGAACCTATGGTCGCTTCGAACACGGAGTCCTGATTTACCAACAACAAAATGCCTTCAACCACATCGCCCGCAAACGTCCATTCTTTTTTAACTGAAAGATCGCCGATGACGATCTTTTCATGGTTTCCGTCAGCGATACTGCGAACAGCCCTGGCAATTTTCTGGCTGACATGCCTTTCTCCACGCAGTGGACTTTCGTGATGAAACAAGTAGCCGACATAGGTTTTAATGCCAAGGCTGCGATAATATCTGGCCAGACCAACTGAATAATTTCGAACTGTAACATATGGATTGCTGTAGGCAAAAGGATCGCGTTCTGATATCGGCTGAAGTCTATTCTCAAACTGCAGACCGCTGCCGGTTATGAACACCTTGCTGCCTGGCGACCATTTTTTAACTGATTCCAGAATGTTTATAGTTCCGGAACCAATAGTTTCGTGGTTTTCGAAAATAGCCTCATGGCTGGTCGAAGATCTTGCCGCAAGATGAAAAATAAGATCAGGCTGATGCTTTTTTATGAACTGCTCGACGCAAACATAATCGGCAACATCGCCATGCAAGCAGTCGCCATTTCTTGAGACAGCGATAACGTCATAGCCTTTTTGCCGACAGGATGCCACCAGGTAATGGCCATCCTGGCCATTGGCACCGAAAATCAGCGCTTTCATCTTACCGCCTATTTAGTAATTATTTCTATTTTAGGTAAAGGAAAAATCAGGCCGGTTCCGCGATTCAATATTTCCTTTTCACGCTCGACAAATTCTTCTTTGAAGTGCCAGGGCAGAACAAGATAATAATCCGGATTTTTGGCTCTTGAATCTGCCTCACTCACGATTGGAATGTCTGTTCCCAAGGTCTTCGCGCCGTATTTATCGGGATTTCGTTCAGCGGCGCAGTCGACAATTCTATTGTCGATGCCACACCATTGCAGAAGAGTATTGCCCTTTGTCGATGCGCCATAAACATGAATTACCTTGCCCTCGGCCTTTAATTTTTTTAACAGCGAAATCAATTCATCGCGATGAACATTGACCCTGTCCTGAAAATTTTTATAGGGTTTATCAGTGTCCAGCTCAAGATCGAATTCTTCCTGGTGCAGGACACGGAGGTTCTGTAAATACTGTTCGTCCTTGTACCTGAAATTTTCTGCATGAGTAGCATAGCAGCGCAGACTACCGCCGTTGATATCGTTCAACTCGACATTGAAAACCTTCATCCCGCTCATCTTCAGGATATATTCAATTACAGCCAGACTGTAAAATTCAAGATGCTCATGACAAATAGTGTCATAAGAGGTCATTTTAAGCATAGTCGGCATGTATGACATTTCGAAAATCCACATTCCTTCGGGGTGCAGAATACTCTTGATATTCCGTGCGAAATCTACCGGATTTTCGAGATCATAGAACATGGCAATAGAAGTGATAATGTCGATTTTTCTACCGTCGAGGCGGATCAGTAATTCATTTGACGGAAAAATATCCTGAACTACGGTTGCACAGTTTTTGTCGATTTCCTGTGCGACATCGGAAGGATCAACGCCAAACTTTGTGAAGCCGTCAGGATAAAATGTAAAGAGAGTTCCATCATTACAGCCAATATCAAGAACATTGCCCTGTTTTTTATTCAGAATCGAAACAGCACTGTCGACAATTCCTTTCAAGTGCTTTCGCATTGTGTTGTTAGTTCCAGATCTGTACCAATATGCTGAATAAAGAATCTCTGGTGGAACAGTGTGCTCCATCTGTAATAATCCACAGGCATTTTCATCTTTGGTCGGATCGCATCGCAGCAACGACAAAGGAATTTTTCTAAGCGGGGGAACTTCTTTACCTGGTTTTACAAAAGAACCCTGAAGATGTTGAGGACCAAGATCTATAACCGGGGTAAGCGCTTTTGAACCACATACTCGGCAACTTTTGCGAAAGGTGATATGCATATTCTACTCCTTATCTGGGTCCATCTCGATCAGTAATTTTGCCACCATTCTATAGCTTCATAATTTTTTGTCAATCGAAAAAAAGCCAGCAGCCCAAATCTGACTGACGCCGACGGCAGCAAAACCAGAACGAAGCTTGCGAACAGAAATAAAGGTGAGTTTTTTGCTGAAAGCAGGTATTTTCTGAATTCTCTGAGAGAATACTCATTCCTGGCTCGATGAATGATCAGGTCCTTTAAACGTTCAGGTAATCCGGAATGATCAACTTCTCTTATCGTAGCCCGTGACAGCGAAGTGAACGAGTTCAGCAAACCGGGCCATTTATACATCCAGATACCAAATGAACGTGGCGACCACTGCGCATTACCGAGTCGAATTGCAACCAGGCTTTTTTCTATTATCAATGCCGAAGAAGGTAATTGTTTTTGAAAAATTACTCCGACATGAACGAATTCTGTACCATAATAGGCTTTAAAATCACGACTGATCCAGAGATCGCGTCTGATTATCACACAGCCAATAAAAGATATATAAGGAATCAAACGTTTAAAAAGCGCATCGAACTGATCGGATTGATATACTTCATTTTTCGTTAAATTCAGGAATTTGCTGGAAACAGCTTTGTTCATATCTCTATTTCGAACTTCTGAATTTACGATAATAAGGCTGTGCTCAGCAGTCAGTTCTCTCTTAACGGTGGCTATTGCATCGGGGACGAGAAAGTCGTCGTCGGTAAACAACCAGCAATACTTTCCTGTGGCAAATTCAACGGCTTTAGCATAGTCGTGATCTACTCCACCTTTTTGAGGCAGGCGAAAATACCTGATGAAAGGGTACTTTTTGACATAATTGCTCATGATCTGTGGAGTCAGATCAGTTGAATTTCCATCAACGATTACCAGTTCGACACCATCACAATTTTGCGAGACAATACTGTCAAGGGTCTGGCCGATAAAATCAGCACGATTATAAGTGGCGATACAGATTGAGAGTTCAGGCCTGTTCATAGAGAGACTCTCACATCTAATTTTATAAAAATTACTACTTCTATCAAGGCGGAGGGGTTCATAGATATTTTATTGCGCACTCTGAAGTAACTTTAGAGCTACGGATTTAATTCTTTCTGTTGCCTTGCCATCAAGTAAGTGAAACCATTTATATAAAAACAGACTTCTTTTATCTGAAAGAGAATTGTGAAGTTCTAAAATAGTTTCGTCAGAAATACACTCAAAAATCTCGTCAATTTTATCAGGCGTCTTTGCAATAAAAGTTGCACCACATGTCTCAAAAATGCTATTTGCACAGCTTCCCGGGAATGCCAAATTTATCACCGGTTTATTCATAACCAGAGCGTCAAAGGTTGTATTAGAAAAAAAAGTTACAAAAGCATCAGATGCTTTAATCAGTTCTCGAATATCAAGTTCTTTTTCCACAAAAATAATATTTTTGTTTCCACGCGCTAATTCCCTTAGCTCTACAGGGTCTTCAAGTGGATGTGGCTTAACAACAAGCTTAAGCTTTTCGAAATTTGACACTTTGTTGAAAAGTTCTCTGATCATTTTTAATCGTATATCTAGACTGCTGAATGCACCATAATAGTATGGCTGTGACGCAAATAGTACCATTTTTTGTTCAGATGCAATATTAAGTCTGTTCTTGATCTTCTCAGCGAACATATCAGGGCTGTTCAAAAGCTTATCATAACGCGATGTGCCCGTCACTGTCATTTTTGAGAAAGGAATCCCATGGTTAGACATTACTCTAAGATTTTCTTCTCCAGTAACTGCAAGATGGTCAGCAATGAAAAATTGCCACTCAATATCATTTTCTCCATAAAACCCGAACTGAACTTCAAGTGTCTTCACGTTTTTTAATTTCCCTGCAAGACAAAACAACCTGGTACGAGGATCATGAACATCTGGAGAAACTATCAATAATGGAGGATGGAATTCAATAAGGTGAATTGCAATTGCAGCCTCGGCAATCAGCTTTGGCAAAAATGAGTAACAAAGCCATGTTAATAACTGTTTGAGAACAATCGCTGGAATCTTTTCTCCTGCAATAATCATTGGAAGTTCTGATCTCAGAATGCACTTTCGCGCTAAAGCCAATTTCCTACGCATTTCACGAGCTCGTTTTCTTATTATTTCAGCTCTGTAAAGCGACTTATTGCCACCCATAAAGTCATATTTCGAATGCGG
>JAKJFO010000092.1 GCA_022704885.1 Candidatus Rifleibacteriota bacterium | reverse complement strand
GCTGGGACCCCAAAGAAACTTGGGCTCTGATCACTTTTCTGGTATATTCAATTTATCTGCATGTCAGGCTGGCGCGCGGCTGGAACGGCACCTGGACCGCATGTCTGTCAATAGCCGGTTTCCTCGTCACCATGTTCACCCTCTTCGGGGTCAATTTCCTGATCAGTGGGCTGCATTCCTACCGCTGAGCTGTCATCGCAGTCTTCCTTCTGCCCTGATTCTGAACATTTCTGGTGCCAGAAAAGCCCGGCAATGAAATCACAGGCCTCGTCACAGCAAAAATCTTCGCGCCAGACGATTTCTCGAACGAATGATGCATTAAAAGCCGCTTTGAAAGCATCATGCGATGGCAGGCAACCCAGCACGTCATCGGGGTATTCCGCAGTGTCCCAGATTTTTTCCAGAACCAGCGCGGCCGCAGTGTAAAGATCGACCGAAAGAGGCGAACTGTCTGCTTCACAATTGAGCAGCCGGGCGCGCGGGTGCAGAAAAGCCGAGTCACCTGGTTGCAGCACCAGGTTGTTGTCCTGCAGATGCTCGCGAAGAGGCGCTGGCCAGCTCAACATCTCGCTGTCGCTTATTCCATGCTGCAGCTCCAGCAAACGTCTTTTTAACTCTTCACTGCTAATGCCGGTGCCGGCAAGAATGCGCGAGAAAACCTGTTCTGGCGTCAGATGCAACTGAAAAGGCCCGAAACAGAGCCAGAGCCCGGGGCGGTCCTGGGCGTCCCAGAATTTGTAGAGGGCCCGGTTTCCCTTAAAAAAAAGGCGACAGCCGTAAAGACTTTTTTCATTAGAGGCGAGAGCATGTCGGTAGATAAGCTCTGCCGCTGCGCTGTTGTCGACCAGCAGCGTTTCTATGAGCTCATGTCTCTGCTGCCGGTCGAGTGCCGGTTTGACGTGCATGTAGGCGTTGAGCAGGGCGTTGTAGAGTTCCGGGCGCTCCTCGCCGGAAAGCACAGCCAGCCGTCGCAGCCAGCTGAGTATCTGTGGCCGCCGTCCCAGTTTTCCGGCCATGTTTTGAAAGGCCTTGAGCGAGATGGCGATCATGCAGTATTTGTGCTCTGACCATAGATATTCGTATATACCGCGGTGTGAGGGCTGTAACATGCTTTGATATTACCATCGATCGACTGTCTGCTGCCACGTAATTTTGCATTGTGAGCTTAAAAGCAAAAGGCCGGCACCAGGGCCGGCCTTGCAGAAACATTGCAGATTATTCAAATGTCACAAATGTGCGCCACTCGCCATCTTTATAGCGGCTTACCGTGCCACCGACCGTGCCGACCCAGACTGAGTCGCCCTTGACCTTGATCGAATGCACGCTGTTCTGTTCAAGACCCTTGCTGTCACTTACCATTTTCCAGGTTTCACCATCATGAATTGCGATGCCTGAAGGAGTGCCGACCCAGAGGTTGCCGGCGGAGTCGATTGCAAGGTCACGAATTACCGAGTTGGGTAATCCGGTCTTTTCGGTGTAGCGCTTCCAGTCTTTGCCTTCAAGGTCACAGCAGGAAAGTCCGGCATTGGTGCCGATCCAGACCCGACCGTTCTTTTCGTCGATACTGATGCAGGTAATGTAGTCAGAAACCAGACCATCATCGAGCGCCGGACTGGTGCGGGTATTGCGATTGGTCAGACTTCTGGTTTTCGATCCGTCATTGACTGTGACGCCGTCACCGTGTGTGCCGATCCAGAGGGTGTCGTCAAGCACTGCATAGCTGCGTTTGTAGGTGTTGAGAAGTGAATCCTTGCGGAAATATTTGAGCCAGTTCGAATCAGCATGAGCCCTTTGCGGAAACAGCATTATGCTGATCAGGCTCATCAGAATGAAAATGTATAACCAGCGTGAATTGGTCTGTTCCATATTGTCTGCCTCATTGTATTTTATTTGCTGTAATCTATATCGGCATTTCTGCCGGCGAATTTATACCTGACCGTCTATCTGAAGAGAGGGACGTTGAGGGCTACATTGCCGTCGGCGCCCTGCAGTTTTGCCTCGGAAACAATCGGAACCGGCTGTTTTTTAACAGGCTTGTGCTGGTTGAAGGTCGCAGCCGAACTGAAATAATGGTCGAGAGAAGTGTTTTCGCCGGCAGAAAAGGTTGTGTAAGGGAAGACAACTCGTTTAAGACTGCTGCCGAAGCCGTAAAATCTCGAAAACTTCATTTCGACCTCGACCTTGAGTGTGCCGGCCGGAATATTGTCGACGATTTTTTCGTAATACGCGGTGAAATCTTTGCCCAGGCCATTTGCCCAGACCTGGGTGAATTCATTGTCTGCTTTCTGCTTTTCTATCAAGTTGATATTGCCACAGTATCTGCCATTGATGTAAAGCTTGCCATAAGGCGGCATGCGGTCGGGGGACCCGCCGGTATATAGCAGTCTTATCCGCAGCTGTGCCCGCGGCTTCTGTACGTTCTTGAGCACCGGGTTATGCAGGTTGGCGTCGCATTCGGGGCAGACCATTGCCAGACTGGCCAGATCTCTGGCGCCGCAGACCGGGCAAGCCTGCCCCTCTGCCAGTGCAATTACTGGAAACAGAAGTAACAACGCTAATAATATTGGTATGGTTTTCTTCATCTGCCTCTGTATTGCTTATCGACATGCAGGCATGTATTGCTGAGCGGTGCGCAAAAATTGTTACATGCGTCAGAAATCTGCAGCGCGTTGCCGATATATGATAATGGAACTGAAGGAGAGGTATTATGAAAGAAGTACTGTCGATGTTCGCAGGATTGTATACAGTATCGTTATGCGGGTTTCTGCTGTTCATCAAAAAAGGCTTTTTGCAGATTACTGGTGAAAGTTCACTGCCTTCGATCGACATGTGTTGCGGTTACGAGAGCGACGATAGCGAAGAAACAGGCGAAGACGAATAAATTGCTTGATTTCGCAGGTTACTTAACCTAAGATAAATAATAATTTATTTTAGGTTTTGCGCATGCCATTCGACACCAAGTTTGAATTTATTTTGCAGTTCGAGAAGATTCTCGGGGAAATGAAAAGCAAAAATCCCGAGACTTATGGGCGCAATCTGCAGTTTTTGAGCACCGAGCCAATAGAGACGGTTCGACCGATTCTGCATAAGTTTTTTCCTGGCGATGCCGGTCTGATCGACACGCTGACGCGCAAGGACATAGATCTCATGCTCATGCGGATCTTACGCTCAGAGGTCGTCGGTTTTCAGGGCGAAGGCGAGAAACTGGTCAGAAAGGCGCGCACAATCATTTCTCAGTTTGGTTTTCTGCCGCCTGTGGCATTTTTTTATGTTTATAACGGCGCCGAACTTTTTGAAGCCATGCTGGAAAGCACTTATAAAATGCTGAAAAAGCGGGGTAAGCCGCTCAGTCTTTCTGACCTGTGGCGGCGGTTTTCGTCGCCTCTGACCGCGAGTTTTGAGCTGAAGAGCGTGTTTACCAAGGATCTTCTGTTCAAGATCAGGCAGCGTCTTAAGAATTATCTCGAAAAAGATTCACGTTTCTACCTTGATGCACGCAGCCCGAAGAAGCTTTTTGTCGGACTTTCTGAATGGGGAAGCATAAATTTTGAAGACTGATTGAGTGAGGGGCTGATTTTGACTGGCAGGGCGGCAATTAAGCGAGCTAACAATATCAAGCTGCTGGTGATTTTTCTGTGGTTGATGGCTATTGCCCTGACAGCAGTGCTGATCCCGGTGCATGGCTGGGCGTTGCCTGCCGTTTTTGGCATGATAATCATCTGCTTTGCCTATTTGCGCGACCAGATCATTCTTCAATCGACTGCGGTAGAAGTCTGCGATTTTTATGCAAAGGTGCATGAACTCGATAATCTGCAGATACTGCAGAGCGAGAGGCCTTACAGCCAGATTCTCAACAACGTTCTCGACCTCGGTCGTTTTGACTGGGCAGTTCTGTTTCTGATGGATTTCGAAAAGGACAGCTTCGTCGCGGTCGAAGCTGCCGGCATCGAGCTAAACCGCTTTGCTGCGGTCAATTTTGACCAGATCGCCAGTGAACCTGGACTCGATGATGTGACTCTTTCTTTCAGACTGCTTGAACACGCTTTCAAAGAGCACGAATTTCGCGGGGCTCTGGCCGGTACTACGCTGGTCTGCAACCACACATTTTATGGCTGCATGATGGTCGGCCGCTACGACAACGACAGTGAGCTCAGCGAAGAAGACAACTTTCGGCTTGAGATTCTCTCAGACCAGATTTCGATCTGCCTGCACAACTACCGCATGCACAAAGAAATGGCCTTGCGGGCCGAAGACCTCTCGGAAAGACAGATACAGATTCAGCGAGAACTTGAGATGTCGCGCATCGTTCAGGAAGGCGTCATGCAGCGCGAGGCTCCGTCATTACCAGGGCTCGAGATCGCGACTTACAGCCGCCCCGCCCGTTTTATCGGCGGCGATTTTGTGAGATACGTAGAAAAACCCGATGTCGGCCGTCTTGGTATTCTCATCGGCGACGTCAGCGGTAAAGGCATCCCGGCGGCGCTGGTAATGGCGGTCGTCGTCTGTCTCTTTAACGAAAAGACAAGCCTCGATATTCCACCTGAACGCCTGCTGGCAGACATAAATATCGCGATGAAGCAGTTCCTCGGGGCGCGTTCCCGCTTCAACTCATCAGCGCTCTGGGGAATCTTCGATCTTACGCGAAAATGCTTCTGCTATGCCAGTGCCGGTCACGATTTTCCGTTGCATCTCGATTTCAGAAAAAACGGGATCAAAGAGCTCGTGTCAACCGGAACTCTGCTCGGCATCTTTAACGAGAGCGAATATCAAAGCATCGAAGTGCCTGTTGATGAGGGCGACAAGATAATGTTTTATTCTGACGGGCTTGTCGATTTTTTTGAATACAATCTTGGGCACCGTGATGGTTATGTCGCGCTCAAAAACTTTCTGCTCGAGCGTCGCACAAAAACTTCCCAGGAAATAGTCAACGAAATTACCCAGCTGGTCGAAAATGCCACCGAACCAACCAAGGACGATATCACTGTCGCGGTATTCTCAATTGCCAACCTTACCTGAGGCACAATTTAATCGCAAATCTCTCATGGCCATCGGTTTCATGCTGGCGATGTTCATGATTTTTCCGACTTTGCAGCTGCTGGCGGCAGAGGTTGTCGATGGCACGTTTCGCCTGCGCGAACGCAGGAGAGAACTTGACTCGCTGCTTCGCCAGAAATATCTGAGTGATTCTTCTTTTCGGGCTCAGGTGCGTGAAGCCTCGCGCAGTATCAGGCTGATTCCTGGCGAGACCGAAACCGGTTTTCAGGTCTACAATTTTTCGACCGGCAATTATGAATATCGGGTAGGCAAACTTGTCGCGCAGGGAAGGCATTGCTATCTCTTCATCGAGCGCGAAAAAGTCGGCATTTATGGCGAGCGCGCTGCGACAATTTACAGTCAGATCGTCGAAAATTTCGACAATCGCGTGTTCAAAACCGTTGACAGCTGGTTTGGCCGCCCGGTGATGCCGTCTGAATTCAAACTGCCTGACGAACGTGTCTATATCTTTCTCGTCGATATCAGAGACAGTTTCGCAGAGGGGTATGTCGCTGGATATTTCGATCATCGCGATCTAGACAGCCTTTTCGGTAATCAGAAACCTGTGTTTTTCATGGATATAGCTCCAGGTGAGCCGGGCGACCCCGAAGATAAGGGCAACCAGTTTTATCGAACTCTCGCGCATGAGCTGCAGCACATGGTAAATTTTTCGATTCAGCATGCCAGCCAGTTTCCAGAGCAGGAACGCTGGCTGGACGAAGGTTTTTCGATGTTCGGTGAATACGTTTTCTCGGGCGAAGTAGGCAAACAGGGCGAACGCTGGCCGCCCGAACCTCATTTTGCGCGTTATCTCGAAAACCCCGCGATCAACCTGGTCAGCAACAGCAAAGAGAGCTGGTTTCGCGAAGATGTTCTGTTCAGACAGTATGGCGCTTCATTTGCATTCATCTGCTGGCTGGTCGAGAAGTATGGCGGGGAAACCGCGTCGTTGCAGAAGCAGTTCGTGCGTGAGCTGGTGCATTCGCGTGATAAGGGCGCTGCTTCGATAAATCGCCTGTTGACCTCGGTCAATACAAGTTTTAACGAGGCATTTGCCAATTTTGTCATGGGACTGCACAGCGAAGACTCGGGCAACCCCCTCTGGGAATTTTCCGACAAACAGGCCGCTTTTGGCAAGGATCTCGCGGCAATGTTGCCGCTGCGTTTCGTCAAACACTATTTTGCCAGCGATGCCGGATCATTTGTCGGCGGGCATGGTCAGACCATTCCGAACAGCGTGTTGCTCGAAGAGATTTACGGTAAGGGGCAGGTTAACATCACCATGTCATTTGAAGAGGGAATGACGCCATATCTTGCCGAAATCTCACATGATTCCCCCGGCTTTTTGCGCCCTTTATACCCAGATCATCGAGGTCAGGTCACATTGAGCGCCGACTTTACAGGTCAGCGGCGTTATTTCCTTTTGCCGATAGCCGTCAATCCTGAAGTCTCAGACAACAGGGCGCTGAATTATTCGTTCAAGACCGATACCGCTTCGCTGGTGCTTTATCCGGTAGCGCACCCGGTATTCTCTGATCAAATTCTGATTTTTCTCAAGTCATTTTCGGGCCCGATCGAAACACCGCCGACTCTTCGCGTTTTCTTTGGCAACCTTATCGATACTCCCGATTTTATCAGTGCTGACAATACAAAGACCACCTATATGGCGCATTATCAGATTCCAGGCGATGGGCGCGGCCAGGCGGTCTGCTATTATGGCGAAAATTCCTGTTCGTTCAGTTTCTCAGCGGCCCGGAACCGCGAAAGCGAAAGCATCGATCTGCCTCTGGCCAATGTTTATCTCAAGATAGAGCAGGCTGCCCACGATGGACTGCTGATGTTTTCGCAGTCTGATGCCATGCTCTTGTCGCCGGTGGCCGAAGTTCTTGCCGGTCCTTTCGATATAATTCTGCCAGAAGCTGCTTCTGCTGCAGTTGTATTCAGTTCTCAAACCTACCGTGCCCAAGGGGCCGGGTGGTGTCGGGTTGACGATTCTGGTTCAATCACTGACTGGCAGCCTTTGCGATCTGCCGGTAATGACCGTCAGGCATCAGTCGCTGTCGCCGGCCGTTATTTCCTGCTCAATGACCGTGCCTCTCCGGTGCTGGCGTTGCCGAGAATTCGCCAGATCGATGCCAACCATCTGCTGATAGATGTTTCTGCCTCTGACGACCTTTCCGGTGTCGATTTTTCAGGCATGCGCGTGCTCGCCAACAATCGCCAGATCGAGGCCTCTTATTCAGCCGAAACTTCGACAATAGATCTGCTGGTCGCCGCGCTTGATCATGGTGAAAACAAGATTACGGTCGAACTGGCCGACCGCGCCGGAAATCTCGCAAAGGCCTCGATTGCCGGTCAGGGTCTGGCGCCGACTGTCAGCGCCCGTGCTGAAGTTTTTCCCAATCCGTGTCGGCAGCAGGCCCGCTTCAGAATGAATTTTTCGGGCGCGCCGCTGATCAATTATGGCGAAGTCAAAATTTATGACACGGCCGGACATCATCTGGTAACGCTGCCGCTCGAGCAGGAGACTGCCTCGGTTTATGGAGCCGCCTGGAATCTGTGCAGCAAAAACGGCCGGCCCGTGAGTAATGGTGTCTATATCTACCGCATCAATGCAGCTGCCGATACACAGAAATTCCGTGCGTCCGGCAAACTCGCGGTTCTGCGCTGATCGCAGCTACTTCGTGTAGGCGCTGAGCGCGCGCTGATATCTGGCCTTGGTGCTCTGAAATTCTTCGAGCTTCTCTTTGGCCAGTGCCTGATTACCGCTGCTTAAAGCCTGAACGTAAGCCTTATAAGAAGCTTCATACAGGTCTTTGACCTTCTTGAGGTTGGGGTGCATCTGGCCGTAAGGGATTCTGTCGACTTCAGGTGCCAGTCTGACTCCGTATGGATCAGCGGTCGGTGTTGATCTCGTCTGTGTCGGCAACTGCAGCGTGTCGGCTGATTGCACGCTCAACCTATAGGGTGGCTGAACTTCGCTGGCTGCAGGAGTCTGTGCCTGTGCTCCGCCTTTTTTGTAGCCAAACAGCCTGGCTATGCCTGAGAACAGCTTTTCGCCGATTATACCGCCGACTATGCTGCCCAGCATGGTGCCGACCACCGGTATCGGAATCATCGAACCGAGCATGGCGCCGAGAGTCGAACCGGCGGCCTGGCCGGCGATGGCTACCGGGTCGAGCGCTTTGATCGCAGCCTTGAAACTCATGCCGCTGCCGAGGTTGCCGCCGAGAGAGCCTCCGACCAGAGCCGTCAAGGTCGGCAGCAGAGCGCCGGCGATGGTGCCGACGATAGGAATCGGAACGAATGTCTGAATAAGAGGTGTAAATACCTGTCCGGCGGCCGCGCCGAGCGAAGAGCCGACGACGTTGCCGACGAACTGCATCGAAGCGACCGACTTAACCGCGTCTTTGACGCTGACCTTCTGCCCGTTCATCAGCTGGCTGGCCAGGTTTATCGCAATCGAAGTGCCGGCAGTCATTGCCAGATTCTTAACGCTGAACGACTGCTTGATCGAACTGGCGGCGTTCTGAAAGCCCTTGCCGAGAGCTTTTTGTGTTTTGATCAGGGTTTCGCTCAGCCGCAGCGAGCGAAATTCAGAAGTCGTCTGGTCGCTGTAGGCTCGCGAGCCATCGATGGCTCCATCGATTTTTCCCTCGACGACCGCCTGCCGGTAAAGTGCCTCGTTGGTTTCATTATAGCTGGCCAGTTTGGCGTCATAGTCGGATTTGAGCTGAGCTTTGGCAGTCGGGTCGCTGGCGTTCAGCCATGCCTGCTGCGCGTCGTGAATTTCTTTGTATCTGGTGGTGGCGTTACCGTCGACCGTAGCATACTTGGTATTGTCGAGGAACTGCCTGATCATCTGGCTGCGGTCTTCAGGGAACTTCTGAATGTAGGCATCGACAAATTCGCGGTAGGTTTGCGGTTTGCTGCTTTCGAACACCTGGCAGACCTTCGAGTATGGCGCCTGAATGCGGTTGCTTGCAAGAACATCATAGAACAGCGAGGCATTGACGCCTTCGGTAGACAGCATTTCCATGCCGTTTTTCAGCACGCCGTCGTTCGGGCCATCGGTCACACCCTGATTTTTGAAGATATACTTGTTATCTGCAATGTTTTTATGGGTTTTAATTCGCCAGGAAGTGGCGTTGTCATGATATTCGCGGGTAGAAAGTGCTTCGATGGCCTCGGCCCAGCCTTCTGATATGGCGAAGCCTTCATCTGAAACCGTGTTCTTCGAATGCGAGCCATAGTAATTGGTCGCCGGGTAGTTGTTGCGTTCATAGAGCTGATCCATGATCATGTGCCCGGTT
Source organism: Candidatus Rifleibacteriota bacterium (assembly GCA_022704885.1). Next base: position 6,137 of record JAKJFO010000092.1, on the reverse strand, counting down.
TCGTGCGCGATTACAGACGCGGCCGAGGGGTCAGCCATGCCACCATTGAAAACTTCACTGTTAGATGGAATTACAATGCGGTTGACGTTAGAATTGTCACGGTAGCTGACCTGGCCGTTGTCGCCCTGTTCGGCGAGAACGAAGCCACGGGCATCATGATGAACGCCGCCTGAATTGTCGACTTCGAGATAAACCGGCTTTTTGAGGTCGTTGACCAGCCACTCGGCGAAGGCGGGGTCTTTGGTTCCCTGGGATACGTCTTGCTGGAGGCGGTTGATCTTGAAATTTCTGGCTTCGACCTGCATCGACACAGTCTGGCGCAGGCCGGGGTTGTTTTCGATATAGGTTTTCAGCTGCTGATAGCGTGGGTCTGTGTTAGGCAGGGCTTTGAGCACTTCTGTCTGGTTGCCGAGAAAATCTTTTGTTCTCGCTACTGATGAACTGCTGTCTACGGGTGTTACCAGCTTGAAATGCGTCATTGGCGCTTCATCTGCCAGCACCTGGCTTATGATGCGGTTCTGACTGCCTTTGACATAGTATTTGCCGGTTTTGGCATCGAAATCGGGTATTACTGATTCGACGACATTGCCGGTTTCATCTCTGACAACGTAGCGTATCCCCTCAGATGTCGCTACAAAAGAGCCGGTCGCAGTAACCATACTGCTGAAGAAAACCGCCAGAACCACCAGTATGCATAGCCTTATCGACCGTAATCTTTTCATTTTCTGCCTCCAGAGACCAAGGGGATATTTTAATCAATTATAACTTTTATTCCCCTGCACCACAAGGTACCCCGGTCGCAAAAACGTTGCCGCAAATAAGACCGTGTCTGGATGCAGATCAGTAACGAATGAGATGTGTTCGTTTGTCGCTTAGTCCCACAGCTGCCACGCGGGTTTGCCGGCGTAGACGTCGAGATAATATTGTTTGCGCTTCAGTTTTCCAGCGGCTTCGGGGTCGAGCAATACTATCGCTTTTTCGTGAAACTGCAGAATGCTGCCCGGGCATGAAGCCGTAACCGGACCTTCGATCATTTCATGAACCGCTTCAGCCTTGTCTTTGCCGAATGCGAGAAGCACGCACTGCTTTGCTTCCATGATCGTGCCAAGACCCATCGTGACAACATGTCTGGGAACCTTGTCTTCACTGCCAAAAAAGCGGGAATTTGCCTTGATGGTCTTTTGCGAGAGTGTTTTCAGGCGGGTGCGCGACGCCAGTGATGAGCCGGGTTCATTGAAAGCCAGATGGCCGTCATGCCCGATTCCAAGCAGCTGCAGGTCGATGCCGCCGGCCACTTTGATTGCCGCTTCATACGCAGCGCAGCTGGCTGGCAGATCCTTCGCCATGCCATCGGGCAGATGGCTTGCTCCTTTTGCCAGGTCGATGTGGCAGAAAAGATTTTTGTGCATTTCACTGTAAAATGAGCAGGGGTGCTCAGGATCAAGGCCAACATATTCGTCGAGATTGAATGTGGTGACATTTTTGAATGACAGCGATTCTTCCCGGTGCATGCGCACCAGTTCCTGGTAGAGTGCCAGCGGTGTCGAGCCGGTAGCCAGTCCGAGAACGGCCTTTGCCTTATCCCTGATCAGTCGTGCAATGATTTTGGCACCCAGCTTACTCGCTTCGATTTTGTCTGATTTTATGATTACTTCCATTGCTTTATCTCCTCGACAGCACGCTTATTCTGGATTCTGCCGCATTATATCACAACCTGCCAGCTGCCGCAGATAAACTGATTGATGAATCGCCAGCCTGTCGAAATGTATCGAATAAAGGAGGTCTCTGTGAAACTCGTGTTAAATCAAGGGTCAGCGATGTGTCTTTCTGCATTTTTTGTGTAATCTGAATAAGGCAGGGTTACGGAATAATTTGAAAACCTTGATTAAAAGCGCTATCAGACGGCTATCTTCATTCGTCTGGTGAATTGTCGCTCTTTTGCAAACTGCTGAAAACATGTTAGAATTAAAGCTGTAAAATATATGTGAGGTGAAGGAATGAGCCTTTTGAAGCTTAGCCTCAGGCGTTGTACCGTTTTTGCAATTCTGTTTGTTTTCGTTATTGCGGCGATGGCTGCGAGTGCTGGCGATCGCGAAATCAAGATCAAGATCGCCGAATATCCCACCTCGTTCGATTTCAACTGCCCGCAGGGCGCCGCCTGGGAAATCAACGGCAGCATGGGAAAAATCACCACCGCAGACAGGTGCCAGGTAACCGGCGTGCTGACGGCTAAGGCGGTCAAGCGCTATCACGTTATGGTTCTTTCCGCTTCTCTTGAAGACGAAGACGTTCTTGCCGCCGAGCAGGCAAAGTGGCAGGCTCAGGGCTTATCTGCAAGGATTGTGATCATCGGCAGCGAAATTTTTGCTGACGACAGTAAAACCGTTATCATCGACAACCGTCGCGCCGATGTTGCGGTTGGCGTTTTCCCCGACCGGCCTTCGGCTCAGGCTATGGTCGATAAACTAGCCGCTCAGGGGCAGTCGAGCTGGATCTACGAAGAGATTGTCTCTCTTGCCAAAGGCTCATTGACGCTCAAAATCAACGGCCAGGTCATGGCAACCGGCCCTGATATGCTGTTGCAGCCGCAGCAGTCGCTGCACCTGAAGAAGGTTGAGTATGGCAAGGGCTACTCCTGGCACGGCTATGCCGATCGTGACTATACCGGTCGAACCCTGCTCGTGCGCTGGGGTGCTCAGGATGCGATAGATTGCATTCTGGTTGCCGGGCTTGAATATATGCTGCCGGGCGTTGTCGTTTCTGAAATCTCGGCCAAGGCTGAGGTGGGCGCTTTGCAGGCGCAGGCTGTGGCGGCCCGTGGCGAAATCATGGCCAATATCGGCGTGCGCCATGCCCAGGAAGGCTTCGACACCTGCTCTGAACAGCATTGCCAGGTGTTTTACGGCGATACAGCCTATACCATCGATGTTGGCCGCAAGATCGTGCCGACCAGCGGTCAGGTGCTGACCGAGACTAATGGCAAATTGCTCAGCGCCGTTTATTCAGCCAACTGTGGCGGACACAGCGAAGCCAATCATCTTGTCTGGACAACCAAGCCGAACCCGATTCTCGGCGGCGTCTGGGACCACCAGAACCCGCCGGCGCTCGATCTCTCAGAAGAAAAGCAGGTCACCGATTTTATTAAAAATCCGCCAAAGTGCAATTGCAATAACCCGAACGTTGAGGGTGGCAACCGCTTCCGCTGGAGCAAAAGCATGACCACCACCGAATGGAAAGCTGTCGAAAACCAGCTCGCCATTGGCCGCATCAAAAACGTTACTGATATTGCTCGTGGCTTTTCAGGCCGCATCTATCGCATGACTTTCGTCGGTGAACGCGGTAACAAGACGGTTATGAAAGAACTTAATATTCGCCGCCTCTTCGGAGGCTTTGCCAGCGCCTGTTTTGTTGCTGATTACAAACTCGATGCCGCCGGCTTCATCACCAGCGCTGACTTTTACGGTGCCGGCTTCGGTCACGGCGTCGGCATGTGTCAGACTGGCGCTCAGAGCCTCGCCAAGCAGGGATGGCTTTTTTCGCGAATTCTCGCTCACTACTTTCCAGGCAGCATCCTCAAAAAGATGTACTGATGGTGAGTTAACCGCCAGGACAATCCGCGCCATTGCAGGATTGATTAAAAGCCATGCATGTTTAAAAGAACTGCATTCTGTAAGATGGACTAATCTTCATAATCAATAATAAACAATAAACAATGCCAATCTTATCTTTGCTGCAATAGTTTAAAAGTGTCTGATTTTGCCGATCGCACAGATTCAAGGCCACTCGCCAGCTGGTTCTCTGGCGTATTTGAATTGCGGTTTTCAATCAAGCTGGATATGAAGCAGTTTAAGCAGACAGCCGAGATTTGCATTTCCCGGGCAAAGAAAAACTCTCTGCGCGGCGGGGCCGGCAGAGAGTTCGTGTTTAAGCTGAGCTTAGTTGTGTGTTACTTCTGGCCGATGGTGGCGATGATCTGCTGACGATACTGTGGCAGTCTCTTATAGACTTCGAGACCGGGGCAGGATTTGGTCGAGTAGTCGCAGTGCCCATAGATGTTCACGCCCGGGTTAACCTTGTAGTTCGAGCAGAGCCAGGTCAGCAGTTCGACCAGTGATTTTTCCATGACCGGCGGAATCGGGTCTTTGCCGGGGTCGTAGTCGCCGATCAGGCAGATGCCGACCGCGTTGGTGTTCGGTGAAGCATGGGCGCCGACCACGGTTTCGGGGCGGCCCTGGTAGATGGTTCCTTCGGGGCCGATCAGAAAGTGGTAGCCGATGTCGGTCCAGCCGGTGTTGGGGTCATCCATGTGGTAGTTCTGTATGCCACGAATGCTGAGCGCGCCCTTATACTGAGACTGGTTGGGAATCCAGCTGTGATGAACTACCAGGCGTTGAACCACGTGCTGAGTATACGCATTTTTGGGCGGTCTGGCACCCCATGCCGCGCGCGATACAATGGCCGGCTTCGCAGCGACCTTTGCGGGTTCGAATGCTTCGGGTTCCTGCATTACGTATTCCATGATCTTCTCGTCGATATAAACGCCCTGAACGGTAAAGCCCGGAATTTCGGTCTTGCCCTTCATCGGGTCGCGAATTACAAAATAAAGCTGATAGGCAGAGATCGGCTCGACGGTGGCAAAGTGATATTCAGAGTCGAACGCCAGAAATCTTGTCCATTTGCCGCTTTTGGCGTCTCTGAAACGCGCGTATGCTCTGAACAGACAGGTGTCGCTTTTGACGGCATCAACCGAAATCAGCATGTTGTTGACTGCGCTGTCCATCTCGAAAATCTCGGTTTCAAACTGGTCGTAGGTCTTGTCGACTACACTGAAACCAGTTTTGACCGTGGCCTGATAATCAGGCGTGTCTTCGTTGGCCCGGGCGACAGGCGTGGCAATAAAACAGCCTGCCAGAAGAATGATACTGAATACAACGAACAACTTCTTCATGGTACACCTCACATACTTATATACTCTTATCACTACAATAATAACGTTTCTGCCGGCCAACAAGAAAGATACAATCTCAAAATCTTATCTGAAGCAGAACTTCACGACTATCGTCACAAAATTTCAGCAAAGTGGGCTTTGTCTGGTCATACCTGATTCTTTCAGCGCCTGAAGAGCCCTGGCGTCTGTCTGCGCCTGTAGAATCAGCGGGCCCAGGCTCAAATCTGACGAGGGGCTGATCAGATTAAAAACAACACCGGCTTCGCCGGCCTTTTCGCATACCAGAGAAGCCAGTTTCGGCCACTTCTGCCAGAGGCCGCCGGAACCGCACAAATTGATGGCGCCGCTCATTCCGGTTTGAGTTGCAGCTTGTCGGAAAAAGCCGAGCAGCTGCGCGATCGAAGCACTTACTGCCTTCGCCGCAAACGGACAGCCGGTCGCATAAGCTTCGGTAAGCACCGGAGCGTATTCGCCGAGCTTCCTTTGTATGCTGGCGGCACGATACAGGGTGTCGATAATACCGCGACGTTCAGCTGAGCCGAAGCGGCGTTCGAATGCCTCACGGCAGGGCAGACTCTCCGGAAAGCCTTCGAGGTTGCGCAGGACACCTTCGAGCGCTTTGCGGCCGAACCAGGCGCCTGATGGCAGTTCGTCGAGAACGTAGCCCCAGCCGGCAAAACGTGCGCTGCTCTGCCCGCATTTCGCAAAAACGATCGAGCCGGTGCCATTGACCGAAAGAATTCCGTCTTTGCCGGCCAGGCAGGCGGCATGGTTACATTCATAATCAGATTTAACAATGACCTGCCGGCATGCCGGATGCGCGTTTGAGACCGCTTCTTCGAGCCTTTTTGCCGCTGCCAGATCGTCGGCTCCGGCGGCTCCGATCAGCCAGACTACACTATCGTTGCCGATTTCGGCAGCATGCATGATGTCGCGGCAGATCTGCAGCAGGCGTTCCCGATCGAGTAGCCTGATATTGCCGGCCTGCATCGAAAACTCACGCCGGTTGCCGGTGTAGATGCCCTTGAGCTCGCTGCCGCCCCAGTCGATCGAGACGAAACTCTGACTCACTGAATCGATCCTTTGCGCATGCCTTCGAGCATATAGCGTGAGAAGAATATGAACACCACGACCATGGGCACGGCGGCGAGGGTGGCGCCGGCCATCAGCAGACCGAAATCCATGATCT
>JAKJFO010000091.1 GCA_022704885.1 Candidatus Rifleibacteriota bacterium | reverse complement strand
GTTTGCTGCCTATGATGCGGTTCAATTCAGCAGAGCGGCTACGGTTTCGCTTCTTTTGCGCCGGTTGCAGATGCGCGGCGGGTCTTCGCCATATTCGGTACACTTTCGCATTGAAGAGCAGCTGACTCAGATGCTTGCCAGTCTACAGCTGGTTCTGACCTCATTTTTCGAGAAAAACTGGTCAGGCCCGACAATAGAAATGGAAGCTGCTGCCGAAAGCTTTTTGCAGGCAGCCCGCACTCTGACCGCCCGCATTCAAAAGTTCGCCCAGCATTCTCTTGAAACATCGGCCATTATCTGGCGCAACAATGTTTATGCCATAGTTGCCGACCCGAAAACCACATACCAGGAAAAGATCATCGCCATAGCCAACAAAATTCGCGAAGGCGAAGCCCTGGTAATGCGCTACCGCTGGATGACACGCCTCGGCCAGACCCACAAAATAATGGAAGAACAGGTAAAAGGCACCAGTGGCCGCAGCCCCAGCGACAACCGCCGGGCTGCCATTGAAGGCATGTATCTTGACCCGCACGGCCCGCTTTCTGAGGCATTTTACGGCAACTTTGAGAATGTGCCATTCGAGCTGCCATTCAAGATGAGATTTTTCTGGCACCAGCAGCTGCCGCCTCATCCGCTGCCAACCGCAGAAATGGCTACCGAGCTGCCACAGGCAGCCGACTTTCTCGAAAGCATCGAGCAGGTCAGGCAACTCAAAGGCAAGCTCGAAGAACAGATGATTCTCGATTGCACCGCCAATGCCGTTTCGAGCGCTTCCGGCCAGGAAACCACTTTAATAGAAGCCCGCGACCTGCAAAGATTTCAGCTGTATTCGCAGTATCTCGACATCCCAAAATTTCAGCCAGACAGTGAAGAACTGCAAAATCGCGTCGATCGCCTCAAAGCTGAACTGCGCCTTTGAAGAGCCGGTTAACTTTGTTGACTTTGAACGGGTTGCACGGTAAGCTTCTCACATGACAGCGCAGGCAGACACACACCAATCACCGCAGCGCTATGCCGTACAATTGCTTACCCCCTATCGCCGGCATCTTTTATACGGCATGCTGTCGCTGGTAGTGGTCGATATCGCCGATATTCTGCCGCCGGTTATTTTAAAATACGCCATCGACAGCATCGAACACAGTCAGGGCTTTGCTACTCTCGCCTGGTGTGGTGTGGCTCTGCTGGTCACAGCAATAGTGCAGGGCATTTTCAGATTTTTCTGGCGGCAGTTTTTTCTGGGCACTTCGCATCATTCGGTCTACGACCTGCGCAAAGCCTTATTTGCGCACCTGCTGAAGCTGCCTTTTCATTATTTCAGCAGAACCCGCACCGGCGACATCATGTCGCGCCTGACCAACGATATTCAAGAAATACGCTTCATGCTCGGCATCGGCATTCTGGTCGTTCTCGACACGTCATTCTATTTTCTCACCGTACCCTTCATCATGTTCTGGCTGTCGCCGAAACTCACCCTGATCACGATGGTGCCTTTTCTGCTGATCCCGGTCATGGTGGTGATGGTTAAAAACGCTATACACAACCGTTCAAGCGAAGTCCAGGCACGACTCTCTGATTTGTCGTCACGCGCCGAAGAAAACCTTTCCGGGGTGCGAGTCATCAAGGGCTTTCATATCGAAGACAGCGAAATCAGGCGTTTTGACCGCTGCGGCCTCGAATTCGTGCGTGACAAAATCAGGCTGGCAAACATCGAATCTCTGTTTCACCCTGCTCTCGACCTGGTAGTTGCCATGGCAATGGTCGTTTTACTCTATTTCGGCGGCAACATGGTGGTGGCCGGCACCATCACTCTCGGCTCATTCATCGCCATCGAATCGTACATGCTCAAGCTCAGCTGGCCAATGATGGCCATCGGCTGGATCATCAACATCTATCAGCGCAGCATGGCCTCGATGGAACGCTGCCTGCAGATACTGCGCGAAACGCCCGCCGCCGACAAAGACCCTGATCGACCAGCGCAAACACCTGAACAATTCAGCATAGAAGTCGAGAACCTCAGCTTCTCTTACCCCGAAGCCACGACAAAAAGCCTCGACAACATCAGCTTCAAGCTTGGCCCGAGGCAGACCCTCGGCATTACCGGCCCCGTCGGCAGTGGCAAAAGCACCCTGCTGCGCCTTTTGATGAAAATGTTTCAGCCCGATTCGGGCAGCATAAAAATTGGCGGCTGCGATATCAATGAGATTCCGCTCAACACATTGCGCGACTTTTTTGCTTACGTGCCCCAGGAAACCTTTCTTTTTTCAGAATCGATTCGCGAGAACATTCTCTTTGCCCATACCGACAAAGAACAACCGGAGGTCGCCATGAGCTTTGCGACAAGTGCTGGTTTGAGCGGCGACATAGCAGATTTTCCGGCCAGACTCGAGACAATGCTTGGGGAAAGGGGCGTCAACCTGTCTGGTGGGCAGAAGCAGCGTGTTTCGCTGGCGCGGGCACTGGCGGCCAACCGGCAGATTCTCGTGCTCGACGACTGCACCAGCGCCGTCGACACAGAAACAGAACGGAAAATTCTCACATCGCTGCGCCAGAACGAGCGGCAAAGCACATGTATTATTGTCTCGCACCGCATGGTAAGTTTACAGAACGCCGATCTGATCATCTATCTCGACAACGGTAAAATTGCTGAAACCGGCACTCACGAGCAACTTCTGGCGCAGCAGGGCCATTATGCCAGAACATGGCAGCGCCAGCGTCTGAAAGCCGAACTCGAAAAGAGCTGAAAATGGACGATTCATATTTTAACGAAGACGATATCAAAGCCCCAGCCTGGGACACCGGACTGGCAAAGCGCATGTGGCCGTTTTTGCGTGCCTGGCGACTGCATTTTGTCGTGGCCGTTCTGCTGGTATTGCTTGGCACAGCAATTCAGATATCTCTGCCTCTGGTGCTCGGCAAAGCGGTTGATCAAGGCATAAAAGATAAAAACTTTGCTCTTCTCTGGTATTTTGTCAAAATCTACGGCGCCGGGCATCTGCTGTTCTTTGCCATCTCTGCAGCCCGCAACTGGCTGCTGCAATATACGGGGCAACGGGTATTGCATGATCTGCGCAACGCATTGTTCGCCCACATACAGAGACTGCCGATCGGCTTTTTCGACCGCACACCGGTAGGCAGACTCGTCACCCGCATCACCAATGACGTTTCTACGCTGGCCGAGCTTTTTTCTGCGGCACTGATCAATGTCAGCGGCGAAATCTTCGTGCTTGTCGGCATCGGCGGCATGATGCTGACGCTGCATTTCAAACTCGGGCTGGCAGCTCTTCTGACGACGCCGGGATTATTTTACATTGCCTGGTTTTTAAAAGTGAAAATGCGTGACGCTTTTCGACTGGCGCGTGCCCGGCTTGCGACTATAAATGCGTCGCTGGCCGAGAATGTAGCCGGAATGAGCGTAATTCATATTTTTAACCAGGAACAGGCCAGAGAAGCCAAATTCGACACCATGAATCTCGAACTGCGTGACGCAGAACTCACTTCAGTTTTCTACAACTCATTCTTCGTTCCGGCAGTTACTATTTTTACCGCAATAACGATGTCGGTGGTAATTGTTTATGGTGGCTGGCTGGTCAGCACCGGCGAAATAACCATGGGGCTGCTGATCACTTTCATTGCCTACACCCAGGCATTTTTCGACCCGGTTCGGCAGATCAGTGAAAAGCTGTCGATTTTTCAAAGCGCCATGGCTTCTGCAGAGCGCGTGTTTGCGCTTTTAGACGAAAACCCTGAACCTGATCTGAATGAAGGCATCGAATTCAAAACTTTGCGTGAAGGCATTGAATTCAAAAATCTAAACTTTTCGTATTCCCTCGACAAACCGGTATTGAAAAACCTGAGTTTCAAAATCAGCAAGGGTGAACGTCTGGCAATAGTCGGGCATACCGGCGCCGGCAAAACGACTCTGGCTTCTTTGCTGAAACGCTTCTACGATTTTCAGAATGGCGAAATCCTACTCGACGGCACCGACCTGCGAAAATTTTCACGCGCGTCGTTACGACTGAAAATTGGCTTGATCCAGCAAGATGTCAACATCTTCTCCGGCACCCTCCTGGAGAACATCCTGCTTGCAGACCAAAATTATGATAATCACAAATTTGATAATATTATCAAAGAACTAGAAATGGAAGCGTTGATCGCAAAATTACCGGAAGGCGTGAACACACCGATTTTTGAGCGGGGCAGCAATATTTCTGCCGGGCAGCGCCAGCTTATCGCCTTTTCTCGCGCTCTGGCAACCGACCCCGAGATTCTGATACTCGATGAGGCCACTTCGTCGGTAGATTCAGAGACTGAGGCGATAATTCAAAAAGCCGTTCTGAGGCTGACCAGCCAAAGAACCAGCCTGATCATAGCGCATCGCCTTTCGACCATAAGAAACTGCGACCGCATACTGGTTCTTCACAACGGTCATCTTGTCGAACAGGGCAGCCATGAAGAACTTCTGGCCCGCAAAGGTCACTATCACAAACTATACGAACTACAATTCGCTGCAAATACAAAAACTTGAGCCGGGCGCGGCGTTGAATGCAACACTTGTTTGCAGGACAACGAAAGATGTATTAACATTCAGCCATGTCAGAAACAAACAAACAAAGAATAGACAATTTCATAGATGCGCTACGGGAAGCACCAGCCGGCGATCTGTTCAACCCATGGTGGCAGAATGATCCGGAGAACGATGATTACACCAATGCCTGCGAGATACGGCGACATCAGCTGATGTTTTATCTTTACGAACGCCTCGGGCGGGTAAAGTTTCTTCTTGTCGGCGAAGCTCTTGGCTACCAGGGCGGGCACTTTTCCGGCATCGCAATGACTTCGGAGCGCATGCTTCTCGGGCTGCAGAAACAAAAGGGTATTTTGCCGGAGCACGTTTTTACATCCATGCAGCCGTGCCGCACCAGCCGGCGCGAAGTTCGCGAAGACGGCTTCAACGAACCTACAGCAACCATTGTCTGGAGTCACCTTCTCGCTTCGGGCCTGGACCCCTATGAGTTTGCAATATGGAACGCTCTTCCCTGGCATCCCTTCGACAGACAAAAGGGTATGCTTTCCAATCGCACCCCGAAAGATCATGAACTCGCTGCCGGTCACACGATATTGAATGAACTGATCGATATCATGCGCCCGGCGAAAATTGTTGCGGTCGGCGAAAAGGCTGCCGCCCAGCTTGCGATCATGAATCTTCCCTTCGCAAAAGTCAGACACCCGGCCAATGGCGGAGCAGTCAAATTTCGCGAACAGTTCAACGCTTTATTTTGATTTTTGGTGGTATATCATGGCTATTTTTCTTGTTCAACACGGGCAGGCAGCATCTGCAGAAAAGGATTCACAACGCCCCCTGACCGCCCTGGGCATCAAAGAATCTTCGCATGTCGCAAGTGTCGCCGAATATTACATGGTTATCGTCGATGAGATAGTACACAGCGATAAACTCAGAGCCAGACAAACCGCCGAAATTTTCGCGACTAAGCTCAAACCGGCGCGTGGCCTCAGAGAAGACACTTCCCTTTCCCCTGAGGGGAATGTAGAGCAATTTGCAGCAACGCTCAAGCAAGGCGAGAATACGCTTGTGGTCGGGCATATGCCTTTTCTGCAACGTCTTTTGTCTCTGCTGATAACCGGAAATACCGCGTATGAAATAATGAAATTTCAGAATTCTGGTATCATCTGCCTGGAACCGGCTTCTGAGAGCGGCCGCTGGCAGATAAAATGGACATTATCCCGTCATATCAGCTGAGTTGCCCGCTGCTATGACTTCGAATTATTTATAGAGACAGTAAATTTATTTTTTTGAAACGTCTGAAGCGATCAACTCGTATAGTATTAATAAGTAAAACCTGCAATTGCAGAGGGAGGTATTTATGAAATCGTTGAATAAATGGGGGCTCATCATCGCTGTTTTTCTGCTTTGTTCGGGGGTATACGGCGTGTCAGGGCAGGAAACAGCCACTGGAACCGGAACTGAAACAGAAGCGACCACAGAAGAAGTCGTAGAAATTCCAGATTCTACCGAAATGACGCTCGGCGTCAAAGATGACGAAAATGTCATGCCTGAAGGTTTTCGCGGTTCAAACCCTGACAGCGGCGACATCCACTGGCTTGAGGACGTGGGCTATCTGATGCAGGAAAATTCGAATCTTTACAACTATGACGCCGACGAGATTGCCGCCAACGCAAAATTCGAAGGGCCTCCCAACATCAACTGGGAAATCTCTAAAGAAGAAGACGACGGCAGTATGAAGACGGAACAGAGCACCAACACCAACGAAGCTACCGAAAAATGTAATATCACCTCTCCCGGCTATTACGAAGTACATAACGGCGGCGCCCGTCAGGTCTCCACTTCTGGTGGCGCTGAAGGTGAAGATGCCGTTGGTGATGCCGGCAGCGCCCCGGAAGGCAGTGAAGGCGGCGAAGACGGTGAAGAAGCCAAAGAAGGCGAAGATGCAGCCAAAACTGTCACTGCCCAGCAGCGCGTCGGCATCCATGTTCACGATTGCACCTCCCCCGACCTCTGGGTAGCGTTCCAGGAAGGCGCCGGCACAGTAAACATGGCTGAGACCGAAGATGCCCTGAAAAAGCAGATGGCCGAAAAAATCGTCGCCAACCTCGGTCGCCCGTTCTCAACCAAAGCGGACGACTATGAAGATGCCAGCTACATCTTTCTTGAAGAAGGCAAAGACGACGAACGCAACAACATCCCCTGGGAAAAAACAGCCCGCCTCTCAATTGCCGGTACCCTGTTCAATGAGCGTGGGGCACCAAAGTTCGAATCGGGCAAACTTCCTTCTCAGATCGATGCCGAAGATTTCAAAAATTCAGTAACAGTAGTCGGTGGCGAAGAAAAATCTCTCAAAGGCGTGTTCGTGCGCCGCAACGTTCCGTTCATTTTCGCGGCGATGTCTACTGATAACGGCAACAACCGTGCTACCCTCGTTGGCGTCACCGCCAACATCGTCGATGCAGATGGCAAAGAAGTCGAAAAAGACGGTGATTCTTACCTTTTCCGAGTTCCCAACTACCCGCGCGACAAATATGAAGATCAGCCCGAATACTTTTTTACAGCTCTCTCCACTGATAAAGATGGCAATTCAACCTCAATCAAAATGCCCCTTTATATAGTAGATACTATGGCAGCCTTCGAAGGAAGCCACAATCGCTGACCCGACTGACCTGAATAAAAAGACCGAAGTTCGCGCAACGAACTTCGGTCTTTTTATTTCTTCCCATGAAGCTTCTCAGCGATCTTCAAGAGCCTTGGCAACCACAGCCAGAAGACTTTCTATCGAATATGGTTTTTCGGCAACTCCCTTAAAACCATAACTGGCATAGTTGGCCATTACCGGATCATTTGAATAACCGCTCGACACGATGCAACGTGCTTTCGGGTCAACTTCGAGAATCTCTTTTACAGCTTCTTTTCCACCCATCCCGCCTGGTATTGTCAGATCCATGATCACCAGATCGAATGGGTGCGGGCCTGCTGCCGCTTTTTTAAAAGCTGCGACGGCTTCCGTTCCATCGGCGACTGCATGCACCGAGTAGCCTTGTCTCTGAAATATCTCGATTACCAGACGACGAATGAAATCTTCGTCGTCGAGAACGAGAATATTCGCCGTAGCGACCTTTTTTGCTGAATCATGGCCTTTCGTCGTCACAGTCTCTGGTTCAACCGAATCATCAGCAGCCGGCAGATAAATAATGAATGTGGTACCTCGGCTGGTTTCTGATTCGACATCGATATGGCCGCCATGCTTTTTTATGATTGAATGGGAAGTAGCCAAACCCAGGCCAGAACCACGTTCTTTAGTCGTGAAATAAGGGTCGAACACCTGCCCCATGTGTTCTGGCGCGATACCCATCCCTTCATCGCGAAAAGTGAAGCGAACATATTTGCCAGGCTTGAGAGAAACTGAGCAATCTTCCTGAAACTCGACATTTTCGAGTTTTACAAATACTCTGCCACCCTTTTCCATGGCCTGAACCGAGTTAACTACAAGATTGGCGATCACCTGCTGAATTTGTCCCCGATCCACATCAGCTTTCCACAGACCTGAGGGCAAATCGAACACTGGCTGCACCATACTGCCTGCCAGGTCGAATTTCACCGCTTCCTGCACCAGTTTGCCAATATCGGTGACGTGCTTGATTGGAGCGCCACCCCGGGCAAAGGTAAGAAGCTGGCGCGTAAGAGCCGTGGCCCGTTCAAGGGCGTTTTCTGCCTCACACAGCGGTTTTTGTGCCGGATGCTCTGCGCTGAACTCCATTCTGGCAACTGTGATGTTGCCAAAAATAGCCATCAACAGATTGTTAAAGTCATGGGCGATTCCACCAGCAAGCGTGCCGATACCCTCGAGTTTCTGCAGTTTGATTCTCTCTTCTTCAGAACGTTTCTGGCCGGTAATATTGAAAGCCAGCCCCCCGACTGCCGGCCGACCATCGGGCAGGTCGATACGAAATTTGACATCTTTGACCCAATGAGTCTCAGTGCCAATCTCGAAAGAATACTCGAGTTCGATTCTTTTCTCGGTACCGGCAAGGATTTTCTGATCGGCTTCTTCAACCATCTGCGCTATATTGTCACTGAGAAAAGACCGGGCCGAGTCGGGCAATCCTGTTTTATCGACATCAACAAGAGCTGTAACACAATGGTTTTATAAATATGTCTGAGAGTATCGTCTTTTATGTAACCATAGACAGGGCTCATGTCCATGAAGGTCTGGAAGCGGAGTTCGCTGTTTTTGAGAGCATTTTCGACTTCGCGTTTTTCGGTAATGTCGCGTGCTGAAGCGTAAAAAAAATCGCCCTGAAGCGAAAGTTTCCATTCGAGCCAACGATATGAACCGTCGCAGTGAAGGTATCTTCCGGTGAAATCCTGCTCGAATTTTTGTGCATTGAGCCCGGCAAAAAGTCCTTCAAACTGGTTAACATCATCGGGGTGAACAAAATCGATAAATTTGTGTCTTTTCAGTCGTTCTTCGCCATAGCCCAGAGTGTTTTCCCAGGCTGCGTTCACTCTTACAAACCGCCAATGTTTATCTACGATACACAACAGATCGATAGTTGAAGAAAAAAATCGGTCGAGTTCGAGACTTATTTCTTCACGCAGTTCGACTGCTCGGCGCAGGCGCAGAATAACCGCGATGACAAAAAGAGACAACAATGCCTGTAAAGTCAGCAGAAAAAAAGAACGAGCACGTGATTGCGCCAACCATTCGTTGTAACCGGTCTCGACTGAGACGGCCATCGAGCGATCCTGGACGAACGCTCTGCCACGAAAGCGTTTGACTCCGTCAGCAAGGCTTTCGGCAATTTCAAGGCCATCTATGTCATCACAGAAAATGCCAGTCAGCTTTTCCGGCGCAATCTCGAAGCCAAGATCAAGATCTTTCCCATTCTGGATACCGCTATAAACAGTGCCTTCTCTGTCTGTGAGCAAAACAAGTGATTCATCGCCGAGCGCCACTTCTTTAAAAATCATCGAAAAGAAATACGGGTTCACCGAAGCCAGCAAAACTCCGGCAAATTTTCCATCAGAGTCGTTAAGCCGTACACTGACAGGAAGATACCATTTGCGGGTAACCCGACCGGCGATAGGACCGCCTATCAATAACTCCCGCCCCGGATTCGTCTCATGAAATTTAAAAAACAGTCGGTCGCCACTGTATGTGGGTGTAAATTCATCCTGGCTGGTGACAACGACGTTGCCATCAGGCCCAATTACAGAGATAAGGTTAAATAGATCCTGTCTCGACGAGATAAAACCTTTGAAAAGCCGGTTAATTTTTTCGACGCTGTTATCTGTCTCCCAGGCGTTGCGTAGCAAAGACAAAGAACCTTCCAGACGCAAAAATGTCCCTGAAATGTGGCTTTCAAGAACCTGAGCCAGATTGTGTGTTATTTTCCTGGCTCGCTCGACCTCGAGATGTCGGTCTTCTCTGACGACAACGACGGTTGCTACCCACGAAGCCAGAAGAAAGAAAACACCGAGGTTCAATACCCAGTTTCCCAGGGATTTTTTTGTTACACCAGAATTCACCACACAAAGATCCTTTAATCCGCAGCTCACTGTTCAGGCAGAATATTGCCACAAATTCCGCACGCTTTTTATCGTTTAATATAACCTGAGACATTCTATCAACATGCCTGCCTTGGTGTAAACACAGATTTCATCACAAAGTTGCAAATGCAAATTATTTTCACCTCTGGCTGCGCAGCGATAGATCAGCACATTAAAACTGCATGCTCGAGCAAACAGTCTTTTTTTTGGCAATTTATCTAAACAAAGAGGCCAACTCATGTGAGTCGGCCTCTTTGTTACAGAACTTATGCCAATATCAGCGCAAAGTCGGGTAGTCGCCCGTCTTTATCGTCCAGACAGCCGAAAAATCCCAGCCACTGAAACTGCCCTGCTGTTGCATCTGCGAAGTGGTCAGTGGCGTCCCGCCCGAAGAAGTGCTCTGCGCTGTTGCACCGGTATCCCAGTAAGACGCAGAAACGGTGCCGTCAGCATCACCACACAAACCACCAATATAAGGCTGTGAATTTCCACCAGTCACCAAACCGGCAGCATAGCACCTGTTTACAGTTCCCGTATGAAAAAGTCCTAAAAGTCCACCAACACGGTTGTTTCCAGAAACGCTACCTGTAGCGTATGAATCGTTGATGTCAGAATAATTTAAGCCAACAAGTCCACCGACCCGGTCACTATTTGTCGTTACACTGCCGGTCGCATAGCACCGGGAAATTTGGCCTGATTCGTCGCTGTGACCCACGAGGCCGCCAACCTGGAATCCTCCTGAAACAGTCCCGATGGCGGATGAATCACTTATCTGGCCAGAATTCATGCCGATTAGACCGCCAACATTAGTGACTGAGTAGCCATCGTTTCTTGGCAGAGCAGTAACATTGCCCTCAGCGTGGCAGCCGCTGACCTCACAATAACCACCATTCGAACCTATAAGACCACCAATACTATGGTTATCGCCAGAAACATCACCTGTTGCCCGGGAATTGCCGACAACTGCTGCCACACCGTTCTTACCGTTTATGCTACCAATAAGACCTCCAACAGTATAACTGCCAATAACTGAACCTGAAGCATGGCAATTTGCAATAGAAGAAACCGTCTGAGAAACACTCACATCAGCGATCAAACCACCCTGGAACGTCAGACCGCTTACTGAAGCGCTGGAAGAAGAATCTTGCAGCGTGATACTCATGCCATAGCCTACGAGACCGCCAGAGCGCGCTGAGACACAGCGAACTTTTCCTGATGAATGACAATTGCTGATCGTGCTTGTAGAAACATTGCCGGCCAAAATTCCGACGGCGTTTTTGCCTGTTACATCAGCATTTTCGACAGTAAGATTAGTAATTACAGCGTTGTCGATAACACCAAACAAGCCAACCCCTTCTTCGTTTTCACTTCTGATATACAGATTGATGATCTTTTTACCGTTGCCATCATAGTTGCCCTTAAACTTCATTAACAAGGTTGAGCTGCCGATTGGCACCCAGCCATTTCCATTACTATAAACGGTTCCGCTCAGATCGATATCGGCAATCTGCGTGAAGTAGGCTTCGAGATGATTGCGCACTCGATTCAGCTGCGCGGCATTGGCGATCAGATAAGGCGAATTCGAGCTGCCATCACCACCGGCAAACTCCTGCCACTGTGCGTAAAGATTTACGTTGGCAGCCGGCATGATGAAGGTTGAGTTGGCGGCGTATTCCATTCCAGAGCCGTCCGCTGCAGTGTTCCAGGCCATAAAGGTTTTACCGGAATTGGTCAGACCGCCTGTATTACCAGGAACTGTGACAGTACTGCCTTCCAGATACGATAAAACTGATGGCACTTCCCCACCATCACTACCATTGCCTAGAAAGTTCACCTGATACAAAGTATCAGAGCGCCAGCGTGCGTAAAGAACAAGACCTTCTGCGGGCATTGCGACCGTCGAGCCCACGGTCCAGCCAGCTCCACTTCCGTCAGCTGCAGTGTTCCAGCCAGAGAAAGTATAGCCTTCGCGAGTAAGAGAACCTGTGTTGGCGAGTAAGGTTACATTTTCACCAACAGTATAAACAGTTGAATCAACCGGAACCTGCCCGGAAGTATGGCCGTTTCCATGATAAGTTACCCGGGTTAGCGTCTGCCAGACTGCATAGAGTTTTATATCTGCAGCTATGATCAAACTTTCACCAGGATTGTAACTGGTTCCGCTTCCATCAGCAGCAGTGTTCCATCCGGAAAAAGCATAGCCAATGCGAGCAAGAGAACCGGTATTGGCAGACACGACAACCTGACTGCCGGCATCATAAGTGCCTTGAGTCGGTATCTGGCCGGAGGTATGGCCATTGCCATCATAGGTGACACTGTATGAAGGCTTCTGCCATTTTGCATACAGTGTCAGGCCGGCAGTTTCGATCTCGATCTGCTGGCCGGGGGTGTAATCGGTGCCAGTGCCATCTTCAGCGGTGTTCCAGCCGACAAACTGGTAACCGGTTCTGGCGAAAGAATCGCCGGCGTCCAGAATCTCGGCTTTATCACCCGAAAGGTATGACACTGGGTCAACTGGCGCGAGGCCGCCTGTCTGGCCGTTGCCATAATAGGTAACCCGGTAGTACTGAGTCACCTGGTTATAGATGGGGGTAGCCGAGGCGGCCTTTGAAGGAGCGCTTTCTTCACCGTTGGCTGTCCAGGTGATTACGTAATGATAGGTTTGATTTTCCTGCAGACCTGTGTGAGCGAACGGTCGGGTAACGCGACTGATAACATTTGCGCCATCGCCGCTGCGAGGTATTTCCGAAGACAAACTCCAGTAGAGGGTATAGAATTCTGCGTTGGGGATTGAATCCCAGTACAGGACGACCGTTCTGTTGCCCGGCATGGCTGTTAAAGCAAACATGGCTTCTGCTGCAGGCGAGAACATTGGGGTGAAAACACCGGCGGTGCTGACTTTGTATTCCTGCAACAAGATACTTTTAGGGTTGCGAACGAAACATCTGAGAACATCTCTGGCTAAGGGGTCAAAAGAGAGCAGCTCGACTGTCGGAAATGCAACGCGGGCATCAGCTGTTGTGTAGGGGAAGTTGTGTGACCAGAGCACGGAGCTGTCAGAAATGGGCCAGCCACAAACGGCAGAAGCATTTCCGCTCCACCTTATGAGTACCGGCAGCCCATTGGCAACAGCACCAAAAATTACCGAATCGTCTTCAGAAACTATCTGAACCGCAGACAGGTGCGACAAGGTATTTTTATCAGATATAAAATACTTACTTATTCTGCCTTCGGCGGTTACATAAGCCAGGGCAAATTTTGCTCTTTCAAGATCAGTAAAAGCGACCAGAGGCCCTTTGGTGCCAAAACCCTGTCTGATGATGCGACGAGCCACCAGGCCATCGGCACCAGGTATTCCTGACCAGAGTTCGGCGGAAGTTCTTGTCTGAGATGTCAGGGGGCCGTTTTCGAAGAACAAACCATAATCATTGGTCAGAGAAATTTTCAAATAAGAAAACGTCGGCAATAGCGGAGAAGTGACGAATCTGTTCAAAACGTCGCCATACAGTTCAGCACCAGATAAATCAGAATTCATCGATGCCTGTGCCGAACTTGTAATGGCAGAAACCAGATTTGCAGGTGCGGCTCTGATAATCTCAGGGATATTGATGATATCGAGCATGACTCCAGCGGCAATATCTGCCGGGTGCTCTGAGCCTACCGGAGCCAGCTCAACCTCATTGTCGCCGGCTGCAAGATCTAGGGCGCCATGAAAGCTGGCTTTGCCACCGAGATTGCCCCCTTCGATTTGAACCTGAGCAATTACAGGTGTTTCCGGAACACCAGAAAACATAGTTTCAGCACTGCCATCGGCAGCTACCGGGACTTGTCTCTGGATAACCGTCGTCTGCAGAGAACCTTCAGCACCGGGAAACACCAACACGAGTCTGAACATGACCGAGGCATCACCGGCATCACCGGAAAGGCGTAACGCCGGTTTGATTATACTGGCGTTTTCGCCGGGCAGAACAATCTGAAATTTAACATTGGCGTTGCCGGTGGTCGGTGGGGCAATCAGGTTAAAAGATTCGCCGGCATCTCTATCGAAGAGATTGCAACCCGTCATTGCCAATAAAACACACATTACGACTATAATTTTGCGAAAAAAACTCACTAAAAAAGCCTCCTGTAAAAACTTTCAAATTTATATCAGCCTTTAAAGTAACAATTAACGAAGATTATTACAATGCTGCAGATCCTTGAATTCTGAAAAAACATACAAGAACACATCTAATGTGCGCACAAATACGATGACTAAGCTAAGCGGAATGTTCAATACCGTCTCGTATATATTCCTGAGCTACCCTGCAATCGTTCTGATTATTTTTTGATCGAAGCGCACACGAGAATTTGCAAGCAAATATTTTAGCTTGTTGGCTTTTTCTGAAAATGTTATCATCTCATTTTGGTGCACCAAAAGTGCCTGTCCGGGCTTAGAAGCAGTTTGATTCCGGGGGTCTCATGGTCGAAAAAAACAACACGCAAACAGATCATTGCAGCAATCCCGGCTTCAATGACAGGCTGAGGGAACTCGAGAGAATCGAAGCCGCTCTGGATGCCGCCGGCTTCGATGTCTGGGAGAACAACTGGCAAACAGGTGAAACCTTTGGAACAAACCAGCGGACTTTTTTAAGCCTCGGCTACAATATTGATGAAGTACCCAGTTCCATCGAAGAGATGTTCCCTTACATTCATCCAGACGATCTCGCCCGATCATTGTCAATCGTCCAGGATTATTTTGATGGCAAAACTCCGTCTTATTTCGCCGAACTTCGCCTTAAAGGCAAAAATGGCAGCTGGGTCTGGTTTGCCAATTCAGGCAAAGTTATCGAGCGCGGCAAAGATGGCAGGCCGACACGTTTTGTCGGCATGAGTTACAACATCAATGCCCGAAAGATTGCCGAGCAGGAGCGCGAAGAAGCCATAGCTCAGCTGAAAGCGGCTCTGGCCGAGATCAAAACACTGCAGGGTATTCTGCCAATCTGCGCTGTCTGCAAAAAAATCAGAGACGACAAAGGTTTCTGGAATCAGGTTGAATTATATCTTTCGCAGCACACGTGCGCACAATTTTCGCACGGCATGTGCCCGGACTGCGTAAAATCATACTACCCGGACATCACCAGGGAACTTCACAGACCACCCAAAGGGAACGACGATCTTTGATCTTGTGCCTGATTTCGCTGTTATAGCAGTTTTATCAATTCATGAGCGAACTTTGTATGGCCTGAAAGCCGCTATTGCTTAGCAAAATTGAAAGTATGTTTAAAAATTGCCATTGTCGTGGAGCGCAGCAATCTGGCTGCTCGCCAACGAGATTGCTCAAGAGTTTGCAGAGATGGTACACAAAAACTCTATCAGGCCGACATCTGGTGTTCAACTGTTTGTGGCTGCTCGAAAGGAATGCGAACAATAAACGTGCTGCCCTTATCCGGCTGACTTTGCACTTCGATGGCT
>JAKJFO010000090.1 GCA_022704885.1 Candidatus Rifleibacteriota bacterium | reverse complement strand
TGGCTGGTAAATACCGGAGTATCGGCAGACCGCATCAAATCTGCCGGTTACGGCGAAAGCAGACCTGTTGGCGACAACAACACTTCGGCAGGCCGCGCCGCCAACCGCCGCGTCGAAATAGTAAAAGACTGATCATGCACAAAAGAAACGGCACTGTTCTGATCACAGTTCTGGCAATATTTGTGCTCGTCTTTATGATAGGCATGGGCTTAAATCGCTTTTCATCATCTATCCGCCGGCAGACGAACAGAACCGGCGAAGACAGTCTGGTCGAACTGACCGTGCAGGGCCTCGCAATAGCCGCATTTCACAAGATTCAGGCAGATCTTCTTTCTGAGACCCCATCTGACGGGAACCGACTCAAAAAGGCGCTCGCCTCGCCCAGGCCGAATTTAAAAGAAACCGCGTATGTGCTCGAAAGAGGAAATTCTGAATTCGCAAAAATCGCCGAAAACATTGCAAAACCTCTGCGAGAACAGGGCGACTTCAAATACACGATTTATTACCATATTGACGACAAAGACTTTGTTGCAGACCTGTCGGCCCGTGATCCCCGCGAAAAGGAGGGGCACATAAGGCTGCGCATTGGTACCAGCTACAGAGGCATCGATGATGAATTCACCTTCGCCTGCAAAATCAAGGTGACATCGGCCTGGATACCTCTGTTGTCAAAGTTCAACCTGTTCATCGAAAATCCCGAATCCGACATAGACAAATGGCGCTTCAACACTGTCAGAACCAAACCCGACGGTGACCTGATTGCCGGCTCACCGAGGCCAATAGTGCTCGACAACGGCGAGCGAATCTCAGGCAAAGGCATGATGGATCTTTCCACCTATGTCAAATCGCGCGTCGGCTGGGTGTTTTTCGGCGGCGAGGCGCCAACGATATTGAATCTTGCGCAGGGAACCAACGAATTTGGCGAGTTCTTTCACCTCTACGAAACCTGGGATACGGCACTGAGCCAGTTTGTCGGGTTCTACGAAACCGCTTACTACAACTACAGTTGCAATGGCATAAACGGGCTCGTCGCCACCGTCCAGTGGGATAAGGGAATCGCCGATGAAGCCGGTGCCGGAGCATATCCAGCTCACTGGTACAAT
This sequence comes from Candidatus Rifleibacteriota bacterium, assembly GCA_022704885.1. The sequence goes on along the minus strand of JAKJFO010000090.1, from coordinate 14,432 downwards.
ATTGTCAAAGGAACTCCCGACGAACAACGAATGACGAAGAACTCTGTCTTTCGACTATATGGAACCGATAAACAGCAGACGCCAACGCTGGTGCTCGGCCGGGTTTTTCGCGGCATGATTTCTGCCCGCGGCTACCAGACCAGCCCCAAAGGCCTGATTCAGGCAGAGTTGTTTCAATGGGTTCCTGCCAATCAGTGGCCGGAATATATTTCTTACGACACCAGCATCGCCGGCCGTAACGGCCTGTCGAGCATTGCAACCGTCGCCCGCGAGATTCTCGGACTCGACGAGGGCGACCTTGATACTTACCGTGAAAAATACGCCAGTCAGGCAACTCAGCAGGGCTACAACGCCTCGCTTGCCTTTATCGCAACCAACCGGACAACAGCCGATCCTTACAAACATTTTGCCGGGTGGTTTTCCAGGGTAATGCAGGCTACCAGCAATATCGATGAGATGAATCAACTTCCAGTAGATATTGACGGTCACAAGGCGGGCTCGCGGATTCCGAATCTCAGCAGCATGTTGAGCAGCCTTTCAGCCAAAGCCTGTTTCAGCATCAACATCGATCAGGCTCTGAAAGAAATCGATAAAGAGGGAGCGCAGCAGGCTTCGCTGCTCGACATTCTTGCCTTGCGCGGCATCTACCGTAAATCGACAGCAACGCTCGATCCTGATGGCTGGATAGTGATCAGAAGCAGTTCAAAGATCAAGCTGTTGATCGACCAGCCGATAAAAGTGACGAGCAATGGCGGAATAATTCTCGAAAAGGGCGACATGCTCCTGGCCAGCAACATCGACGCCGGAAATTACCTCAACAAACCCGGAGACGAACGCAGCAACACGCCAGCTCACACACTTCAGCTGATTACTCTCGACGGCAACATCGCGGCCGGAGCCTGCAATATCGACGCTACGCTGATTGCGAACGGCAACGTTCTTTTCCTCAAAGAGAAGCCGATCATCAGGGGTGCGGTTGCGACAAAATGGTATGACATCGCCAACGCTTCTGCAGGCGCAGATATTCACTACAATCAAACTCTCGCGCTCGAAGCCGCAGATGGCTCAAACCATCTCGAACTGCTTTCATTCAAGCTCAATCCGACCCCGGTATATTTAAAATGACAAAATTCACTCATGATAAAACAGCCTTTTCACTGCCTGAAGTGCTGATCGCAATTGTATTGCTGGCCCTTGCCGCCGTCTCTATTTTTTCGATGTTCAGCCAGGCCCGCACAGGCACGATACAGATCAGAGAAGAGGTCAACGCTATTTCGTATGCTACGACGATACTGAACTATGCCCGCGCCCTGCCCTTTGACGACCCATTTTTGCGCCCAGTTCAGGATAAAAAAATCGATGAACTGGTTGCGACAGGTGATGCAATGGCTCAGCAGCTGCTTAAAATCGAGCCACAGTATGAATGCTTATTCTCTGTTTCGTTGCATGAACCTGCTGAGTCGAATTATGCCTTCAAAGTTATCAAAACAGAAGTTTATTGGGCTTCTGCCGGAGGCATCAAGCGCAAAACCGTATTAACCGGCTGCGTAGTGGGGGCGCCAGAATGAAAAAACATGGGCTCACACTTGTAGAACTCGTCGTTGCAGCGCTTATCGCGGTTCTGATGCTCACCGCCATTTATAAACTCATGAGCGACTGGATGAGATCTTCGGTCAAAGGCACTTCGCATTTGTCGAACATTCAGGTCGCAGTGCTCACCAGTGCCCAGATCGAACACGATCTGCAAAGAGCCACCAACGTAGTTATAACCGATGACGGATTTCAGATAAAAACTCTTGAAGACGTTGGCGGTAATCGAAAAGAACTCGACATCGCCTACGAAAAAGCATCTGGCAAAGATGGTTTACGAAGAACAGTCAACGAAAATGGCGTAGTGATTCACGACAAAATGCTCGGCGATGGTTTTCGCATCAATAAAGTCAATGGCGAACCAATACTGAAGAAAGTCAGCTTCTCAGGCGACAGGTTCACTGCCAGAATTTTGTTCGAAGTGGCCTCTCCCAAAAACGAAGAGCCTCATGTCATACAAAAAATGATTTTCTGCCAGAACTGCCGCGAGAACCTGCTGATCAAAGACTGGAAAGATTGATCGTTCTGTTATTGGCCATAGACCTAAATTCAGGGCAGCTTTAAAACGACGCCGACGCAGCCGTGATCGGAGATACCTTCTTTGAAGCCGCTCACCCAGCTCTTGCCTTCTTTCGCGAGACCTTTGTTAACATATATGAAATCGATCTTTTCTGAGCCCTGCCCCTTGTCTTGAAATGATTTGGGCCAGTAAGTACCGCCAGAATCTTCAGATGCATCAGTCATACTCTGGTTGACTAAATTGATGTTGTCAGATCCTTGATGAGAGTTGAAATCTCCCATCAGAATCGAAGGCTCCGACCGACTCGCAATGATCTTGATGATTTGTTGCAACTGCAGATTTGATTCGGCACTGCTCAAACTGAGATGAGTGACGAACACTCTGACTTTGCCTTTATCGCCCAGATCGATCAAGGCCTCGAGACAGCCGCGCTGCTCATTCTCTTCTTTGGCGCGATAAAGCTTGTGGTTCTTGCTCCAGACTATCGGAAACCTTGAGAAAATGGCGTTTCCCATACCGATAACGATCAGGCCAAAACGGTGATTTTCGCCATAAACCCGGTATTTAAGACCGGAATGCATGCCAATCAGAGCCGGCTGATCAGACAGACCGCCGCGCAGATCAGCGGTCGAAATTTCGGTGCAGCCGGCAATATCGAACTTCTGATTCTTCAGCAGCCATGCCGCTCTTAAAAGATTCTGAGGTTTGCCGCCGACCTCGTTGAGGCCACCGCGGTCATTTCCACGGCCATAAGCGATATTGTAAACCGCAACGCGCAGCTTGTCAGAAGTGAGTTTAGCGGCTTCCCCGCCGGTGAGTTTCTGTATGACAGTTTGTACTCCAGACACGATCTGCTCTGCCAAACCGGCATGAAGAACAGTATTCGTAAGCAGAAACAGCAGACAGGCAATCACTAAGGCTCGCGTGGGTCTTCGCAATGAAATCATATCAGTCCTCCTTGGGGCCTTCTATCTTCATCTGCTTGAGCAAATCTCCGGGCGAAAGGGCTGACGGCTCATTCTGCCCGGCATCGTGCTCATTCGTTTCATCAGGCACTTTCACTCCAGAATTGTTCTCTGGCTCTGCTGTCGAGCGGCTCAGACTGGCGGGAAAATCTGCCCAGAAAGCTGACTGCCGGGCGGATATTTTTGAGGCCGCGTATGCTGCGCCTGAGATGACCGCAGAGTTGGAGCTCTCAAGATCATGCTTTGCGCCAGCAGCTTCTATGCGCAAACGGCCCTGTATCAGAACTACTTCAGTGCTCTGCAATTCCTTAATCACGCCGAAAGAGGTTCCAACAACGATTATTTCAGCATCATCGGTCGAAACGGTAAAAGACTTTGCGCTCTCACGCTTCTTTATCTCAAAAAAAGCATGGCCGCGGGCAATCTGCACGTTATCTTCGCTGACAACAAAACTGCCGGGCCCGGCCAGTTTTATCGTGCCGATCTTCTGGTTCTCGACGATGCGTGACGCGCCGGCCGCCAGTTCAAAAACTTCTGAATAAGCCGGTGAAATCGGTTCCTCCTTTACCGGGGACTGACCGGATTCAGGCGCATGCGCAATCACTGCCGGCGGCACAGCTGGAACTTCCGGCTCCGGAATCACTGGAACGACTACAGGAGCAGGAGTCTGCACCCGGGTTTCCGGTGAACTGAGCAACAACCCTGCGATGATGATAAGCAACGCACCGGCGGCCAGCAGAATGTAGCGCATATAGCCGGTAGAAGCAGGTGCTGGCGATGCATCGATCTTCTGCATTACATCGGCGACCAGATCGACCTCGGCATTGACTTCGAATCTGGCTAACGTTTCGGCGCCACACTGTGCGGCCTCAAGTTCAGCCAGGCAGTCTGTGTGCTCTTCGAGATATTTTTTTACGGCAGCATGCTGTTCGGCGGGCAGGTTGCCCTCCATGTAGTCGAACAGTTCGCTTTCGCCCGGTTTGTATTCCATATTTTACCTTAATCCAGATCAAACCCAACTTCTACAAAAGCTTCGGCCATCAGCCGGGATGCTTTTTTGCTGACAGGAGGTCAGCGATACTTGGCAGCATCAGGATAGATGCTGCCGGGTGCTCCAGCGATTCGCTTCGCTCACAAGCTTACGAAAAAGCAAACCCGTCTTCAGGCCTCGCGACAAAATTCAATGCTCGTTTATTTAACTTGAGTTCACAACCACTATCTATAAAAGTACTTCGCTCATTACCAAAAAAGGTTACAAAAAAAATCATTTATCAGACCCATTCGAACCAAGATTTTCGCCAAGTATTTTTCTGGCTCTGAAAAGCCTTACCTTAACCAGTTCGAGAGAAATCTCAAGAATATCGGCAATCTCTTTGCAGCTGCGCTCGAGAAAATAATGCAGCCAAACCGTCATTTTAAGATCGTCGCCGAGCGCGTCAAAAGCTTTGAGCACTTTTTCGCGCTGTTCTGCCCTGACCTGAACATCTAGCGGATCAGGAAATTCAGCCGGCAGGTCGAGAACTTTTGCCGGCCTGCGACTCTTGCGCAGATACTGATAACAATGATAGACCGCTATTTTCAACACCCAGTTGGTCAGCGAACGCGTCTGATCGAAGCGGGCAAGGCTATTATAGACCGCTACCAGTGCATCCTGCGTCAGGTCGCGCGCTTCTTCGATATTGCGGGTGTAATGAAGTGCCATACCATAGATCCGGTTCTGATAGCGCCTTACGATATCGGCAAAAGCATCTCTGTGCCCGGCCAGAATCTTTTTGACCAGAAGAGCATCGGCTGCAACGTCATTGATTTCAGGTCTGTTATTCATCTCTCTCCTGCCACTGATATCAGCACTTTACGCCTCGCTCGATCAATTGTAAACCGTTCGCTTACCTGCCGTGCTGCCAGAGTATTGTCTGACCGCTGATCACGACCATTGACCGGCGCTTTTTTAAAGCTGGGTCCGGAAGAAAACTTTGTCGACTCTCAGAGGCATGCTCACCCTGAAGATAGGCAAAACCTTTGAAACCACTGTCTTTGCTGATTTTAAGGCGACCATGCGGAATCATGAACGACAGTTTCGTCTTTTCAGTATCAAACAGTCGGTTCAGGCCGATATCGCCCTTCTGCAGAATACTGAACAGCAGTTGCGAATCTGCATCTGTTTTGATGCCATCAAGATTTATCGGTGCTCTGACTGAATATATACGACCAAAGCCGCGCAGATCGACGTTCGACAATTTGAGTGAATTCCGGTCGGCAGAAATCACGTCACCATAAAAGCACAGGCCCTGATCGCCCCAGGTGAGATAGTCGATCATCTGCTGCCAGCTCGAAAACTGCTGACAGACCCGGCCAGAAGCGAATGGAATACCGGTTGCCTCAACAGTCTGCCCGTTTTCGAGCAGGCTGTAGCGCCAGTCTCTGCTTACAGTTATGACTTCGCTGCGGGTCAGGCGCTCTATTTCGACAGAACCGTCTTTCTGCCAGATGGCACCAATCATTGATTCATCGAGGTTGAAGACAATGTCGTAATTTCGCAGCGGCTCAGGAATAGCCATATCAAGAATTCTTATCTGGAAAACTGCCGACACGTTTGCGGTTCCGGCGCCAACCGTTGCCTGAGCCGAAACTCGAATATGGCCGATACGGTCTGCCGAAGCAGCAACCAGATCTTTTGCAATCGGTCTGAGTTCGACAACTTCGAGCTGAGCGGCAACCTTTTTGAATCTGTCGGCAAAGGTCGAGACCAGCAGATTCTGTGTGTGAGTAAGATCGACAGCAAGTTTTTCGGCACCACCTGCACGCAGAAAGTCATAAAACGGCGAACCGGCGACATTGGCGCCCTGGCGCAGTCGAAATACAGCCTCTTCTATTGCGCCCTCAGCTGCGAAGAACGCTTCTTCGTTATCCTGTGAATGCTTTAAAAGCCAGGCAGATTCGCGATAACGGTTATAAAACATAAAAATAAAAATCAGCACAATCACCGACAATCCCATTATAACAGTCACCAGGGTCTGCGCCTTGCGATTCGATGATACAGCTGCTTTCATGGCTCAGTCCCGAACTGATATTTAAAACGGCGATCATTGCTGACAGAAGCCCAGAACGGGTCTCTGACCCAGCTTGCCAGATGCCGGGGTGCCAGATGAAGTACGGTTTTAACCGGTTCGCCCTTCTGTGAATGCTGCTCGATGCGCGCAATCACCCTTACCAGTTGCGCATCGTTGATTGTATCGCGGTTCAACTCAAATTCTACCTTCATTACATCATTCAGCAGTGCCCGCCCGTTACGATAAAGAATGCCCGGAACCGAGGCTTTGTCTGCCGCCTGATAACGGTATTCGACATACTCTCCGTGCTTAGGCATGCCATCTTTATCATAGACCGGCAAACCGGCTGCCGTGGCAAAACTGCCGATACGAAGAGTGCTGCCGGCATCTGTAACGGTAATATCAGAACCAGCTTCTCTTGTGTCGTTTTTGAGCATTTCGACGGCAAGACGCAAACTTGACGTCTGGTCAAGCTTTGTCATGCCAAAATTCATGTAGGTTGACGCCAGAGTAAACAGCTGTGTCAGCACGAGCAGCAACGCCACCAGCAGGGCGGCGGCGACCGCGATTTCCGTCAGTGTAAAGCCTTTGCGCTTCATTGCATGACTCCGCTGACCGGATGGTGATTGGCGACCAGCGTGGCCAGAGACTGAGTCATCAGCGAAGAATCAATGAATGAGGTAGTCACGGTAATGCTTATCAGCCGGTCGGGAACCAGCTCGACAATCGCGAGCTTCGTGCTCAACTGAGCCCTCAAAGCCGCCGGCACAGTAAGCTCAGAATTGCCGGCCAACACCTTAAGCCGCTGATAAGGCTGGCTCCTGTAAGTCTCAAGAAAGCTGGTATTTATGGTTGCAGCAGCGTCTTTAACAGCGGCTTCGCGAATCAGCGGGCCGGTAGCAGTCAGGTGGTGCAGCAATGGCAGCAGACAGATCGACAACAGCACCATGCCGAGCAGAACCTCGATGATTCCAAGCCCGTTTCGGCTCTCAAATCCAGTTCTTGAATTCATACTCACCTCGCCGGTAACCTGACTATAACTTGTCACACCCCGGCGCCTGGTTACAAAAATCTTACCGAAGGCAACAACACCGGTCAGACGAGGCGGGCACGCAGAATATCGTGCAGATGCAGAAAGCCGACGACTTTGTCGTTCTCGACAACCGGCAATGAGGTAATTGACTTGTCTTCCATGCTTTTGAGCGCTTCCATGGCCAGGCGATCGGGAAAAGTGTGGCGTGGGTTGGCAGTCATGACCTTGCTTATCGGCACATCGAGATTGCAGCTGTCGCTGCGCTCGAAGAAACGACGCAGGTCACCGTCGGTAAAGACCCCGAGCAGGCGTTCATCAACCGAGCAGACGACCAGCGCACCAAAACCGCCGCGCGACATTTTTACAATGGCATCGCGCAAAATGGTTTCTGGCGATACTTTTGGCACCGCGGCGCCGGCGTGCATCAAATCACGAACGATAAGAAAACGGCGACCAAGGCTGCCAGACGGATGCAGCCGGGCAAAATCTTTTTCTTTAAAACCACGTGCCTCAACCAGAGCGCCGGCAAGGGCGTCGCCCAGAGCCATAGCCACGGTTGTCGAACTGGTCGGCGCCAGATTCATCGGGCAGGCTTCACGCTCAACACTTGCATTGATGACGACATCAGACATGCGTGCCATGGTCGAATCGGTGTTGCCGACCATTGCGATAATACCGGCGCCAACCCGGCGCAGAAACGGAATCAGCCGCACCATTTCTTCGGTTTCACCAGAATTGGAGAGAAGCAGAGCGATATCACGCTCTCTTATCATTCCCAGATCACCATGTAGAGCCTCGGCCGGGTGCAGAAAAAACGAAGCCGTGCCGGTACTCGACAGGGTAGAAGATATCTTTTTGCCGACCAGGCCTGATTTGCCCATTCCGCTGACGATAATGCGACCCGGACTGGTCAATATCAGGTCGACAGCTTTTACCAGCTCATCACCAAGATTTTCTGAGGCTTTCTGTAAAGCTTTGATTTCTATATCGAGAATGTTTTTTGCCGATACAAGCGGATTCTGATTCATTTCGGGCACCTTCGCATGAATTGGCAGCGTTGCTGCGCCGCGCTATGATAACACAAAGCATACCGCCGTTGAGTCGCGGCCGCAATTTGTTTCGCAATTTTCTGACTGATAAGGTATACTTTAAGGCCAGCTAAAATTATGAGCAGCACTAATTCAATACCACAGAACTGGCAGGAAATTCTTGTCGGCTCACTCAAGTCAGAAAGAGCCGACGAAAAGCTGCTTGCCCTCGATTTTTTGTGCCAGCAGAGTTCGTTGAACCTCGATTTCGCCAGGCAGCTGATGCCCATGATCGTCGAATCGGTAGTGCATCACGACACACAGGTGCGCTATTTTGCCCGCAAAGCGCGCAATCATTTATTCGAGTGCTTTCCCGAAATCGAGTCAGCTTCACAGGAAGAAAAAGCTTTCAAACTTGAGCTGAAAGAGGGCGAACAGCTGACAACGCAGCAGATTTTGCTGCACAAAATGCGCCTGGGCAGTCGCTACGTTGTCTTTGAGGCCATGGAAAGACTTACCGAAAGCGGCGACAGGTCGCTCGCGACGCCCCTTCTCGAATATCTTCTCGAAGAAAAAGACGAATACAAGGTTTCTTACCTTGTTCGCTGCATCAGTAGAATCGACGACCCCCGCATACCCGATGTGCTCGAAGATTTTCTCGACAACGAAGACCCGCGAATCGTCGCTAATGCCCTCGAATCGCTCTGCGAATACGACCGGCCCGAACTCGAAGACAAACTTATTGATTTCGCAACTTCTTCTGACAACCGCATTCGCGCCAATGCTGTAAAGGGGCTGCATAAGTATGCGCCAAGACTTGCTGAAAGCCATATTGCCGAAATGATTAAAAGCAACAGCATTGCTTTGCAGGATTCCGGCGTATATCTGCTTCGAATTCTGCGCCCCTCGAATCTCACCGAACTGCTGCCGATAGCCCAGCACTCAAGATACGCGACAGTTCGCCTTAAAACGCTCGACATCATGCCGCCAACCTCTGATGAACAAGAGTTCGCAGATTTGATGCAGAAAGAAGACCTCGAAAAGCCTGACCCGAAACGCGACCTGATACTGCTCGCGTTCTTTCTTGGCCTCGGCGTCGCACTGCTGCTGCTTGCCGACCCGGGACATAAAAGATTGCTGTCGCTGTTTTTTCTGATAATTTCAGCTGTTACACTGCTTTCGCACGAAAAGACGCGCACCAGCATTCAGAAAACCGCCCTTTCCATGGGTTTCATCAGCTCGCTGGCCTGGGGTAATACCCGACTCATGGTTCTGCCAACCCTGATGGGCCTCTGGCTGACCTGGAACAACCAGCAACTCAACCGCCTCGGCAAAATCGAAAAGGCACCACCACAGACGGTCTACGCCTGGTTCTTTGCCATCGGCGCCATTATCATTCATCAGATCACCCAGGATGAGCTGTCAATGACTTTCGGGCTGATCAGCAAACTCGGCGCCGAAGGACTCAGGCTGCCCCAGGTAATCGCCGACATGGCCAGCCGTCAGACCAGATTCGAACTGGCAATTTTTGCCATAGTATCGATCATGACAATTCTAATATTGCGGCTGAACACATTATTTCCGCCAAAAAGCCTTACCGAAAACCCAAAAAAACGGCTTTTCGTCACCACGATAGTCTGCCTGGCCATTCTCATGCTGCTCAACCTCTTTCATTACTGGGGTCTGAAGTTCCAGATGAAAATCAGCGGCATAAACAGCCATCTCGCCATCCTCAAACAGCTGCAACCCTAGTGCTTGCGGTTGTCGAGAACTTCGAGAATTTCGGCGCAGAATTTTGTGGCGCGGTCTTTGAGTTTGGCGGCTTCACCAGTTTTTTCGCTGACGAATTTACTGTCCTTGATGCCGCCGACGTTGATCATGACATTTTGATAAGCGCCCCAGATGCCTACTTCAAGAGCCCGGGCACCAACCTGAACGTCTGATTTAGATGCGATATTACCGATTTTTGCGGCTTCCAGCATATTTTCCCAGGCCTTGTCGCCGATGCGCATTGTCTGCAGAGGAACTTCAATCGCTTTTTTGAGGCCAAGTTCCATCTGCTCGGCGCGATGTTTTTTTTCTGCATCGTTGCCCTGTGGCAGACGCATGGCTTCGACATAGTCGTTGAAGGCATTGGTATCAGCATCGATCATCGGAATCAAACCGATAGCCGTTTCATGCAAACCTGGAATGATCTTGCGCAGCTGACCTTCGAGATGCTCGAATTTGCGCACGCCATAGGTCAGCTTGGCGACCATCGCACCGAGACCGGCGCCAATAGCCGCAATTGCTGCCGAGGCACTGCCGCCGCCAGGAGCCGAAGTTCGCGCGTTGACTGCTTCGATAAACTTGCGCGTGCTCATATTGGCCAGCGGTTCGTTGGGCTCTTCGCGGATAATATATTCGATTATGCGCTCGGCCGGCTTGAACTGCGAAACCGAATTGAGGCCGAGGCGATCGATTACCAGCTTGATTTTCTGATCTTCGTCAAGAATAAAGAGGTTTTCGCGCTGAATGTAAAACTCAGCAGCTTTGAGCATGGCTTCGAGCGGAATCAGCCCGACCAGCTCAGAACCGGCAACTCCGACGCCAATTTTGGCAGCTTCTTCTTTTGTCGCTTCAAAAACTTCGTGCGGCGCAGTGATGTTGAAATTGTTGAGGTTGTACGAACATTGCGCCATGTTGTATTCATCTACATACCAGCCAAGCCCCTTGAGCTCTTTGAAACGGCCGGGCTCGTTCGGGCCACGGCCGGCTTCGCGCAGGTCGAGAGCGATGCGGTGCGCCTGATTGCTGGTGCCGAGAATATTTACATTGTAGGCAACCAGAAAGAAGCGGGCGCCGGTTACAGTTGCGCCCCAGCGCGGCACGAATTTCGCCGGGCCGTAATCAGGCTTCCATTCAGGTTGCATGATTTTTTCAGGCAACGCTTCATACTCGCCCTTGCGGATCTGCGGAAGTTTTTTGCGATATTCTTTATCCTGTGAATATTCGTAGAGGTAGAACGGCACTTCAAGCTCGGCAGCCGCGCGCTCTGCGAATTTTTTCGAGATTTCGACGCATTCTTCCATGCTGACGTTAGCTACCGGAACAAACGGGCAAACATCCATCGCGCCCATGCGCGGGTGCTCTCCAGTCTGCACTGTCATATCGATGAGCTCTTTGGCAACTCTGGCCGCAGCCAGTGCGCCTTCGATAATAGTTTCGGGATCGCCGACGAAGGTGTAAACCGTGCGGTTGGTTGATTTTCCGGGGTCGACGTCGAGCAGAGTAACGCCTTTAACACTGCGGATCGCTGCCGAAATAGCGTCGATAATCGACTGGTCACGGCCTTCAGAAAAATTGGGAACACATTCGACGATCTTTTTCATATTCATTCCTTAATCTGTGTTTTGATGAAAAAGCCATTAATCTCTGGCAATTCGAGCTGTTACCGCCTATATAGCCCATTAAAAAATCTTTGTAAAGCACTTTGCTGCTAATCTTGTTCTAACCTGCCCGCGCCCGCCTGCTCTGCGAAGCGGGGTTATGGTAATCACCTGTAGATTCTGCGACTACGCGCAGAATGTGCTGTGTTAAAAGTCAAGTCGTTTTTGCTCCACACAGGCTAATTTCCTTATAATTTTCAGTGAAAGACTCTCCTTTCCTGGCTAGCGCCATTGCCTGTCGAAGAAGTTTATTCGCAACAGCTATCAAAGCTACTTTTGCAGGCTTCCCTGCCTGTCTTAGTCTTAAATAGGTTTCCTGGCAAGCATCATTGCACCTGGCCGCCGATAAGGCAGCCATATAAAGCAACGTTCTGAGCATGGAATTTCCCTTTTTGCTTATGCTGCCTCTTTTATCCACACTGGATCCTGATTTGCACACTTTTGGACATATCCCGGCAAAAGCAGCTGCTTTGTTTGAGTCAGAAAACCCTGAAAAATCACCATAGAAGCAAATTATTGCACCGGCAACAGCAGATCCAATGCCAGGTATACTCTTATACTGCTTATAGAGTTCAGGGCAGTGTTTGGTGAGAATCTCCTCAATATCCCTATTTATCTCTTTGATGGTGACATTCAGATGGTTAATCTCATTTTTAACGAGATTGATCAAGCTGGGTGCATTACATTCAAAGGAGTTGTTATTGAGCGCCTCAAGGTAATTGCGATTTTGAGCAATATTTTTTTTGAAAAAGCCGATCAGTTTTAACTTGGCCAGGACTTCGCATTGATAGGCTTCTTTAGGCTTTGTGGGCGCGGGTTCATTTGTAAATCCGTATTCTGCAATGGTTCTGGCATCTACCGGGTCGGTTTTCGTTCTCAGCAGGCTTTTCATCATTGCAAAAGAGTGGATTCTGAGGGGATTTTCAACTGCCACATCAAAGCCTTGGCTTGTAAATCCAACAAAAGCAGCCGAATGATACACGCCGGTGGCTTCCAGAACAACGCGGCATGAGTCTGGAGAAATCTTGAAATGGGTTATGATCTTTTGCACGGTCGAAAGTTTGTTGCTGTTAAAGCTGCGTGTCTTGTGCTCTGTTCCGTTATACAAGCAGCAATCAAGACTTCCCTTGGACACGTCTATGCCAAGATAGGTCGGGCGATCAGATTTTTTCATTACACACTCCACATCTGTTCAAACTTGTTGTAGAATGAACCCTACCTTAAACTATCATTATTCATTATGGCTGAATGCGTCTAACACAAGGCCTAATGTGCTGTTCAGTTTTAAGGTAAGGGGAAGGTGGGCTAAACATTCTGCTCGGTATCAAGGTACCAATGACAAAGATTAGCTTATTCACCTTCCTTCTTTCTACCTGAAGCTTATCGGTAGAAAGCTCCTTACAAATCACTGTTCATGGACATGCAGCACATATATTCACCACAAGGTGAATATATAATGACATGTAAGCGGGTAATAGTCATCCTGCGCACAGTCGCAGGATCTCACAGAATGAGAATTGTCACTGCGATCGGCGCTTCGTTCAGGCGGGGCGGTAGTAGCGCATCTCGCCGGTACAGACGCCGCATTCTTCTTCGTCGTTCTGGCGCAAAAATGATTCGCGGCAGGTTTTGCAGCGGGCAGCCGGCAACATTACGCCTTTTCCAAATTTTTCGAGATATACGTCTTCGAGTTTTATTATCTGTTCGCGCACTGTCATGAACTCTTTGATCACCTGCTCGCCAGATTTTATGCGGGCCTCGCCGCCAGCTTTGACTTCGTCCGAGCGTTTGCGCAAAAAGAACTTGTACAGTTCGGGGGTTTCCTTGGCGGAAATCTTATCTATATCGATACTGCCCCTTACTCCCCGGCCATCAGCTCGGTCGTACAGGGTCAGCGCAAAGCGGCCAAGCTTATCATATGATTTGAGATAACGATTGCCGAGGGTGCAGCCGGTCATCAGCTGAATGACGTCACTCAGGCACAATATCGATTCGCAGATCGCGTTGACCTTGTCCTTTACTTCGCCCAGTCTTTCGATGCAGCCAGAGACCATGGCGATACCAATCACCAGACCGGGTGCTCTTTTTCGGTGAAAAGCAGCGGCTTTTTCGAACCAATCCATTATTTCCTGGTCAGTCATTGTCATTTCTCTCGCATTTTTATTTGTGATACCTGAAGGCTATCATATTGTCAGGAGAATTTGCACTACATAATGAGGCAAAACCAGCAATTCTCGGTCAGAATAAGTGTCATTCTGCGCGAGCCGTCAGGCGAAGTCGCAGAATCCACATTTTAGCTGCCTCTCTGGATCCTGCGACCTCGCAGCGGGCAGGATGACAAACAAAAAAGTCAAACCCCAAAATCGTTATCACTGTTGATGATGGTTTTACGCCTCACCGAGAATTACTGAGGTAAAACTCAAGTTGCTGGCCTATTGAGGAGTTATGAAAGTTTGAGTAGTATATAGTAGTGTCTGGGGGTCTGACTTCTTCATAAATCTATTTACTCCTTCGTAACATAAGAACATAGGTTTAAAAACAGTCATTGCGAGGAGCGTAGCGACGAAGCAATCTCTTTGGCCATGAGATTAGCCTCAGAGCTGGGCTTATGCCTTCGGCATACCGCTTCGTCGGGGCTGACGCCCTCCTCGCAATGACGATAAAACCCAGATTCAATGTTGACAAAGGACTACTTGTATACATGTTATAACCAAATCAGATAAATATGGTTTGCTAGGTAGTGTTAAGTATGATATAAACTTTCTGAAACGACTGTTGTGTTTCATTTAAAACAAGATCGAGAAGTAGATGTATGGGG
>JAKJFO010000008.1 GCA_022704885.1 Candidatus Rifleibacteriota bacterium | reverse complement strand
GCAAATCAAACAAACTATGTGTGAGAACCTGCTTCAGTACGTATACCGAGAATTGCTGAAAGTTTTTCAGTAAAAGAGCAGCAGGTAATCGTAGGCATCGCAGGTGCGATCGACAGCTTTCATCAACAGACGGGATTTTTGATATCGTGTCGAAAGGCTATTCTGCAGAGGTCGCACCAGCTCCTGCTCGTACAGTGCCGGTGGCAGATCGAGCCCTGACCAGATCAGGGCTGCGACTTTGGAGTTTGCCGACAACCGGTTGATCAAATAATGGTCGTCGGGTTTGCTGAAATCGATCTGATATTTTCGCAGCTGCACACGCATCTGCCGCTTTGCCTGCTCGATGTCATCGTGACCGTTCTGCCAGGCATCGAAAACCATCTGCAGCGTTATTTCGGCATTTTCCTCGTCACCAAAAATCAGCGGGAAAACGGTAAGACAGGCTTTTTCGGCGGCCAGCTCTTCGAGACTGCTGTTACTTATGGTGATCTTAGCTTCGCGCCCCTTGATGAACTCAGCATGTCGATTAAGCATGAGTCCCATCATCTCGTCCGGGCGGCACTCTGCCGGCATTTCACAAACACGGTTGCTGAGCCAGCATGACATGATCTGATACACTGCCGACCAGAAAATTTCGCGCTGGGTTTCTTCTTCGATTTCAAAAGCAGCTTCGCGCCAGTAGAAAAGATAGTCAAGCTGCTGCCGGTCGAACAGGCGGTCTTTCCAGGCGCGAAACGGATTCAATGAAAGATCGAGCGGGTTTTTAATCTGCTGGTTGAATTTCTGCAGATTCCTGTCGCTGAACGCCCCATTTCGACCATCCAGCCAGGCTCGCAGCAGCATGGCCTGGCTTGCCGAATAAGCGTTGACCGACAGCGAGAAGTCGCGCCGGCTAAGCCAGTTAAGCGCAGAGAAACGGTGGATGAACGGAAAAAAAACTGAATCGACGGTTGAAATATCGGCAACCGCCTCGAGCAGCCAGGCTGATTGCAGCCGAAAAGTCATTTTTTACCACTCTCAACCGGGCAGCCGATGCTGACCCAGTTTTTAACAAGTTGCGGGTCGAACTGCATACCCGACAGGCGCTTCACCTCTGCGATAATATCTTCGTGCCCTGAATACTGGCGTTTTCGGTAGTCGCGCCGGGCATTCATCGCCGAAATAGCGTCTGCCAGTGCGATAATTCTCGCAGCCACCGGGATTTCTTCACCTTTGAGGTTGTCCGGGTAGCCCAGTCCATCCCAACGTTCGTGATGCCAGCGGATCAATGAAGGCACTTCGTCGAGTTCTTCGATCTGTGCTTTGAGATGCAGTTCGCCGAGCAGGGTATGGGTGCGCAGCAGTTCGAGATCGTCACCTTCCAGCTTCTTACCGCTCTTGACCAGATCGCGCGGCAGAAGAAGTTCTCCGATATCATGCAGCATGGCAGCTGCACTGAGACTCTGCAATTGTTCGGGTTGCAAACCAGAAGCCATACCTATTCGCTCGGCCAGTTCAGCTATTTCACGAGAATGTTTCTTATCATAGCCCTCGATGCGATCGACGATCGAGGCAACTCCTCGAATCAGCTGAGAATAACGCTCATGCGCCGGCATTGCCTTTTCGCGAAGATCGAAGTAGAGGTAGGCAAGCCAGGTTATCAGAACGATCAACAGTGCGTTGAAGAGTGTAATTATCATGCCTTAAAAGCCAAAGTTGGCGCCAACGACATACCTGCTGGTATCATGAATCCGATCAGGCGTATAAAAGCCAAAATCGAGGCTCAGTGCTTCATCGAACCTGTGCCGCAGTCCAACCACAAAATCATTGCCGGCATAGTCCATGGTCAACGTCGTATCGGGATCGATGTTCAAACTCGCTCCCATAACGAAGAATACTGGGTCGACAGCGGCGCCGGTCTCGGAATAACGGCCAAAAGCAGCCTTTTTCTGGTTTTCGTTCATGGCGATATTGGTGCCAAGGCCAAGCACTACCCGGTTACCCGGCAATCCATTGAGCAGCATCACTGAATTCTGGTAGTCATCGTTCGGGTCGATAAAAGCTGCTACTGCCATGTTTGCCCGAATCTTGTATTTGCCGGCAAACACCGGATCGGTCTGATCCTGAGCGCCATCGATGGAAAAACGCTTGATCACTGCGACTTCAGAATCATCTGAAAAAGCGAACACACCCTTGAAAGATGCTTCGTTGAATTTTGATTCACCGATCAGATGCACTGCCGCTCGCGCGCCGCCAGGTGGCAGAACGTCAAGACCCGGCACCAGCATGGTACCGCTTAAACCGTTGATAGTGGCGCTGGCAAAGCTGGCATGCGCAACTGCAATAAAAATCAGAACAACAAGAAGAGTTCTGGCGGCCGTACGACCGAAATAGTCAGTAGCCTTCGATATCGCGAAGTTTTTCGCGAATAGCCGATGACTGCTCGTGGCGTGGAAATCGCCTGAGAAACTCCTGATAGGACTTTCTGGCCTGATCATAATCACGCAGTTCCTTTTCGTAAAGTTCACCTTTTCGCAAAAAGGCATCTGCTGATACATCGGCATCAGGATACTTTTCGGTTACCGAATTATAATAATTCAACGCCTTTTCTACATTCTCTGCACTCTTACGGTATCTCACCCGACCATCAACTGTAGTCGTCTTTTTCATTGAGTCGAGATCCTGTTCATAGATGCGGCCGAGGCGATAAACCAGATCACCGGTACCCGGTGCATCCGGGTATTTTTCCATAAGTTCTTCGAGAGCGTTGGCCGCGCCCTGATAGTCTTTCTGCTTCGAATCGAGCACGTCGATAAGCTTTCGGTACGCCGCGACAGCTTCTTCCTGGTCTCCGGCCGCAGCGGCAGCCTGACGATAAGCCTCAGCCGCCTTTTTGAAGTTCCCGGAACCTGCGTGCATGTCACCAAGATCAAGACTGGCCTGGGCAGCATCGTCGGCATCAGCCGCAGCTACTACGTCTTCCTGAGTCGAAATGGCTTCGTCCTGAACACCGGTACCGACAGCCAGCTTGGTCATGCGCTCGCGAGCAGCTGTAAAATAAGTGCTGTAGGAATAGTCGGCGACAATCTTGCGGTAGTTTTCTGCCGCTTGCTCGATCTGCCCGATCGCTTCATGACTGGTAGCCAGGTTGAAATATACCCTGTCAATTGCCAGGAATGCCGGATGTTCTTCGATAATCTTTTTATATATTTCGATTGCCATCGGATAATTTCGCAAACGTTCTTCATACACTCTGGCAAGATCGTAGAGGGTTTTAGGCAGTTCCGGCCCGCTGACTCCACCAGCCTGCAGTCCACCGTTCAACATTTCTGCGGCTTCGCTGAAATTGGCGAGGGCGCTGGTCATCTGTGCCTCTGCCTGTTTGATGCGAATCTTGCCGATTTCGACCATTGCCGGTGCATGAGTCTTGCCCTGTCCGAGTAATGGCTTGAGTTCTTCTACGGCTGCGTCATAGGCTCCCTGGGCCAGCTGCTGCATTGCACGCTGAAACTCTGGCGTAACCTGAACCGGCTGTGCATGAGTTACGTGCAGCATAAACATTGACATCGCTACAACAAGCACACCAGCACGTAATATTCTGGTGGAGATAAGACTGGTCATAGTGGCGACTCCTGTTTTTAATAAATTATTGTCGTTGTGTAAAAGTCATGATAACATAACCTGTAAATTCTGTTAAACCTGACAAAGAAAGAGCGGAAAAATTTGTTAAATCAACAGGATAAAACAGCCGATACAGAACTCACGGGCTATTCGTGTATGCCGACAGCGAATGTAGAAATGGAATTCCACATGCTGCCGCTGGAGAAGTTGTTCCCCAACCCGAATCAGCCCCGTAAGATCTTTGATAAACAGGCGCTCGAGGAACTGGCACAGTCCATACGCGAAAACGGTGTACTGCAACCGGTTCTGGTCAGAGCTGTCGGCGACCGCTACCAGATAGTGTCAGGTGAGAGACGCTACCGCGCCAGCAAACTGGCCGGAATCAGAACAATCCCAGCGGTTGTGCGTCGGCTCGATGAAGAGCAGACGATGCTGGCCGGACTCATAGAAAACATCCAGCGTCAGGATCTCAATCCGATAGAAGAGGCCCGATCACTGAGAGACATACTTCTCAACTACGGTCTCACGCACGACCAGCTTGCAGAAAAGGTCGGTCGCAGCAGATCCGCTCTTACCAACAGGCTCCGCCTGCTCCAGCTTCCCGCCGACATCCAGGAACTTGTCGTCTCAGGCAAGATCTCGGCTGGTCACGCAAAAATGCTGGCCGGAATCAAGGATCCAATCGAGATAAAGACCTGGGCCAGGCTGATCGTCAGGGATCAACTGTCTGTTTATGAAATAGAAAAGCGTATTGCACAAAACCGCCATCAGCCCTCGACAGGCTCGGCGAAAACGAAAGGTAAATCAGCGATGAGTCAAGATCTGCACGTCAGGGCTGTTGAAGACAATCTTCAAGAACTGCTGGGCGCCAAGGTCCGCATTCGTCATGGCAAAAAAAGCGGCCGCATAGAAATCGAATTCTACAGCCGTGAAGATCTTGAGAGGGTTGTCGAAACGATGGTTTCGCTCTGCCCGTAATTACCAAACGCGAAAGGTAATCAGTCAGGTGATAATAAAGTTCTGGGGTGTCAGAGGGTCGATTCCCACGCCGGGTAGAGATACCGTCGAATTCGGCGGCAATACCACCTGTATCGAAGTCATCAACAGCAGTAACGAACGCATCATCTTCGACGCCGGCACCGGAATACGCGTGCTGGGCCTGGAACTGATGAAAACCGAATTCGCTCATGGCAAGGGAAAAGCGCACATTTTTTTCACCCACTCCCATTGGGATCACATCCAGGGCTTTCCGTTCTTCGCACCAGCCTACATTGGGCGCAAAGACATGCAGGGCAATCGAATCACCGACTGCTGCAACGAGTTCAATCTCTACGGCGCAGCCGATGTCGGCGACCGTCTCGAAGCCACTCTGCGCGGCCAGATGGATAACTACTATTTTCCGGTCGACCTCAACTATCTGTCTTCGAACATCAATTTTAAAACGCTCAAAGACAACCGCATAACCATTGGCGATACCACGATCTCGGCTCTCAAGCTCGTGCACCCAAATGGCGTGCTCGGCTATCGAATCGAAGACGGCAAATCGTCGGTGGCTCTGGCAACCGACTGCGAACACCCTTCTGATGGCACTATCGATCAGAATCTTTTGCGTCTCGCCGAGAATGTTGATGTTTTAATATATGATGGCCAGTATACCCCCGAAGAGTATGCACCACATAAATATGACCTGCCAGGCCCGGGAAAACAGGGCTTCGGGCACTCAACCGCAGAAGAGGGTATTCGGGCTTCCAAGGCAGCCGGTGCCAGACGACTGGTCATTACACACCACGAGCCACTTCATAACGACGAGTTTTTGCGCAAGATGGAAGAAGATGCCCGCCGGTTGTTTGCTGCTACCGATTTTGCCCGCGAAGGCATGATCATCGAATTGTAATTATTTGTAGTTGCAGCAACCATTGATTATGGTATGATGTGCATACCATGGGGAAGGCATCTCTTCTAACACCCGTATATTTCTTCAGCTCGATGCGAGCCGGTTCCGGCAAGTCAACCATGCTTGCCAACCTCTCGATCTACCTGAACAACACCAGCCAGCGGATCGCCATTGTCGATCTCGATGCAGACACACCGCTGAAACTGAAAGGCACATTTCCCCGTTCAATCAGCCTGCAGGAATACTCTGATATTTCGCTGATTTCTCAGCATCAGGATTCGCGTTACCAGAAAAACTTTTATTTTACCGAAACCAGCCTGATATCGTATTTCCCGGCGCACAAGCTCAAAGATGCGTCGATGCTTTTCAGTGACACGACGCTGCGTGACTTTTTCATACAGATTACTGCCTGCTTCGATACGGTCATGGTGAATTTTCCGTCAGGGCCGCAGCATGCCCGGCAGGCTTCGCTGCTTCTAGCCCGTCAGCATCTCTGGCGCGGCAAGAGCCCCTTATCGATAATAGTCTCGCAGGCAGATGAAAAGAGCCTGGTCAGCCTCGATGCGCTTATCCAGGAGAACCCCGCTTTTTACTATCAGCTGCAGGAAAATACCCTGCTGCTTTTCAATCGCGTACCTGCGACGGTTGAAGATCAGAAACTCGCCGAAAACACTCTTAATGGCCTCGAACTTAGAAGTCTCTTCAATTTTCCGACAACCTACACAGTCGGAATCAGTGAAGAATTCTCTTACCAGCGCCAGGCAGCAGCGCCTCTGGTTCTCGATCACAATTCTGTCATTCACCAGACGATTTCAAGCCTGTTCAGGATGCTGACCGGCACTGTCAGGGGCCTGGGAAGAACTCTCTACGAGCAGACCAGTGACTACCAGCCTTGTCTGGATGGCCAGCTTCTCGAAAAACTTTCACCATACCTTGATAAAATTCAGTCGACATCAGCACGTCGCCTTTTCCAGCACCCCTCTGATATTCAAGTCTTTCTTGAGGAAAGTGATGGCAATTACCGCATCAGAATACGTCTGACCGGCGTTAGACAGCCTCTTGCTGGCATTCAGAGAACGATCGATCTTAAAGAGAAGCATGCCCTCAAAGACCGGCTCTCTCCTGCTATCTGGCCTTTTAGAATAAATTATCAACTGCCGGAAACCGAAGATACTGCTCTGAAACAAGACCGGCCGGCGCTCTCAGTAAAACCTGTATATCGTTTTGACGACCGCTTTGCCAGTTCAGTCGACTGTCGGCTGCGCTGCGATTTTGATTTTTTGCCGACACGCGGGCGCTACCCCTCACCAATTCTGTTCCGGCCAAATCTCGACATGCCCGAGATCCCATCACTTTCAGAGGTTCTCGGCTATATGCGCAAACAGTTCAAAAAGAGCTGCTTCGCACCGGATAAAGAGCCTGAACTGCCGGGGGTCACGCACTTTTTCATTCCACCAGAATTTGACCTCGCCACCAGTTATTTTCCTGTCTTTTTGCCAGAATACAGCATGTTCGCAAAGAGAAACGATCGTCGAACAATGCGACATGCCCTTGAGTTCACGCCTGCTTTCCAATTGCACGAGAGAAATCATACTCTTCTCGGCAACCTGCCCGATATCTTTGCCAGAAACATGCCGGTAGATGCGGAAAGAAGATTCACCGCCAGGGTATCCTGTCTGATACCACAGGAATTCACCAGAAAAACCGCACTGCTGCAAAGTCCCAGACATACATCCCCCATCATCTCTACCGGCATATATCTGACGCGAGGAGATGAACTGCCGAAAATACATCAGCAGCAGATTCCACCAATCATCTATATAAGCGCATCGGCAGCTATAGGCATGCCAGATAGCAAAAAGAGGTTGATGCGCCCACAGGATCACAACTGGCGCGACTGTTTCGATCTAAGAAATGATAATGCCAGAGAAGTGGCCCTCAGCCTCAAACCATCAACCGATCTGATCATTCTCGACAAATCGAAAAGCACTCTCATCTCAGATCACTTCAAGTTCACGTTCACCGAGGAGGCCAAAACCTTCAGGGCCTCGATTTTCGAAAAGACCGGAATTCTGTCACCTGCGACATTCGCTCTGGACAACGCTAACCCGACCCAGGAAAGCTATCAGGGATATGCCGAGCTGAAATTGCCTTCGACATTCAAGCTTGAAGACGTCATGGTTGACCACCGGTTTCTGCCAACAGTTTATAAACTCGCCCACAAAAGCAGCCTCAACAATGAACGAAGCTCTCGACTTTACTGTTTCGACTACGCCGTATTCTTTCGACAACCTTTTACAGAGCTTGTTCACAAAGGAATTAAAAAGCACCTGACACTTGACCGTGCCGACATATCTCATCACTTCGTTGCCGCCGGCAGTGACTATCACAATCTGGCATACCGAAAATCCTCTTCATTGCCAGCATTAAGAGATCAGATTCTTAAAACGACTTTCGTTCCGAAACCGCTTAAAAACTATCGCGACATCAGTAATCTGCAATCGACGCGAAATGACGTCATTCTAGACGCAGGCGCACAGATCAGAAAATTCCCGCCGGTCAAGGGTAGAATCACCGATATCAGGGTCATGCTTGCCCGCCCGCCAGTTCCCGGCCATCTGCTCAGTGAAAAGCGAATACGGCCAGCCGCCACACTAAAGGGGCAAAAGCCAGTCTACAGACAACTTTCATGCCGGAAGCTGCCAGAGAAGTTCTCGGCAACGATTGCTCCACATCTCGTTCAGATCATTACCGGCCACGACGTATCTTATCGAATGCCTGCCGCCAGAACCTACAAGTCTGACAGTCTGCAGCTCAGCTCCCGCAGCTCAGTTTTCGCCATCGCAAGTCCAGATCTTTATACGCTCTCGATAAGAATTGGCAGCCGCCAGATTTATCATGCCGTCAGCACCAGCTTGAAAGACCGGATTGATATTACCGCCATGATTGAAACAACAAGATTTGATTACCAGCACATTTATTCCGAGCGCTTCGTAGAACCTGTGTTCCGCAGCATTTTACCATCATTCGGCGATTGCCCGCTGCGCACCCGCAAGATTGAATGGCCGAATCTTCTCGAATTTCCTGTCATGAAGGCCGAAAGCGAAGTGCTGGACCATGAGAGTCAGATAATATTTTCAGCAGACGATACCTTCACGGCCAATTGCAGTCGCCACAGTAAAGGTATCTGGCCCGCCTGCAGCGCTCTTCACATGGTCAGGCAATCACTCCCCAAATCTGCGGCCAGAACCTGGAAAAAGATTGAAGCGGGCAAAAAGCATTTCCGCGCACTTTTTCCAGACAGCATCGAAACGCTTTATCGCCATCTTCTCTGGTCTCTTGCAGTAAAACGGCAGCAGGCTGTCTCTTTTTCAGCTGCTCATCTTGCGAGAGCAGCTGAACCCAGACGTGCATTCAAAACCGGCAATGCCGTAATAAGTCAGTCAGCCAGCTTTTGCCTGAAGGGGACAGAACCGACCGGCAAGCTTTCACAGAACTTTTTGCGAAGTGCGGTAAAAGTAAGTAAATTACGCCTGAAAGATGTTATGAGCCTGGCGCGGCAGGCCAGCGAAAAGTTCAGTCAAGTTAACAGCCGGCTGCAAGCATGAGTCTCAAGCAGACCAGCAACCCTGATCTACCAGTCTTCGACGAACCACCACAGCCGTCGGGGAAAGGTTTTTTCATTAGAAGACTGATGAGTCTGGCAGGGAAACCTGTGCTGGCTGAAAAGAACCTGCCCATAATGCCATCCAAAGACAGATTCGCCAAGAAGTGCTATGCTAACAGTTCAGAGCAGCTTTACCGTCAGCAGAAAGCCGCTTCGGCCGAAAAAAGATTCAGACCAGCCATAGACAAAGGTGATTCCACACCCTTTGTATTTAGTGACAAATGCGACAATCCGGGCATCGCCAATAAAGCTCTGAGCATTCGTGCCGACATGCAGCCAAAAGCTGAATACCAGATCAAATCAAAGTTTTCAGCTTCTTACAAACTGACCGGATCTCCTTTTTCCGCAACAAGATTTGACAGCAGAAACCAGGCGGCCGGCACATACAAATTTCTGGTCCTGGCCGGCAAAATGTCGATACTTGGTGAAAAAGCTTTTGCAGGAAAGCTGATGTATCGCAGTCTACCGGGAGACATCTTACAAAAAGCAGAGTGCGACAAGTTCAAACCTCGTGCCAGTCGACAGCCAGACAGATTTGCACTGCCAGACCAGCAGCTGTTTTTTTCAGCCAGATACCTTCAGACTGAGCAGCGATTTCATTCATTTCACCCGATAGAATGCGAATTTCTACCATATCCCGGAGATTATGGCTTTCTGAATATTGTCAGCTCATATCGATCTGTGAATAAGACAAGTTCATTTCCTGATCTTTTTGCAACTGCATACAGAAACAAAAATGACAGATTCGATTCGCGCTCCGACTACGCCCGCAATCTTGTCATCTGCTGCAAAACCGAGTTGCGGCCGGATCCCGGCATCAACAAGGCTGCTCATTCAGCGTATATTGATTTAATTTCGACCTGGTCGGCGTCTTTGCGTGAGCCTTCGCTTATACCATGCAGTATCAGCCATTCAATCGGCCCAACCGCCCAGGAAAATTCCCGCCTTAATGCACAAGCAAGAATCTGCACCTTTCGAAAAAATGGCTTTCCAGAGAGATTGCAGCTGAGCGACAAGGTAGACAAACAAAAAAGTTTTTCTGCAAATCCGCGACTGAAGATTGTCTGCAGCGCAGCCCGAAGTCGTTTCAGGTTGAAACTCACCCTCAGACGTGCTGACTATGCTGAGCCTTCCCTCCAGCCTACTCAACTGCTCAGTCGTGGCCATCTGGCGACCAGAATGGTTCTGCCAGAAACACTCAACGCCGCATTCAGACCTCTTAACACCATCACTAAAAATACTGCCATTCAGCATTCAGCTCTGAGCGATACGTCAACCAGCCAGCACTTCTGCAACCGGCGCAGTACAATGTGCTTTTTATCAGCCAGGCATGCACGTTATTGCAGACTGGCTGTCAAAAACTGTTTAACTGACGTCAGCAAAAAGAAACACGGACTTTGCACAACTCTGTCATTTAAGGCTCCTGCAAACGGTCGCCAGATCGAACGATTCTTTGTCACCGATATATTACGGCCGTCTCCCTGCGCAGCCATTTATCTGCGCCCCACCCCATTTCTGATGAAGCTCAGTGCGCTCAGCTTCACCGACATCTTCCTTCCAGAACACAGCCGCAGAGCTTTACCTGCTAAAATAGTATTCAGAGCCGACTTCAAGCAACAGATGCCGGGCCGGCGCAGTGCTCTCAGATCACTGCGCTTCAGACTCCGCCGCATAAACAATGGTTTCAAGACTTCTGCGTTAAAGGCTGCACGCCGAATATTATTCGCCGAGACAGTATTAAGAATAAAGGAAGCGCGCGCATGCCCGGCAATGCACGAGACAGCTCTTTGTCGTCTGAAAGCCACTGCAAAGGCATTTTTTCCGGCCTATCGCGGCAGACTTGAGAGATTCAAGACCGGAGAATGCGCTCCGGCAACCATCACGACCCAATTGCCGCTTAAAATGCCGATCATGGGACAGCAAACACCTGAAATCATAGAACAGCGCAATTTCATCAACCCGCCGGCATGGGAATTCACAAAAAAAACTTACAGATGCAGAATCAGGCTTTCTCCCTATCCATTCGGGTTTCCGACTTTCAATCAGCCGGTCGAGCGATTCCAGCCAATTGAATCAGCCGTTTCTTTTGCGTATCTGCTGTTAGACAGAATCAGAATCCTCATCTTCGACTCATATTTTCCTGCCCGCGAGAAAGTCTTTCTGCCACCACTGAGTCTGAGAAATCCCCGCCGATTTCTTTATCCTGAAACAGGCAGTTTGCAGAAGGAGAATTATCTTGAAGCAGACAACGATCAGTCTGGCAAAATTGACAAACCAGAAGCCATAGTCACCTTCAGTCACAACTGGGGCATGCAACGGTATCGCACACTGAATTCCAATATGGCTTATAACCCGCTGCTGGCAAGATACAGGCATAAGCAGCATTCAGGATTCAATGCGGACAGATTAGAGTCAAAGCATCATTTCATATCTTTAGACGAAGAAATTCATGACATGTGCATGCCTGGTATCAGACGCCTTCTTCTGCGCTGCGCCAGATTTTTTGACATGGAGCACCACTGTTACGAATTGAATCTAATTAAGCCTGAGAGCCTCAATCATTTTGCCAGAATCCACTTCCAGCAAAAGATATCACAGTATGAAAAATTCGCCTGCCCCAGCCCGCGCCTTCACTTTTATAGCCCGAAAGCATACAGAAATACGGTTGATTTCCCGGTTCAAAACAAATGTGCCGAGCAAATCACTTACAAGATACGCTACCGAACCTATAGTTTTCCATGGAAACCAGAAACCAGATTACCCGAATTAACTGTCGATTACTGCGCAGCTGAAGAACCCCAGCTTGACCGCCTGACTTTTTTCGACCAGATCGGTCTCAACAGCTACTTCATGTCATTCGCTCAACTTACCACGAGCAGTCAGATTGCTCTCGGTGAGCTCGCAGACTCAGACTATCTGCGCCGCTATAACAGTTTCCTCTATTCGCCGACAGATTCACACAAAGTTTCATATCAGGACAGACAGATCAGACTTGAACAGAGACTGGATTATGAAAAACCCGGCTTGCCGCAGCAGTTTGATTTGAAACATTTTCTCAGACTGGTTGATATTCCCAGGCTTAAAATGCGCAGATTCAAACACGTCAGGGGCCAGATCAAGGGTTACCTTGCCAGTAATATGGCAAAAAGCGCAACATTCAAAGACCAGGCCACCATGGCGTTTCCGGCACGATTTGATACTGGCAGCGTACACTGGATCATTCTGCTGCGCAGCTTCATCAAAATCGACAGGGTTTTGCCGGACTTTTCCTGTTCAGTTGCTTCAACCAGCATCAGGGCCCCGAAATTTTCGACAATCCGCGCCGCCGTTTCAACAACCTTTCGAGAAAAGGCGCATGCACTGGAGCATGACAACACCATCAACGAGGCCCCAGCTATTGTTGAATTCCGTATGCCAGCGCGCTGTTTGCCACATCTTCGCATGCTGACTGCTGAGCGAACACTCGTTGCCAGCAAGGGCACAGCTCATGCAATACTTCATACAATACCTGCCTCTGCACCTGACTCATACCATGATGCTGATTTTAACCTCAACATGAGCTTCCAGCAAAGGCCTCAATACCGCCGAAATCTTCAGCTGTTCATACTTCACATGGCGATGAATCTTGATGATTACGACCTCTACCTCGACGTCTCAGAAAAATCGCTCACAGAAGACACTCTGGCGATAAAGCCGACCAGAAGCGAATATCGACATCCGGTAATACCGGAGTGGCTTGACCTGCCGCAGATTCTCGAAAAAAGAGCCAGAATGCGAATATGAGCTGCAATATAAATTCGCCTGTTTTTTAGCTTCTGCCGTTGACTTGCGTATTGCGAGAGATTAGAATGCTGTAAAGCAAAAGCTGGAGAAAACTTATGAGATTCTTTACCCTGAGCGATAAAGGCAAAGTGCGCCCGAACAACGAAGATTATGCTGAAAGTATGGCAATGCAGTATTGCGGCCCACTCGGCAACAAAATAGAATTGACTGCCCTGATACTCGCAGATGGAATGGGAGGAGCAGCAGCCGGCGAATATGCATCGATGCTGGCTGTTCAGACGGTCAAAGAAAACATGGTCAAGAATCTTTTCGAGAAACAGCCGGAACATTTGCTGAACTCTGACAAGACCGTCTTTCTCGAAGAGTGTTTTGTCAAATCCAATAAGGCAATCTATGACAAGGCCTGTCAAAACCCTGACATGGAAGGCATGGGCACAACAATCGTCGTCGCTCTGATCTATCGAGACTCGCTCGCTCTGGCGCATGTCGGCGACAGCAGATGTTACCGCTATCGTCGAAATGAGCTGACAGCACTGACCAGAGACCACTCACTCGTGCAGGAATTTGTCGAAGCCGGCAGAATTACTGCCAAAGAAGCCTTTACTCACCCGCAGCGCAATGTTATCACGCGCGCCCTTGGCATCGGCGAAACAACTGAAGTCGACCGCAAGAACATGGTGCTTGAGAAGGGAGATCTGCTGCTGCTTTGCTCAGACGGTCTCTGCGGCTTCGTTGAAGATGAAACGATCAGTCAAGTCATTGCCCATGTGTATTCTGCCGAGGGCACCGATCTTGAACTGCTGGCCAACAATCTGATAAAAGCCTCCTACCTTAACGGCGCCGGCGACAATGTCAGCGTCTGCCTGTATCAGCACATCTAGATAAACTACACCGGATGGAAAAAAAGCCTGCCATTACCGAGCTCAATGCAGCTGAACAGCTCGATGCGCTCGAAATAATCTGCCGCAGTCTGGCCGCTGTATTGAAAAAGCGGGCAGGAAACGACTCTGACAGCGGAATTGCCGGTTTTTTCGAACAGCTCGAAAGCATCGATTTTGCTGCACTTCGTCGACAGGTCGCGGGTGAACCGGATACCCTTTCGACTCTATCAGAGCTTAAATCCATCCTGGCAGAAAAAGAACATAAAATCGTTGAGTTTAAAACCAGTCTGGCAGACTCAGTAGTTGAGAACCGCAATCTGCAGAAGCAGCACCAGGCGCTGCAGGAAAGGTTCAACGCGATCAACATCCAGCTGACTCAGATGCAGTTGCACAGCAAGGATCTGAGCCTGAAGCATTCAAGCGCTGCCGCCAATCTCGAGTCTCGCGAAAAGGAGCTTGAAGCTGTCAACCTCGAGCTTCAGGATCTTCGCGCCCGCACTTACCATCTCAAGAGTTTATGCGCTGATTACGAAGACCAGATAAAGCAGAAAGAGCAGGCGCTGGCAGCAACACAAACTGAGAACGCGGGCCTCAAAAAGAACAATGACAAAGCAATAAGCGATCTCGATCATATTGCCAACAGCAACCGACAACTGCGGCTGTCTCTGGATGCTCTGCAGCAAAGAGAAACCGAGCTGGTAAAAACGATCGACGCCCTGCAGCGTGAAAAGAACCATATTCAGATGCAGCTGAGCCGGGTTCTTACCGGTCTCAACAAAATGGCAGTGTATCGTCAGCCCGACGACAGCACAGCCGAAACCTCACTGCTGGAACCCAAAGCACTGGTGCCTTATCTGCCATTCTGTTTTCCCGAGAGGTTGCCGGCGGCTGTCAGCTTTCGCAGAGAAATTCAGCAAAAGCAACCGGTGACCCTGCAGCGCCGCACTCTGCCAACCCCAAGATCTTTTAGCCAGTATATGGGCTTTGAGCAGTCAACGATGCCGGCGCATGTCCGCATCAAAGCAGCCAGAATGAAGCCTTCTCTCAAGAAACCTTTCGAAATGAAGTTTCATGCCGCATATCGACTGCAGCCCAAACTGAGCATGCCACAGAAAATTTGCCGGGATATCGTTTACGACGACAATTTCAAAACTCAGTATGACCGGCCGGCGGCATTCAACATCATCCAGAAAATCAGCAGCAGAAAAGTCAAAATGATGATTTTCCGCAAGCTGAGAGATGATGCGATAATCATCAATTCGTTCGATCTGTTCACCTGTTACCTGATGCGCGAAATCGTTGAACGCAACTTCAATGTTGACGACATCTTCACTCTGACATTCAATGATCAGCGGGCAAAAGCTGAATCGCCGACAAGCCTGAAAAAGCCAAATATTTTTCCAGAAAAGCTTGCTTTCAGACACCGGTTCCAACTACAATCGCAGAGAATAAAAATGGCAGATGCTAGCTTTAACTACAGTTTCAAGCGAAGCAACCGCCTTAAATCGGTACTTGAGATGTTTGGAAACACCATCAACTCGATGGTTCAGAAATATGATATCGTCGCCACGCCAGGTCACGGCAAAAGCGAACCTGAAAATAAAACAAAGTAGAGTTTGGAGGCCTTATGAAGCGTACTTATCTGCAGGACGAAGCGAATACCCATTATAACCTGGGCATAGCCTACTACACCAAGGGGCAATATGAGCAGGCGATTGCAGAATGGGTGCAGTCACTGATCAAGAACCCACAGAACAGCGAAGCCAGATTCAAACTCGGCGTTGCCTATTACCAGCTCAATCGCATCGATGAAGCGCTGAAGGAATGGGAAATCGCGGTTTCGCTCGACCCGCAGAATTACGAGGTGCTTCATAACCTTGGTATCGCTTATTACAATAAGGGCGAAGATTCCAAGGCTATCGACTACTGGGAAAAATGCCTCGAAGTCAGAAGCCATGATCCCGAGATTCATTTCAAGCTTGGCATCGCCTACTACAATCTCGGCAAGGAAGACCAGGCTATCGCCCTCTGGGAAAAAGCTGCCAACCTTAATCCTGATGATGCTGATATTTTCTTCAGACTCGGTGTTGCCTATTACAACAAGGGTCTCGACGATAAATCCGTCATCGCTTTTTCGAAGTCGATCGAACTCAACCCCAAGAACTCAGAAGCGCACAACAATCTCGCCATCGTCTTCTACCGCCTCGAAATGTACCAGCAGGCTATCGACGAATGGAAAAAGGCTCTGGCACTTAGCCCACGCCAGCCTGAGATTTTCAACAATCTTGGCAACGCCTACAGCAAGCTCAATCAGCATCGCGAAGCCATCGAAACCTGGCAGAAGATTCTCGATCTGACCCCTGACAGCTCAGAAGTCTACTTCAAACTCGGCTCGGCCTACGGCAAACTCGACGATCTCGAAAAGGCCATCAAAAGCTGGGAAAAGTGTATTTCGCTCAACCCCAACGACATCGAAGCCCACTTCAATCTTGGCGTTGCACAATACAATTCCGGCAACTTCCAGAAGGCTATCACCTACTGGAACACCGTGCGCGAAAAACGCAGTGAAGACGCCGACATCTGCGAAAAAATCGGTAATGCCTACTGCGGTCTCGAAGATTTTGCCGAAGCCGCCAAATTCTGGAACCGGGCGATTTCTTATGTAAGCGACGACCCGCAGTTGCACCACAAGCTTGGCATCGCCTACTCGAAGCTTAACAAGACTCAGGAAGCGATATTCCAGTGGCAGAAAGCTATCGAAATCGACTCAGACCACTTTGAAGCACATCACAACCTTGGTATCGCCTTTTACAACCTGCAACGTTTCGACGAGGCACTCACCGAATGGGAAAAATCGAAAGCGCTCAACCCCACCGATCCTGATCTCTACTTCAAGCTGGGGCACGCATATCGGCAGAAGCGCAAACTCGACAACGCCATTTCCTGCTGGAAAAAGACGATCGAACTCGATCCCAACAACCCCAACACCCATTTCGTGCTGGGCAATGCTTATGACGAAAAGGGCCTCATCGACGATGCGATTCTTTCGTGGCGCAAAGTGGTAGAACTGGCGCCGAACGATGTCGATGCCCACAACAACCTTGGTATCGCCTATTTTCAGAAGAACATGTTCGATCAGGCCATCTCTGAATGGGAAGACGCGATCAGAATCACCCCCGAGAACGGCGAACTTTACAACAAGCTCGGTATTGCCTACATCAAGCTCGAACTGTTCGACAAGGCAGTTGAGTGCTGGGAAAAGGCGCTCAAATACAAGCCAGAAGATGCCGACATTCTCTCGAATCTGGCCACTGCCTACCATAATCGCGAAATGTATGACAAGGCAATCGAAATCTGGAAAAGGGTCATCAAGTATAACCCACAGGATTCAGAAGCCCGCAACAAGCTGGGTATCGCCTATTACAACAAGGGCATGTACGACCAGGCCATCGACCTCTGGAAGAAAGCCATCGAGCTCAACCCCAAAGATGCTGCAGCCTATTACAACATCGGCACCGAAGAATTCGAGAAAGGCCGCATAAACGAAGCAATTACCGCTTACATGAAGGTTCTCGAAATCGACCCGAAGTTCATTCAGGTCTACTATAATCTTGCCGTCATCTATGCTCGCAAGCGCCAGTTCAGAGACGCCGTCGATGTCGCACGCAAGTATCTCGGTCACACGCCCACCGGCGTCGAAGCCGACAATCTCAAGACCCTCATAGAGCAGTGCGAAAAAGAAATGGAACAGGAAATCGAGATTTAATCGAGGTTTTTCCAGTCCATGTGAATGTATTCAACACCGGTATCGGCAACCTCGGCGATAAGATTATCGCCGGGCTGCCAGACGGTCTGATCTTCGAGGCGATAAAAGCACTTTCCCTCAAAAATGCGTGCCAGCGGCATTTTTACTGTCGCCACATATTCATCATCTGAGATTTTCTGCATCGGCAGAGCCTTACGCCCATCATTGCTCCAGTCGCCAATTTCGGGGAAATTGCCGGTGAAATAGACTTTCGCTTTTTCCGGCAGATATGAGGCCTTGAGTTTGAGCGTGACCGTGCGGCTGCCCCAGGCTTTTTCATTAAAAAAGCGTTTCTGCCAGTGTCGAAACAGCTTTTCGTAATGACCGGTACTGACGTCAGAGATGAATACCGCAAAACTTTTACCGGCCAGCGAAGTCTGCAGTCGACCTTGACGCACAATTGCCCGGGCCTGGCCGATTTTTGAATCCATTACTTTTGGCAGACCTGCGGCATGCAGAGCAAAATCAATCTGGCGGGGTTGCTCATCGTTGTTGAACACGACAATCGCCATCTGATCAGGCATCAGCCGGGCAAAAGCATAAGTACTGGCGTCTGCGTGCAGATTGAACTGCAGCCCTCGCCGCAAAGCCGGGCTGCTCTTACGCAGAGCGATGAGTTCGCGGGTAAATCTGAACAGTTCGCTGCCGGTATCGAATACCATCGAGCGTCGGTTCTCGGGCTCAGGCTGATGGGCTCCGGCCAGTCCCTGCTCGTTACCATAGTTCAAAGTGGGTATGCCGCGAGCTGTGAGCATAAAAGCAAGCGCCAGCTTATACTTTCGCCCGTCGTCACCACACGAGGTAATGAAGCGGTCAAGATCGTGATTGTCGAGAAAAGTGGCCAACAGCCCGGCGTCGGGATAATTGCGATCAAAGTAGATGCGCGAGGCCAGTCGACGCATGTCGGCGCCACCGGCAAAAACATCTTTCATCGTGTAGTAAAGCGGAAAATCAAACAGACTGTTGAATTCACCGTCTTTCCAGACTGTCAGATTTGCCTTCGGGTCGCCATGAAGGTATTCGCCCAGCAGCAGAAAACCAGGACCACCGGCAGTTTGCGCTGAAGTATTGAAATCACGCCAGAATTCGAGTGGCACATGTTTAACCGCATCGAGTCTGAATCCATCTGGCCGCAGGCGTTCGACCCAGTGACGTGCCACCAGCCGAAAAAAGGTTTTAACTACCGGCTTTTGCGAAGCAAAGTCAGGCAGACCGAAAATTCTGCGGTTGATGAGCTGTTCAGTGTCGTTCCAGTCGGCGATATCGAGCGGCGGATTGAACCAGTCGGGGTTTGCCTCTGCAAAGGGCGCATCATAACCCATGTGATTGACGACCATATCGAGAACCAGTTTCATGTCTGACCCGCGCAGGCGCCGACGAAGTTCAACGAGTTCGGCCTCGCTGCCAAAACGCGAATCGACAGACCAGAAGTCATGAATCCAGTAGCCGTGATAGGGCTGATGCTTAAAAAAACGGTCAGGCCGGTTGGTTAGAAAAGGACTCAGCCAGATGCCGGTTACGCCAAGACTTTCAAGATATTTCAGCCGGGCAAGCAGGCCACTGATGTCGCCACCATGAAAACCGTTGATATCAGATGGATCGACCTCTCGATCGTTGCTGGTATCACCGTTGGCGAAGCGGTCGATAAAAACGAAATACAGCACCTGGTCTTTCCAGTCTTCCATTGAAGTTGCGCCAAGCGGCATCGCCACCATAATCGCCAGGAGCAGCAGGGTTATCGTCTTTTTCATAATCCGGTCAACCTTTCAATGACATCATGAGTTCTTGCTTCAAGTCACATTATAGCAGTCTGCCTGACTAAAATCTCAGGCTTCATCAGATCAGGAAAGATGGTCGAACAGACCATTGGTGCGATACTGCAGGGCCTCGGCCAGATGTGTGGCCGCAATCGACTCAGACTCATCGAGATCAGCGATAGTTCGGGCAATAAGCAACACCTTGTCATAGCCCCTGGCCGAAAGAGTAAAGCGACGGGCGGCGGCGATCAGCATTTTCTGAGATTCTGCATCGATACGGCAGAACTGTTCGATTTTTTTGCCGGAAAGATTGGCATTGAGAATTGTTCCGGCAGGATCGTTGCGATGCTTTTGAAGGTTGCGCGCCCTGACAACTCTTTCGCGAACAGTCTCCGAACTCTCTCCGGCAGGCTTTTCGGCAAGTTCCCATGGTTGCAGACGCGGCACATGCACCTGCAGATCGATACGGTCGAGCAGAGGCCCCGAAAGTCGCTGTCGGTATCGGCTTATCTGGCGGTTGTCGCAAACGCAGTTAGAATCAGGATCAGTGCTGAAGCCGCATGGGCATGGGTTCATTGCGGCAGCCAACAAAAAGCGAGCAGGAAACAGGCAGGTCTGGGCAGCCCGAGAAATCGAAACCGAACCTGAAGAAAGAGGTTCTCGCAGAACCTCAAGAACCGACTTCTTGAATTCGGGCAGCTCATCGAGAAAGAGCACGCCATGGTGAGCCAGCGAAACTTCACCCGGTCCGGGTGACCTTCCACCGCCGATCAAGGCTACATCAGAAATTGTATGGTGCGGGTCGCGAAAAGGTCGCTGCCTGATCAGCCCGGCACCGGGTGGCAACAGGCCTTTAATGCTGTAAATGCGCGTCACGTCAAGCGCTTCGACAAAATCGAGTGGTGGCAGAATTGAAGGCAGCGCCCGGGCCAGCATTGTCTTGCCTGAACCCGGTGGGCCCGAAAAAATGATGTTATGACCACCGGCAGCCGCGATTTCGAGAGCGCGGCGGGCCATGGTCTGGCCTTTGATGCCGGTTAAGTCATGGAAAATAAAAATTTCTTCACTCTGTCGATCGTGATCGTGAGTCGGCAGGTCGGCAACAGGCGTGCAACCTCCAGAAAATGCAGAAACCAGTTCGCCCAGAGTCGTATAGGAAATGACCTCAAGTTCAGGCACTACCAGAGCTTCACGTGCGTTGTCACGCGGCAGCACGATGCCCTTGTAGCCGAGCTGCAACGCCATGAGCGCGATTGGCAGAACGCCGCGGGTGTGGCGCAACTCGCCATTCAGACTGAGTTCGCCGACAAAGATGTAATTGCGACTGAGCTGATCAGGTATAATTTCCATTGAGGCGAGTATCGAAACCGCAATGGGCAGATCGAGGCCCGACCCTTCTTTGCGCAGGTCGGCCGGGGCGAGATTGACAACTATGCGCCCCGATGGCAGCGGAAACCCTGAATTCTTAACAGCCGAACGCACGCGCTGCCATGATTCAGCAACTGAGGGATCAGGCAGACCAACCAGATCAAAACCGGGCAACCCACCTGCGATATCGGTTTCAACAAACACCGGGCTGGCTTCGAACCCTGAAATGGTTGCAGCAGCGATTTTGGCAAACATACTCTCATGTCCTGCAAATTTGCTTCTTGACTAAATTGTATTGTAGCATATCTTATCGTGAATAGTCATGACGTACAAGAGGAAGCTGCATGGAGAATGTGGATTCTCAAGACAAGAGAGGTCCTGGCGAAGAATTCTATACCGATGCGCATGCTGACTTCAACGCTTCGTTTGAAGACGCCCTGCTTCTCGAACGATTTGAAATAGCGCAGGCGCAGCTGGAAGATTTCAAGAGCAAGAATGGAGAGTCCGCTCTCTATCTATACCGCCTTGCCCGCCTCAAGGAAAAGCAACAGGAAATCAAGGCAGCCTACGAAATTTACAAGCGGCTGTACTACGAGATACCTGTTTTCATGCGCGACAAAGAAGAGCTTGCTCAGCTCCAGAAAAACCATATCGATTCGAAACTGAACAAAGCCAAAGCCATGTGGAATCAGGTTGTAGCTGCGGCCTCACATTTCATCGAAAAAAACCCGGCAGCAGAAGACAAAAAA
Source organism: Candidatus Rifleibacteriota bacterium (assembly GCA_022704885.1). The sequence continues at coordinate 27,923 of JAKJFO010000008.1, read as the reverse complement.
AGCAAAGAGCCTTACGTAAAAGCCTTCTGGAAAAAGCATTACGAAGACCTTGAGGCGGTAGCAGCGACTTTCAGCAGTATTCTCGAATTCGAGCAGCATGAAATGAACGCTATCCTCGGGCTGATTCAATGTTATACCGAAATCGACAACAAGGAAAAGCGCGCATATGCGCTTGAATTGTTCGATGAGGCAAAACATTACTGGAAAGAAATGACTGCCCGTCGCTCTGAGTCTGCCATGAATGCTGCGCACAAGCAGGAAGAAAGCAGCAATTACGATGGTGTGATCGAAATCGTCAATCTTGGCCTGGAAACGGAACCAACCAATATTGAACTGCTGTTGATGAAGGCTGAGGCCTTATCAAAACTCTGGCACTTTCAGGATGCCATGTCATGCATTCAGGTTGCTCTCAGGCAGAATCAGAACAACGCCAAAGCCCAGCGTCTGAAAAAGGCTGTAGAAGGGCAGATATTCGACCAGAACCTCAAAGATGGCCTGGATTTCCTTTACAAGGCCGAGCAGGAAAAGCCTGGCAGTTCACAACAGTATAAATGGATAGAATCAGCCTTAAGCTGTTTTCTTGACGCGCTTTCCTTCGACTCGCAGAACCTTACGGCCCTGGCCGGGGTCTATCGTTGCCGCATCAGATCAGGTGAACCATTAAAAGCTCAGACCACTCTTGAGCGAATCCGCCAGATCGACCCCAACTATGATGTCTATTCGATTTTCCGCGACAAGAATGAGCAGAAAAAGTCTGATGGCGGCTGTTTCGTCGCAACCCGCGTTTATGGCGAGATGCACCCTGACACCGTTTATCTGCGACAATTTCGCGATACCGTGCTCAAACGCAGTCTACCGGGGCAGGTTTTTATCAGACTGTACAAAAGAGTCGGGCCGGCCCTGGCTGAACTGCCCGGGCGCAGCCCGATCTATCTCATCTGCAGACTGGCAGTAAATGGCATTACCCGCCTGCTCAGAGCGCTCAAATACTGATTACATTTTTCCGGCGGCCAGCGCCAGCTTTATCGAGTTCATGCGGGTCTGTCTGTCGTCAGAGCGAGACAGCATAACCACCGGACACTGTGCGCCGACGATCAGGCCGGCTGCCTGGGTGTTACCGAAATACAGCAGAATTTTGCCGAGAATGTTGCCGGTATCAATATCTGGAGCAACCAGAATGTCAGCGCGCCCCACCACTTCGTTGAACAAACCCTTGTGGTGCGCTGATTCCAGTGATATCGCATTATCGAGTGCCAGCGGGCCTTCAACGATACAGTCACTGCCAAACTGCTTGCGTTCACCCATTTTCGACAACACAGCCGCATCGACCGTGCTCGGCATCTTCGGGTTCACCTTTTCAACCGATGAGAGAACCGCCACTCTCGCAACCTCAACCCCCAGCTTGCGGGCAAGCGCCCGGCTGTTGTTGATCAGTTCGATCTTTTCTTCAAGACTTGGATGCGTAAGCATGCCGCCATCAGTTAGAAAGCGCAGGCTGTTCTCCCACTCGAATATCAGAACATGTGAAAGAACATTCGATTTTTTGATGCCAGTCTCAGAATTCAAAATGGCCTTGAGAAGCACCGGCGTCGAGATCGAGCCTTTCATCAGGGCGCTGGCGCGGTTCTGACGAATCAGCTCGACCGACTTGAACGCAGCTTCTTCTGGCGTTTCACAGTGAATGATCTCGGGGCTGAAACCGGGAGCAGCCTTATCAATACAACCCTTTATCATATCCCGGTTACCAACGAATATACATTCGACAAAACCATGATTGCTGGCTTCGTATGCCGCCGATACGGTATCGATATCTTCGGGCATGCATACGGCCATAGGTACCTTGCGCGTTCCAAGAAGCTTGTCTACATCAGCAAAATTCATGGCAAATCCTTTCCTAGATCAGTATTCTTTAACGACCGAAGCGTCGGCAAGAGCACGACAGGCGTGCGCGGCCAGCGCTTTAAGCTCATTCTGCCCGGGTTTTACAATTACCGGCGCAATAAATTCAACTCTTTCTTTGATCCATGGCACAACTTTAGGATTGTGGGCAACACCACCGGTAAGAATAATCGCGTCTACCCTGCCCTTCATGACCGTAGCCATCGCGCCAATCTCTTTGGCAATCTGGTAAGCCATGGCTTCGAGCACCAGCTTCGCCTTTTCATCACCGGCATCGATACGCTTTGCAACTTCGCGACAATCTGAAGTGCCGAGGTGAGCGACCAGTCCCCCCTTGCCGATCAGCATCTTTTTGAGTTCGCCAAAGCTATGTTTGCCGCTGCAGGCAAGTTTAAGCAGCCCGGTAAGCGGCAGCGTGCCAGATCGCTCCGGCGAAAACGGACCGGCATCATTGGCGTTGTTGACGTCGATCTGGCGCCCTTTCTGATGTGCCGCTATCGAAAAGCCGCCACCGAGATGGGCGACGATATAATTCATGTCTTCAGATTTTCTGCCGCTGTCGGCGGCAACCTCGGCCACAACCGCCTTGATATTGAGCGCGTGTGACAGAGATATGCGGGGCAGTTCTGGCCAGCCGCTGATTCTGGCAATATCATCAAATTCATCGACAGAAACCGGGTCGGCGATATATGCCGGAATCTTTGCTGCAGCGGCTACGCGGCAGGCAATCAGTCCCCCCAGAATCGATGCGTGATCCACCAGTTTACCGCTCTGCAGGTCTTTCATCAGCGACTCGCCGACATGATATACCCCGCCGCTCAAAGGCTTGAGAGGGCCACCTCGGCCAATTACCGCCTTGAGATCTTCGGGGCGGCAATTCCATGCTTTCAGTGCCTTTTCGACTTCGGCAAAACGAAAATCAAGCTGCTCGAGATTACTGGAAAACTTCGCCAGCTCTGAGGCCTGATGGGTGATGTCGATTTCCTTGAGCGGCTCGAGAGCATTAAATAAAGCTATTTTGGTCGAAGTCGACCCGGGGTTGATAACCAGAATCAGTTTTTCATTCATTTCTTTCCTCGCAATTGATTATTTGTTTCCAGGGCAGGTGACCAGCGGCGATGCGGTCGGCCGGGCAGAATTCGCCGAGCGGAAATTCATCGGGTGAGAACCAGCCGACTTCAGGATTTATCAGCGTTCTCTCAAGACACTCCTTTGGCGTGTCGCTGAGCCGACAGCTGACAAAATGCAGGCGCACGGTTTTATCGGGGTATGCATGTTCGAGCACGAGCAGTGTATGCCCCGGCACAATTCTGATGTCAAGCTCTTCTACCAGCTCGCGATGAGCGGCATGACCGGCTGATTCGTTCTCTTCGAACTTGCCACCCGGAAACTCCCAGAGATTGTCGAGGTAGCCACCGCGGCGGCGGGCCAGCAGCACCTTGCGGCCATGCACCAGCACGGCTGCCGCCACATTTATCGCAGTATCTTTCATTACAGTCATTCCTGGCAGATTTTAAGCAGCAGGCCCTTGAGATAGCGGCCTTCAGGGTGAGCCAGAGCGATCGGGTGATCGGCGGCATGAAATGACTCATGCACGATCATGGCTCGCCGGCCGGCGGCGGCCACCCCGTCTCTGACCGATTCAAGAAACTCTTCTCGGCTTACCTGGCTGGTGCAGGAAGCTGTAAACAGGTAGCCACCGCTACTGACAACTTTTGCCCCAAGCTGATTGAGTCGGCGATAAGCCCGCAGAGCCTTTTCGGCATCACGGCGGTTTTTGGCCATCGAAGGTGGGTCGAGCACCACCAGATCGAAACTGCCCTGGCGGCACTGGGTAAGATACTCGTACATGTCGGCCGCAACCAGCTTGTGCGACGGCAGTGCGAGAGAATTCAGGCGTAAATTGCGCTCGGCTTCGATCAGTGCCGGCCTGGCGATATCGACGGTAACCGAATGGGTTGCCCCGCCAGCCGCGGCTGCAACTGTAAAAGCGCCAGTATAGCCACAAACATTCAAAAAACTGCGGCCTGAAGCGACCGATCTGACAAGATTGCGGTTTTCGCGTTGATCAAGAAAAAAACCGGTTTTCTGACCGTTAACCAGATCGGTACTGAATTTGAGGCCATACTCTCTGAACTCGATCTTGTCGGGAAGATTGCTGCCATATATCAGACCGGCGGCATCGGCCCGTGCCAAACGTATCTGGTTGCGTCGCCAGACCCACTTTACCTCGGGCAGCAGCTCTCTTATTGCCTTCACAACTGCCGGCAAAGCCGGTTCAAGCCCGAGAGAATAAATCTGCAGAGAAACGGCACGATCGTAACGATCGATTATCAGCCCGGGTATTGAGTCGCCCTCGCCGTTAACCAGACGGTAAGCTGTAGTCTCGCCGCCCGAAAAACGTTCGAGACGCATGGCGACGGCTGCGCGCACCAGCCGGCCGATTCCAGCCGACAGAGTTTCTCCGTTGGCAAGAGGCAGCATGCGCACCAAAATTTTAGAGTCGACATCGGCATAGCCAAAGCCCATCAGCTGATCGCGATGCGAACGCACCTCGACCAGATCGCCGGTCGCCAGTCGTTCGGGGACTTCGCGAAAAGCCTCGCCATAGGCCCATGGATGGCCCTTCATCAACGAAAATTCTTTGTTTTTCTTCAAATACAGGCGATGGCTGCTCATATACACTTCCTTGATAATCTGCCTCATTTTAAGCAAAAAGCTGAGAATTATCAATTTTTTAGTCCAGCTGATTGTGGAATCGCCCAGAACTAATCTATTGACATGCAGCTTTGCCGTTTGTAGCATGTTCTCATAGATCAACCGCATATCGAGGAGCTACTATGGTTCAGACTGATTTTTTGAAGGGTGTATCGCTGTTTGCCGACCTGTCTGAAGAAGAACTCAATAACGTCAGCAAGCAGGCTGAAGTCGTAGAATTCGTTCGCGATGCCATTATCTGCAAAGAAGGGCAGCAGGCTGACGCGATGTACATTATCAAGTCAGGTATCGTTCAGATCTACTGTGATGACGGCCGTGGCGGCAAAAAGATTCTGACCCACCTCAAACTCGGCGAATATTTCGGCGAAATGGCACTTTTGACTGAAGAACCGCGTAATGCCTCGTCAGTGGCCCTGGCTGAAACAGAATTGATAAAACTGACCAAAGACAGCTTTCGCAAACTGCTGCACACCAGCCCGGGTGTCTCTTTGAGTATCATCAAAACTCTCTGCAACCGTCTGTCAAAAACCAATATCGGCGCGGCCCAGACCAGAATGCACAATGTTTATGCGGTTCTTGGGCCAGACACATCTTCCGGCAAAAGTTTGTTTGCGCGCAACCTGGCGATGGCGATGATGAAAGAACTCGGGCAGGACGTGCTGCTTTATGACCCGAATCTGCGCGACGAAAGAGTAGCGAGAAGTCTCGGAGTCGAAAAGCGTTCGCGCATCATCGACGAACTCGTCGACCGCGAAAAAATCAGAGATCTGTCGCAATATGTGGTAAAGGCCCCCTGCGGTCTGCTCACCATTCTGCCGCAGGAAAACGGTTTGACCGATATCAGACTCAAGGAATTTCATACATTTTCGCTGATGCAGACGGTTCTCGAAAATCATGAATATGTCGTAGTCGATTCCAGCTCGATGTATACCAAGGTCACCAAAGAGATCGTGCAGAACTGCGACAAGATCGTCTATCTGATTTCGAGCAAAAACGTTTCGATAACCGGGCTGATGGATCACTTCGATGAAACCCGCCGCGGCTGGAAGGTAGCACCTGAGAAGATCGTATTCGGAGTCAATCATACGACCAACGACCCGAACCAGGAAAGCCTGATTACCGACAAGGATCGCGAGCGCATCAGCTTTGAAATTCCTTTCAGCAAGGAGCTTCAGGGAAAGCGTGATCCGGAGCAGCAGCTGCTGGTTCAGACAAGCCCGGATCACCCGCTGGCAAAAGTCTGTGCCGAACAGAGCGTTGATATACTGTTTGATCAGAGCATCGGCCTCTTTGTGCCGACCTTTGAAGATCAGCCGGCAAAAGCCGAACTCGCCAGCCGCTGGATTGAAAGCGGAGTTGCCGAGCTGTCACAGGTTTTACGCAAAGTCAGCGTCAAGGGCCCGATTACCCGAAACAACACTCTCTGCAAACTGCTTTGCGGCAACTCATCGAAATGGGATCTCAACAACCAGGTGGTCAAAATTGTTGATTTCTCGAACCGCTTCAAAAAGGAATTCGGCGTCGACAGCCTGATACTGTCACTGAACAACCAGGAAAGTGTAATTTAAAGCGGTTTGAATTCTTCTGCCATGCGAATGCGTTCTATTGCCGGCGGGTGCGAATACAGCCAGAAAACGCGCAGAGGCGAAGGCAGCAGATCAGAGCGGTTGTCGCGCGACAGCCTGACCTGAGCACCGATAAAATCATCACGCAGACCGGTGAGCTCGAGAGCGAACCGGTCTGCCTGTCTTTCCATGAACTGGCTGATCTGACTCTCAACTGGCGCGACAAAAAGCTGCAGAACCATCACCAGCAGCAGCAGAAAGGGCAGGCCGGAGGCGCCAGCGACGTCTTTGAGTCCGAACCAGCCTACCTGCGCCAGCATCGGAAAAAGCGCGCGATATGCGATTGCGATGAACAGCATACCAAAAACACCGAGGCTCAATCCCCACGCTACATGGTTGTATTTCCAGTGTCCGGCTTCATGCGCAAAGATAAGAGCAGCTTCTTCTGGAGTGTGGCTTTTAATGAGATTATCGTAGAGAACGATACGTCGATGACTGCCGACACCTGTAAAATAGGCATTGGTGTGTTTTGAATAGCGGCTTTCATCTATTACATACACCTCGTCCACTTCCATGCCGGCCTGGTAAGCCATACCGAGAATATCGGCCCTGAATTTGCCCTCGGCGAGGGGGGTCTGCCGGTAAAACAGAGGCGTTATAACAACTGGAGCGAGCAAAGTAACTGTCAGTGCGAAAAGTCCCATGACAAAAGGCACCAGAACATGCCATTTTTGCGGGAACCATCGAATTACCGCGAGAAGAACAAGTATTGCCAATGTCTGCAGACCAGTGCCAAGCAGCAGCGACTTGAAATAACGAAACAGCCAGCCGCCAAAACCGATATTGGAGAAGCCGCTTTCGGCTTCGCACCAGTAACCCAGATATACAGAAGAAGGGAAAGACAGCAGCTGAATGATCAGCAGACTGCCCATAATGAACAGCAGGTCCTGACGAAGCAGGCCAGCACCTTGATGTGCACCGGCTTTCTGCCAGAGGCTCTCAAAGAAACCAAGCCGCAGCATGGCAATCAGGGCACCAACCAGCAAAAAGCCGTATAACACCCGAAACCAGAAGCCATAAAGAGCATATTCGCGGCCAGCAGAAATGTCTGCCTCAGTGAAATGACGCAGCACCGACTCCCGAAAAACGGTGTCGGTATTTCCCAGATACTGACTGCCCATCAGAACGATCCTGAGAACGCACCAGGTTATGACAAGCAGCCAGAAAAGTTTTTCGACTTTCTCTGCACTCATGCATTCAATGTATTCGCTGTGCAGCATCCTGTCAATGCCTGCCTTGATTTATCAGCAATTCACAGTCAAATATTCCCTCTTTGTATGTAGACGGCAGTTTTTTTAAGCGGAACTATTTTCAAAAAACTCTGATAGTGGTAGATTGAACACATGAAATGGCCAGATCCGATAATCCGCAGACAGCTGGCACGCACGCTTGCCAACCAGTCAAAAACGACTGTTACCAGACTTCAACCCAAAGAGGGCAAGAACTCTGCACCGTCTACCCCACGGGTGAACTGTCGCGAATGTATAAGCTTCTACATAACCTGGGAAACGGCGACTCCTTACGGATGCAAGGCACATGGTTTCAAATCGGCGCAAATTCCATCAATGGTAGTTTTTTCGACTTCAGGCGAACACTGCCTGCTGTTTCGCCGGAAATCCGCCTGAATCGCTTTCTTGCAAATACCTCAGATCTGTGCTATTTTTGAACGCCGTTAAAGGGTGCACTCATTCCAATGATTTGCAGTCGATCTGAGATTTTTCTTAAACATTTACAGATAACTGTCGATAAATATTAAGAAAAATACCTGTCAGCAGGCAGGTGACTGCAAGGAGGCGCGATATAAAAAAAATGACTAAACAATGCAGGATTCACTTCATAGGAATCGGCGGCGTTGGAATGAGCGGCCTGGCCCACATCTTCCTCAATCGTGGCTACATCATTTCAGGATCAGACATTTCTGAGAGCGAGCGCACTGAAGCTCTCAAAGCGCGTGGAGTCGACATTTTCATCGGACATAGCGCGTGCAATCTGCCGGCCGACACCGGTCGAGTAGTTGTATCTACCGCCATCAAATCGGACAATCCTGAGCTGGTCGGAGCCCACAAGCGTAACATACCGGTTCTGCATCGATCAGACCTCCTTGCTGAACTGTTTCTCGATTCAAAATGCGGCATCGCGGTTGCGGGTTGCCATGGCAAAACCACAGTCAGCTCTATGCTGGCCACAGTACTTAAGGTTACCGACAAAGACCCCACCTGTGTCATCGGCGGTTACGTCGCTGCCCTGAACGGCTATTCATCTGCCGGCCATTCGGAACTTTTCGTGGCCGAAGCTGACGAGAGTGATGCGACCTTTCTCAAATATTTTCCACAGTATGGCGTAGTCACCAATATCGACAACGACCACCTCGATCACTACGACAGCATAGCAGCCATCATCAAGGCTTTTGAAGTTTTTGCCAGCCACATATCACCCGAAGGTGCACTGTTCATGTGCGCCGACGATACCCTCACCCGAAACCTGGCCGTGCCTGAGAAGTTGCGCACGGTTACTTATGGTATCGACACGCCGGCAGACTTTATGGCCGCCAACATCAGCTATCAGCCATTCGGTTCGAGCTTCGACCTCACAGTCGCCGGCCAGAATTACGGGCGCTTCACGCTTTCTGTACCGGGCCGGCACAATGTGCTCAACGCTCTGTCTGTCATCGCATTCTGCACTGAGATTGGCATGACTCTCAGCGAAATTCAGACCGGCTTCGATCATTTCCATGGCGCCGGCAGACGCTTCGAGAAGAAGGGCGAATGCGAAGGCGTTACTTTTATCGACGATTACGGGCATCACCCCAACGAAATCAAAGCAACCCTTGAAGCAGCATCGTCACTGGGTGCGCGACGTGTCGTGGTGGTTTTTCAGCCACATCGTTATTCGCGAACCATGTTTCTGTCGCACGAATTCGGGCGTTGCTTCGAAAATTGCGACAAGCTTTTCATCACCGATATTTATCCGGCCTCAGAACAGCCGATTCCGGGAGTTACCAGTCGTGTGATTCTCGATCACATGCCGGTAGCCAACCGCCGTAAGGTGAAGATGGTCAAAAACGTCGACGACGTAAAACTCCATCTGCTGAACTTCGTTGAACCTGGCGATGTGGTTTTTACCATGGGAGCCGGCAGCATCACCCGGGTAGGCCCCGAGGTTCTTGAGTCGATGCGTGCACGCAGCCTCACTTTCAGCGACACCCCTGTCAAAGCAGTTGTCTGAAGCACTGGCATAACACCGGAGAATCTATATGACCATACTTACCGCATTGTTTCTGTTGAGCGTCGCTGTTGTAATTTCCCGCGCCTCTGTCGCCGTTGGCTTCATGGTGCTCGATAAGATCAAGGATCGTTACGGTTCCTGAACTGAAAAAAAGAACCGGCGTGCAGAGACAAGCTGCACGCCGGTTTTATTTTATCTTGAATCAGGGTTCGGTTATCGCCAGACTGTATGATCCACTGGCCAGCAGATAATTCTTTGCGACTTCACTGACCTGTTCACGGGTAACCGCATTGATCTGGTCAGGATACTTGCGGTAAAAGTCAAAGCCCTTGCCAAAAAACTCGTCAGAAGCGTAATTATCAGCCATCGAAGCATTGTCGACGAAAGAAAGCGCATATTGCCCGATCAGGTATTTTTTAGCATCTTCGAATTCTTCTTCGCTAAAACCTTCATCGCGAAAAACATCGATTTCCTGTTTCAGGCGCTGCGTCGCAGTAGCGACTTTCGCAGCAGCGGTGCTGATCGAAGCGAGAAAGTAACCGCCGTTAGCCATGCCGACATTGAATGCCCAGGTCGAATAGGCCAGTGAATCTTTGGCGCGAAGATTTTTGAACAGCCGCGAAGACATGCTGCCAGAGAGAATCGTCGTAGCTATAGCCATGGGAGCGACTTTCTCGTCGTTAGCTGCAAAGGTTCTGGCAGTATAAATTATCTGAGCCTGTTCGCGGTTCTTTTTGAGAGCGACTTCTGCCGGTTCGGTGATGTCTTTGAGCTTAAAAGGCTTGAATTCGTTGGCCTTGCCCTGTGAAAATCGGCCCAGGCTCTGCAGCAGCGATTCTTTGAGTTCGCGCGTATAAAAGTCACCGACTATGGCGACGACCATATTCGCCCCGACATAATGCTTTTTGTGAAAGTCTTTGAGATCCTGGGTTCTGAATCGCTTTACATCATCGACTTTTCCATATGCTGAGTACGCAATCGGAGTATCGGGAAAAAGAGCCGCCAGCGCGCCCTGAACCGTGTATTTGTAGAGATCGTCCTCATCGGCCTTGATCCAGTCTTCGACCTGCTTTTTGAGCTTATCGAGCTCTGCTGATGGGAATTCCGGCCGGTCAAGAATATCGAGCATCAGCTCAAATGAAGGCATAAAATTTTCGGCCAGACACTGCAGATCGAACGAAACATAACTCTTGCTGGCAGTGACAGAAAATTTCGAACCCATGCTTTCGAATTTTGCGGCAATCTCTTCGCTCGAAAGACCGGCGGCGCCGCGCTGCAGCATTTCGGCAACGAGATTGGCAAGACCAGCTTCCCTATTTTCTTCGACCAGCCCGCCGGCGGCTATCTTTATCGATACCGCCACCAGGGGCGCAACATTATTCTGCTTCATTATAAGGCGAATACCGTTGTCCAGTGTAACCATTTCGGGCACAGCATCTGGAGCCGGCGGTTCTGGCTCAAGACGGGCAACTGTGAGATTCGAATCGACGAAATACTTTCTGGCAACCGTGGCGATATCTTCGCGGGTAACCTGACGAATATTCTCGACGAAGCGGTCGGCATCTTCAATCTCAGCCAGCAGAGCAAAGTGACCATAGTTGGTTGCCTGATCTTCTGCCTTTTCACTGTCGTAAATGTCTTCTGCGATGATCTGCTGGCGAGCCTTTTCGAGTTCGGCGTCATCGATCTCGCCCTTGTGCAGTCTGTATACAATATTGCGGGCAGTTTCTATGAATGGCCGCACCTTGCTCTGCGAGGTCACGCCACCGACCTGGAAAAGCATCGGAAACTGGCTGGAATAATAGCCGGCACCGGCAGAAACTGCGAGCTGCTTCTCCTCGACCAGTTCGCGCCAGAGCCAGCTCGACATCCCTCCACCAATCAGTCGAGCAATAACATAAAGAGCGAAGCGGTCTTTACTTGCGATACCTGGCACCTTCCAGCCCATACGTACGTAGGCATGCTGCAGATCAGCATATTCTATTTTCGTGCGCATAGCATCCTGAATCGGTTCTTCTGCTATCTGCTGCGTAGGCAGAGATGTTCGAGGGGCACTTCCCATGTATTTTCGCACAGACTCTATAGCCTGATCGATCTTAACATCACCGACAATGACGACCCACATGTTGACCGGAACATAGAACTTCTTGTAATACGCATAAAGCCTGTCTCTGGTGACGTCTTCAAGAGTCTTCAGATAGCCGACGATCGGGTGCCGGTAAGGATGTAGCTGAAAAGCTTCTTCCATGATCAGCTGAACGATGCGGTTACCCGGATTATCGAGACTCATGCGCAATTCTTCGATTACCACCTGAGTTTCTTTTTTCAATTCTTCTTCATCGAGAGAGCTGTTGAGAACAGCGTCTGCCTGCAGCTGCATCATTTTGTCAAAATACTGAGATGCGCCCACCAGGTAGTAACAGGTATAGTCATTGGCGGTAAAGGCGTTCTGATGAGCACCTATCTTCTTAATCTCTTTATCAAGAGCGCCATAGGGGTGAGTTGGCGTTCCCTTGAACAGCATGTGCTCGATCAGGTGACTGTAGCCTTCTTCACCGGGCTCTTCGTTCACAGAACCGGCTTTGATCCAGATGTTAAGGGCAACAACCGGCGAAGAGTGCACTGGTTTAACGAACACCTTCAAACCGTTGTCAAGAGTAAAAACCTGCCCGGCCTTTTCAGCAGCGGTGACGCCCGCGATTGGAACAAGCAGCAGCAAAAGCATGGCAACTAATTTTAAGAACGAATTCATCGTTTGTCTCCCACGTGATTTTCCGGCATTCTATCACTTTCGCACCAGTACGGCCATAGCCAACTGTAGCGTCGGGAAAATTATTGCCGGGTTTCTAATCACCAAAAAGCGATGTGCCGATAGTAACTCTAAGATATAACAAATGGAGCTCCTTCATGAAACAGGCAAACAATCATTTTCTGGCCGGCACCATTCTGGCAGCACTGGTAATCATGGCTGTTGGCGGGAACCTTTTACAATCTGTTCTCGCCAGTAATGCGCTCGGGCGCCTGCCCCGTGAAGTTAGACTAGGATGTGAGCTGGGCATCATCATGCCTCATCAGCTGAAAGCCTCAGTACTGGATCGAAGAATAACCTCAGCCGACTTCGCCGATAAACTGGCGTTGGTTATGATGCTTCTCGGCGCCAACGAATCTGAAGATGCCCGAGAACTGACAAAAGCAGGCATTATTGCGGGAAAAATCGGCGCCGGCCGAATGTCGCGCGCAACCACTCTTGAGACGCTGGCAAGAGCCACCATATTCATCGCAGAAAAAGGCCTGATAGAGTTTGAAAACCATGAAGCCAGCGATTATCGCGACTATAGAGTAGCCGACAAATATCTCAAGGCGGTTGCCTGGCTGCAGAGCAAATATGTCGTCAGAGGCTATCCAGACGGATCGCTAGGCAAGAACAAGAACCTCAGCCTGCGTGAGGCGGTTTTCTTTCTGCACAGATTCTATGAAGCAGTATCATCAGAAATGATGAGTCGCAGACCGGCAGAAAAGCTCAGTTTTATCGATATTCCATTGAATCACCCGATTATGCAGCCGATCGAAAATCTCACTCAGGCCGGAACATTTGACAAGCTGATCATGCGCCCCAGTTTCGATGGTGAATCATTCGTCAGCACTTCTGACATGACTGAAATGCTCAATGGAATATTTGCCAGAGCCGGGAAAGAAATCGACGAGATACGCATAAAAACGATCTTTGCCGATAGAGGTGGCGACTCATACAGCTGTCGGCGACACCTGGCGCTCGCTCTTGAATACATACTCGACAGCTTTGCCAAAGAAAAACTCGAAGCAAAAAAAATCGAATACCGTGACATAACCATCGAACAGCCAGAATTTGAGTCTCTTGTCAAACTTGCTGGCTGCGGTCTCTATCTTGGCTATGGCGACGGGCGTTTTGCCGGCAATGAGTCAGTTACCTGGTATGAAACAGTAAGATTGTTTGACGAAGTTCTAAAATTTGCTGCGATCACAACTCCCAGCAGCGACAAAACTGACCGGCTGGCCGTAAAATCAGATATTGAAACGCTAAAAGCATTGCTCAGAGCGAAAAAAGACAAGATCCATCAGATTCTCACCAAAAAGAAGAACTGATCAGACGCGGCTCAAAATCAGGCGTTCCTCTGGCATACAGCTGAACACCAGTTCTTTGCCGGTTGCAAAAGCGATGGCTTCAGCAGCGAATTTAGCTTCGCGCGCACAGATAGAAGAAAACACCTTCTCGACTGAAAAGCTTTCGCCATCTCTTATAAACACTTTTACGACCCAGAGATTGGCTGTGTTGGTGAACAGACATTCTGAATTTCGAGTCAGCTCGACATTGAGGAGTTCATCGAAGTGGCAGGCAGTGGCACGAACCCCGAGAATGCTTGACTCTACAAGGCTGATCCGGCTCTGTGATCTGGTTAAATCGACGCGTTTGCGATAAGTCACCAGCACCAGTCCGGCCAGAATGAATGCCGCCGAGACCGCGAGACAACACATGCAGAATTCAAACAGAGAAAAAAACAGCTTGCCCAGCAGCAATTGAGCAATAATGCCGATTCCAGCAAAAATGAACAATGCGCCAAGCAACACACAGGCCCGCGATGTCCTGAAAGTTATGACATCGCAGCCGTCGTCTTCAACCTTCATGACCTTAAAACTGCTTAGAAACCCCATCTCCAGCTTTCCCCAGGCACGTCTTATAATTTTTTATCAACGTGATGCCGATAATAACAAAGAGAAACTCACAGGTCAATGTTTTTTATCGCGCAAAATGGCGTACACTCAGGATTTGCGACTGGCAGTACTTTTTCGGAGTAAAAAAAAATCAATGTACACCCAGATTGGCGCGATTAAAAGATTTCAAGACGGTTTATAAACAGCCTGTATTAACAAATCGGAAACAACGCAACCTCAAGGGCAAAATGTACCAGACAAAACAGACGCCCGACCCCATAAACAGGCCTCAATCAACAGGAATCAACTGTACCCCGAGAGATTTTAAAAACTCGACCTCATCGAGAAGAACGAATCCTGAATTCGAAAGCAAGCGGGCAGTCACGCCTGAACCCGGCAACAGACGGCCGGAGAATGTACCGTCATAAACCTCATCGACGCCACACGATGGGCTACGACTTTTCAGCACCACAAAGTCAGCAGCGTGTAACTCAGCCAGTCGCAGAGTCTCTTCGGCGCCCCTGATAAAGCAGGCCGTCATGTCTTCATCATTACGATTGACAACCTTGCCACAGCCAGCCAGCACGCTTTCAGATGAAGCCTGCAGCTCGCACGGAATCCGCGGCGTGGGCATGCCGCCGAGCTGCTCGGGACAGACGGTGAGAAGCCGGTAACGGGCAAAAAGACTATTCCAGAACGAAGCGTCTGCGGCATAAATCGATGCCGCAGACGCTCTGTAATTACATTTGCAGCCTGCCAGACAGGCACTTATCAATATCCGGCTGCCAGGCTCGATGCGTATCAATCAGTCACCTGTCGTTTCAGCCGGTTCACCACTTATCGGCGCCAGCAGTGTCTCGGGGTTTGTCTGACTGCTTTCTTTGGTTTCTGGCTCTTTGACAGCTGGCTTCTCGACTTCTTGCGTTTTTGGCGCCAGATCAGAAACAGCAGGCGCTTGAATTACCGGCGCCTTAACTGGAACAGGCTGCGCTTTTGTTTTATTGGCATTGCCATCACGCAATATGATCGACTTGCTGAGGTCGGCTGACGGAGCAGCACCATTTCTTTGCATAACTCCGGCGCTGCCACTTCTGGGCGAGCTCGACATGACACCCGGCATGCTTTTTTGCATCTGCAGAACCGCCGGTCCGATCAGGAGAACCGAGATGCTGGGGAATATGAAAAATACAAGCGGAACCAGCAATTTTACCGGCAGCTTATTGACGCGCTCTTCGGCCATAATCATTCTCTGGTATCTCATCTGCTCAGCCTGGGCGCGAAGAGTCGGCCCGATTTCGGCGCCAAGGCGCTGAGCCTGAATCAGAGAGCTGACGAAAGAGAAGAAAGACAGAACACGCACACGCTCAGCCATGTCAGCAAGCGCTTCTTCAAGGCTTTTACCGACCTTGGTATCAGCCAGAAACATTTTGAATTCGACAATTATGTCGGTATTTCGCGATTTTTCGACCACCTTGGCGATACCTCCGGTTAGATCGAGGCCTGATTCAATGGCCAGCGAAAGCAGATCGATAATGTAAGGCAATTCGAATTCGATATTCTTCTGGCGCTTTTTTATCAGATGACCGAGATAGATTCTCGGCAACCGGAAGCCAATCGGGCTCAGTAGAATGATCACGACCAGTCCGAACACCAGGCCAAATGCAAATGGATTGACAAAGATGATGAACAAAGCCAGAAAGAAAATCGCAGAAACTTCCATGATGGCAATGTATTCATCAGCTGAAAATTCTGCAGCCTTGTTGGACGCTTCGAGCAGAAATTTAATTTCGGCGCGTAGCTTCTTGAAATAATCTCCAGAAATCGAGCGATTAACCGAAGCAAAAGGCGCCAGAAAAGCTCTTAAAACAGGCCAGCGCAGCTGCCCTCTGGCTCTGGCCTCATTCTTGGCCACGACAGCTTCTTCTGCTTCAGGCAGAATAGAACTGGCCATGCGGTTGATGAACATCAGGCCGATAATCGCAGCAGAGAGCGTAACGATCATAACTGCCTGACCCACCGGATTCTCAAGCATGGGAACAAGATACTGCGGATGAAAAGCGGTTATGATAGCGGCAAGTGCTATCGGAATCGATCCGACCAGATTGCCCGAGAGGCGGGCGTGCGCAGTTCCGGCCACCACCTTGCCCATGATCTTTTTTCGTTCGGCAACGGTCAGAACGATCTGCCGATAGAGGTCTTCCAGATTACCACCGGTCTCCTGCTGAAATATTGTGGCATTCACGGCCAGCTTCAGATCTGGGCTGGGCACTCTGTTGGCAAGATTGGTCAATGCTTCGACCATTGAAACACCGAGACGTCTTTCCTGAACCAGAGTTCTGAACTCGTTACAGATCGGAGGGGGTGTAGCCACAGCGATCAATTCGAATGCCTGGTCAAGATTACGACCCGCCTTGAGACAGGAGCTGATCATCAGCAGAACTTCGATGAGCTGATCCTCGAGATTAGCTCCAGTGACGCTCTGAAGATAGCGTGATCGGCCGGTGGGATCTTTGTCTTTACTGATTTTGCTCGGGTCGAAGCTGATGTCGAGCTGCTCTTCGAGGACAAAGTAGATGCCGATAATACCTCCCAGAATAGCCAGAATCTTAATTACCGGAAGAATTGCCATTATCGTGCTGCCTCCTCATTTTTGGCGGTGGAGCTTTTCATTTTAAACAGATGCGCATGCTGTTCGAGAAAACTGCCAGGGATTGACCTGACAAATTCGGGCAGAACACCGGTTGGAACAAGCTCTCCAACGACGTGCCCATCTTCTCCGATCCACTTTTTCTCGAACTTGAATATCGTCTGGGTCTTGATAATATTGTCTTCCAGGCCGGTCACTTCGACCAGCTCGAGCAGCCTTCGGCTGCCATCAGCCAGACGCCCGTTCTGAACGACAAAATTCACCGAACTGGCAATCTGCTCACGTATAGCCCGCAGAGGCAGATCAACCCCGGCCATGAGCACCATCGTTTCCAGTCTGGCGAGCGCGTCTCTCGGCGTGTTGGCATGAAGAGTCGTCAGCGAGCCATCATGACCGGTGTTCATCGCCTGCAGCATGTCGATAGCCTCCGGGCCACGGCATTCGCCGACGATAATCCGGTCTGGCCGCATGCGCAGAGCGTTGCGCACAAGATCTCTTATCGTAACCTGGTTCTTCGCTTCGGTTCCCTGTTGGCGAGCCTCAAGCCGCCCGAGATTCACCTGTGAGAGCTTGAGTTCTGCTGAATCTTCGATGCAGATAACGCGTTCGCTTGGCAGAATGAAGTTTGAGAGAACGTTCAACAGCGTAGTCTTACCTGAACTTGCGCCGCCGGAAACAATAATGTTTTTCTTGAGATGCACGCAAAGCTTGAGAAATTCTGCGGCGGCGGCCGAGATGCTTTTAAACCGGTAAACAAGGTCTTCCATGCTGATGGGCACCTTGGAGAACTTGCGGATGGTGATCATCGGGCCGGTAAGCGCCAGCGGGGGAATGATTGCATGCACGCGAGAACCATCTGGTAATCTGGCGTCGACATAGGGCGTTCTTTCGTTTACCGTTCTGCCGACCGGTATCAGAATGCGTTCGATGACGGTACGAACATGATCGGAATTGCTGAACTTTCGATCGGTCAGCATCAGTCGACCATTCTTTTCGACAAAAATGCGATCGGGGCCGTTTACCATGATTTCATCGACTTCTTCATCGCGCATAAAATCTTCGAGTGGACCAAGACCGAGAATTTCGTCGATAAGAAATTTTTTAACCTCGACCTCGGCATTATGACCTTTAACTTTTGGCGGTGGTGTTCGTCGCATTGCCTCATCGATCTTGCTTTCGACCTTGGAGCGCAATTCATGGTCAGAAATTCCGAAGTGCTTATCGAGTTCACCGACGACCTCTGATCTGAGCGATCTCTGATAGTCAACCATCTCAGCAGGAATTGTGGCGACCGGGTTATGAGCCTCTTCTGGCATCACGCCGAGCGCAGGCATTATCATGGCGTGTTTTATCACATCCTGTATACTATTGTCGAGGGCATCAGTCGCCCCTTCTTCAGCCAGGTCACCACTCAATGGAATCGCACATTCGCGCTCAAAAAGTCGGCTCTCGCTGCTCTCAGAAATATCTTCCGCGTGATTTCGCAGCCATAGAATCTTTTCCGACATATGATTGCGAGCCGTTGCTTCTTCTCTGAACTTCTGTGCAAAAGCAGGAGAAGGCGGCTGCGAGGTATACACATACATCAGCACATCGGCACGACTGAGCAAAAATACCGGCAATGGCGACATTTTAAAGAGAACGTCTATGACAACATAACCCTCAAGCTCCTCAAAAATTTTGAGAAGGTGCTGAAGAGAATCAGCCAGCTCGTATTCGCTCAAATTGAATCTTGGCTGCAGAGTCTCGCCCGGGCGGTTTCCACAGAACGGAATATAATATACTCCCTGATGTGCTGTAAAAGTCCCGGCAAGGCTCTCGGCCGAAACAGATGCCCAGTTACCCATGTAATATTCAAGAAAGCTGTTCAATACCGGCACCTTATCATCGAGCTGATCGAGAATGCTCGATGGCCGCATAATATTGAACTCGATCAGCGCCACCGGCCTGCCAGTTTTTTTGTGAAGTTCCGAGGCAATTGCAGAGGATATAAAAGTCTTACCTATCCCACCCTGAAAACTAGTAACAACAAAGGTTCGCGCTTTTTTTTGTGATGTTGTCATGTGTCCTCTTTTCTGAAAATCATTCAACCACAATGCATTAAAACTGTCAATCTGTTACAATCCTTAGGCAGTTTATTCGTAAAGGAAGGCAGCATGTCAGATTTTGCCGTAGAGGTCGAAGGTCTCGAAAAGAGTTACGGCCAGACAAAGGTAGTAAAGGGAGTTTCTTTCACTGTAAATTACGGAGAAATTTTCGGTTTTCTTGGGCCCAACGGAGCCGGTAAAACCACAAGCATCCGAATGATGATCGGAGAAATTCCTTTCAATCAGGGCAGGATCAGCATAATGGGACACGCTGTCCCTCAGCAGATAAGCCAGACCCGTACGCTGGTTGGTGTCGTACCCGACTACCAGAATCTTTACGACCGCATAACCATCCGACAGAATCTTGAATTCTTCGCAGCATTGAACAGCGTTGACCATTCACGGGTCGACGAAGTACTGGCCGAAGTGTTTCTGGTAGAGCACCAGAACAAAGCCTGCAAAGATCTGAGTCGGGGCCTGCGGCAACGAGCTCTGATCGCAAGAGGACTGCTGCACAAGCCTCGGCTCTTTTTTCTTGATGAACCCACCTCAGCTCTCGACCCGCACTCGGCCCGACTGATCCGAGAACTGGTGTTAAAACTCAAAAATAATGGTACTACAGTATTTCTAACCACACATTATATGGAAGAAGCCGATCAGCTGTGCGATCGACTGGCCATCATGAATTCTGGAGAGATTGTGGCCTGCGACAGCCCTGAGAATCTCAAAAAAAATTACGGCCGGAAAGCCGTTAAAATTGAATTCATCGAGCATGACAAGCTGCAGTCTGCCGACTATTCTCTCGAAGAATCACAAGATCTTGCAACCGTAGCGGACATCATCTCTACAGGCAGAATCAGCAAAATTCATTCGCAGGAAGCGACTCTGGAGGAAGTCTTCATGAAAGTTACCGGAGCCCGCTGGAAATCAGGTTCGGAGGAAGGCGAAGCATGAATCCCAGAGCGATAATTGCCATTCTCCGCAAAGATCTTCTCGACAGCATGCGTAACTATCAGATCGTATTGATGGTAATGACACCAATCATTCTCTCTTTGCTGTTCACCAACGTAATGAGTGGCAGCAAAACTGCCGCAGCACTACCGGAAATCGGGGTTATCAGCAGCCCTCAACAGCCGTTGATCGAATCTCTTGTCGGCAAGGGCCTCAGCAAAAAGATTACCTTTTATCAGGATCGCCACGATCTTGAATCAGCGATTCTCGAAGGCAGAGTTCGCTTCGGCATAATATTGCCGGAAATCATTTCGAACCGTTCCGGCAAAGGACAACCGGTTACCCTCCTTTATCCACCGCATATTCCGGACTTCGGCGTCGAAACGCTTAAAAGTGTGTTCGAGGCAGAAATTCGTTCGCAGCTGGCAATGACACCACCGCCACTTCCCTTTGAATTCAAGGTCGAAGCGGTCGCCGGAACTACCAGCAACGCTAATGCCATGGCTGACAGCATGTTTCCCATGTTGATCGTGATGGCCATGGGCATGGTCGGGTTTCTTGCTCTGCCAATGGCAATCGTCGAAGAGCGCGAAAAGGGCACACTCAACGCAATTTTTCTTACACCGATAAGAACAGGCGAATTCATTGCCGGCAAATCATTGTTCAGCCTTTTCCTGTCACTTGCGACCATATTCGTGATGCTCAGTGTCAACAGCAAGTGGAGCGACAACAGCGCATATCTTATTCTGATCGTATTTTCCGGCACCCTGATGACGATCTTTACCGGGCTGATCATCGCGAACTTTGCCAAAACCCAGGCTGCGGTAAATGCAATCGGAACGACGCTGTTTCTGTTTTTTCAGATGATACCCAGCCTGCAGCATTCGAGCGATATCGTGCGCAGTGTAGCTCCGTTCGTCCCATCAACCTATATTTTTTCAGGATTACGCAAAGCGATGTTTCTAGACCTTTCAAAAGTGACGATAAATGACGATATATTGACTATAATCATTCTTACTACGGTTGCGTATCTGGTGGCTCATGGTGTATACAGATTTAAAAAGGCAGACAAATAAATCTGACTTGCATTTGTGCACAGAATACAGTAACGTCAGAACTTGATATCGAGAAACCCGGATAAATATAGTGAAAAACCTGGCTTTTGATGAAATTGTGAGAAATCTGCTTGTCTATCTCAAGGGACAAGTTCCTTCGCTCAGTTCGAAAGACTCCAGAGATGATGTTCTGCGACAGGTGCAGAGCATGACCTTTACCCTCAGGTCAACGATCGTGCAGCTCGAAGGTGCCGCCTTTCAGGATCCGCGCAATACCGAAGACTACATGAAACTCGAGCGCGAAATCGAGTCCTTGAAAGCGACAAACGCTAAACTCGAAGAATCGCTTTTCCTGGAGATGAACAAGACTTCAGATACCAGCGAAAAGTTTCTCAACTATCAGGAAGAGCTGGTAAAGAAGCAGAAAACTGAAACGGCTCTGATCGATCAGATCGAAAGTCTGAAAAAAGAGATCGAAGAATTGCAGAATCGTCCGGTACCGGTAATAACTGAAAGTACCGTCGATGAATCTGTTTACGAAGATCTCAAAGCCGATGTCGCCGACCTTGAGGCACGCCTGGCAAAAAGTGAAGAAACCATAAATCAGCTCCGCCAGGCGCTGCAGAACAAAGAAATTGAGCTGAGCAAAAGCAAAGAAGCTCTGATGGAAGCCATGAAAATGGACAAATCAGAGATCGACTCACTCAAAAATCAGCTGGCAGAAATCTCTGCTGCCCGCAACGAAAACTCGATTCTCAGAACCAGGGTGAGCGAGCTTGAGGCTGAGCTCAGCAAACTGCCTTCGGCAGACGTATACCGCAACAATATGGCGGCGAGTGAAGCAAAGATCAGCTATTTAGAAAAAGCGCAACTTGAAGCACAGGTTGAAGCCAAACGTCTGCGCGACGCGCTTGCCAGCGCCAACCCCGAAGAAAACATAAGAGAAAAAGAAACCCTGCAACAAAGAATAGTGGATCTTGAAGCCACATTGCGCAGCGTTATCAAAGCACGAGATACAAATGCCAAGGCCGAGCGCTTTTCATTTGCTCCCGAAGAATGCGTATACCTCTTCGAAACTCTTTCTACGACAGCAAACAGACTGGCACAGAGCCCAGAAAACCGTGATGTATATTCACGCGCCCGCGATTCGATTGCTATTCTCGAAAAGTCGAATGCAATTCAACGCATTCAGACAATCGGAGAAACTTTTGATGGCAAGGTGCACAAGGCGGCAAAATCTTTCAAAAACGATTTTCTGCCCGATAACATCATAATCAAAGAAGATGGCCCTGGCTTCGTATCGGGCAACCGCCTGATTCAGAAGGCTGTAGTCTGGGTTGGCAAATCGGTTTTCAACTGTACCGAATGCTTCAACACCTGTCGACCCCATGAGTATTTCTGCCCAAAATGCGGCCTTGAGCTGACAGCTCCAGATGGCACCAGCAAACGCGACATGCCTCCCCACCCGACTGAACTCGAACCGAACATAATTCTGCTCGACAAACTGATCGACCAGGGCAACCTCAAGGCGGCAAGCGGCCTGCTGGCTTACATTTCACGCGAATACCCCGGAAACGTTGAACTGGCGAAACGGCAAGCCTTGATCAGCAGCGCCGAAAGAACGTTCATAAGCCTGGACAATTAAATGACAGACGAGCTCACAGACAAACGCAGTTTTATCGAAAAAGTCGAGCAGGAATTCGACTGGAACCTTATCATGCTCGTTTCCATCTGGATATTTCTGCTGACAACTTTTTTTCTGATCTTCATCAGCTGACGCTTTAAGATCGCTCGATTTTCTGTCGCCTTTAAGGTCGCTGGTCGTAAAACCAGAGTTTGAGAGCACCAGAAGGACTGGTTACCGTAATATTGGTCGAAGCCGCGCCAGTGCTGGTTCGCTCAAAGCAGCGCAAAGCGTTGGCGCCAAGCGAAACGCTAAGATTGGAAGTAGACAGAATCTGCGCGACAAAACCCGGTAATGTCACGCCACTGTAAGAACCACGCAGATTGAGGCCCGGCAGCCCATAGTCCTTGCCGTCAGTCGACTGATAGCGATTCAGATAAAGGCTCAGCCCCCATTTTGCCAGAGTAATATCAAAAGCCTCGCCGGTAACAGCAGCAACGTTGTCCATTCCTGTTCTCGAAGAACTTACTAGTGCTCTGGTGATTTCCCGGTAGGTAGTGCCATAACGGTTCTCCTGAGCCAGAAACCTGATGAACAGGTATGACAGACCATAGCTGTCAAGCCCCTCCCAGTTTGTTAAAGAAAGGTTCGAAAACTTCTCCTGAGAGAGCTTGATCAGCCTTGCAGTGTTGTCATCTCCCTGTAAGATTCCATATCCGCAAACTTCTTCGGCAAACTTCGACATGCCCTCGTTCAGCCAGGTAGCTTCGAGACTACCGCCGGCGAGACGTTTCTGCCAGTAATTGACCATGTGCTGAAACTCATGGGCCATTGTTCCGTAGAGCGTGATATCACGATCTTCAGAGTATTTTACATAAAGTATCTTACGGCCATTGCTTTCTCTCAGCTGAATATCAGAGGAATTGCGGGCAGCCAGATCCACGCCGTAAAAGATTCCCAGAATACCTTCAGCCATCGAGTCGGTCAGCAGTATGGTCAGACGGCTTTCGCCATCGGGGCCCTGTGCCGGTTCCTGCCCGAAATAATCTCTGATTCTTGGCTGAATCACATCTTCAAAGCGCCTGCGGACATCGGCAATTTTGGTAGTTGAAGGATTCGCAACTGCATCGTCGACATAGATCGCCGTTTTGTCGGTCAGACCAAGGCAGGTAGCGCTGATGACGTTATTGGGATAAGCCGTATTTGTGGCAACCGAACCATAAGACGGAATATAAAAGCTTTCACTGACTCCCACCTGAGGCGATGCCAGCGGCATCGGTTCTGCTGAGGCACTCAAAGAAAATGTTTCGCCGCTTCTTTCAGCAGCATAGCGTTCAAATTCGCGGAAGGCGGAGGCCGGGTCGGTTATTCGCACCTGTCCCTGCATGCTGGCGCTGACAGTAAAATTTGAACTGTTGGGCGAAGCTACGGCAAGCGCGTATGCTTTGGCCCCTGAATTAAGCCCAGGCACTTGTGATGTAACTGTTTCATTGACATTGGCATATACCGGAAAGCCACTGGAACGATGACCACTGGGCACCGGCACCGGAGTCGCCACCGCAAACCTGTATACAGAGCCGTTCGTCATCAGATTGTTGCCCAAATCTCTGACCGTGTTGCTGGCAATGATCAGCTGATTGTAGCTGCCTGAACGCCAGGGCGCTGACGGCATGAAACGCAGCGTCACATCATCTTCCCAACTCAAGATACCGCCAACAGCTGGCAAAAGAGTAACCGCCTGGCTCGCTGAGCTCTTGTTAACCGGTTCACTGAATATGATTTTTATAATTTCTGTTTGCCCGACGTCAACGGCCCCATCAGCAGGAGTTACACTTAAGATAGACGGGGGGGTCTGATCGCTGGTCGATCTGACAAAAAACGAATAAACCTGCGACGGTGAGCTTCTGTCCTGATTATCCCGCGCGATGACCTGCCAGTAATAGCGTGCGCCCATGTTCAGATCAACAGCTGGAGTCCAGCGTTCTTCGCTCAGATTGGCCGCAGCCATCTGCTGCGGTGGTGACACGGTGTCGAGATACAGGTCATATACCACCGCGTCATCTTCCGGATCACCGCCACTCCATGAAAATACCGGCCTGAGAGCCACATCTGCCGCCCCGTTGGCGGGAGTTATTACTATCGGCACATAGGGTGGCAAATTTGCTTTTGCCGCAGTCGTAAACGACCATACCGTTGAATTTTCGTTGGTCAGACCGCGGCTGTCACGCGCAACTACCTGCCAGTAATAGGTACTGAGATAGTCATACGGCTGCGTCGACAGATATGACGCTCCAACCAGATCAGATACAATTTTCGTTAACGGAAACTCTTTGCCGACGAAAAGATCATACATTATCTGATCGCCATCAGGATCGTTTGAACTCCATTGCAGCTGAACATTAACCGGAACATTCACAGCACCGCTCGCCGGATAGACCACAACCGGGTCAGACGGAGGCTGATTTGGCGGTGCATAGGTAGTAAATCGCCAGACCGGGCCTGGAGTTTCGCGGCCGCGGTTGTCTGCGGCGATAACCTGCCAGTAATGGGTTGTACCGAGAGCCAGCCCGATCATTTCATGGCTGGTGTTTCGAGTGCTGGTGATCAGCTCGAGTTGCGTCGGATCAGACGCGAGATAAAATGAATAAGTAACCGTGTCTTCGGGGTCAGGGTCGCCACCGGTCCAGGTGAAACGCAAAGATGGCAGCTGATCTATCGCGAGGTCTTCGGGAACCGGGTTCTTTGGCTGATATGGCGACGCGTTATCGCCAACCCCTGTTGTAAACTGCCAGATAGCGGGGTCTGCCGAAACTGCGTCATAAATATCACGACTGACCACTTTCCAGAAATACACCTGATTACGAGTGAGACCGGTTATTCGGTAGCTGCTGTCGGTCAGGTTGCTGGCAACTACTCTGAGATCGGCTCCCTGCGTAGCAAGCAGCAGGTCATAGATTAACGGATCGTTATCAGGGTCTTTGCCGGTCCAACGGAATACGATGTCATTGCCAAGATCTGTTGCCAGATTGGCGGGAAAAGGATCAGTGGCTGCCAGCGGCACCTGATTGCGAGGATTTGGCGGCAGACTGCTGCCCGAAAGAACGGTGAGATCGAGAATGGCCATTCCCTCTGCATTTTTGCTGTCCTTGCCGATCAGCGTGATCTGCACGGTTCCGGTGCTGGCAGGGGCTGTATAAATTACGCTGCTGCCGGCATCATACGAAAACGTGCCGCGTGTCGCCCGCCAGTTATAGGTAATGTAATCGCCATCAGCATCGAAACCGGCCGCGAATAATGTTACGCTTTCATTCGTCTTGACGCTTGAAAAGGCCTGTTCGATTTCGACAACCGGAGCCTGGTTACGTTCGGTTGAGCTGAGAGGCGTCAGCCTGATACGGAGCTGAGCATTTCGCTTTGGCTGAAAGCCCGGATGAATAACCGATTCCAGATAGCCGGCCGCCACGATGCGCATTGGCCAGAACCCTACCGGCAGCGGCCCGATTTCGACATCACCAGAGGCTGAAGTCAGATAGTCGGTACCCCATACGGTCAGTTTTGCACCTGCAACTGGATTGTTGGTTATCAGATCGGTGATGCGTAGATGCAGTCGATATGGTGCAACTGCCAGTGGCATCGCCTGCGACATCACCTGGGTTTCGAATTCACCGGTCAGATTGACCTGGTCTGAACGATGCTTATAAGACGTAGTGCCCGAAACCGTCTGAGCAATAACATGGTATCTGCCCACCGGCAGATTTTTTATGACGAATTTTCCCTGGCTGTCGACAGTTGTTGTGAATTCAGGCTTCTCTTCAATATATACTCTGGTGCCTTCAACTGAAAGCAGCGAGAAAGCGACGGATTCGTGTAACGAAGTCCCGGCAACCGGCGCCAGCACCTGACCACTCAGGTTTGAAACGACAGTAACCTGACCGGGTTTGGCCCAATCAGAAAGGCCTCCATCACCGCCGCCGCAACCGACAGCGAGCATCAGCACGAATGCTGAGATTGCCAGATAAACCGCAATACGACGGTAGTTGATCAGATACATCGATATTCCTGATGTTATATTTCAGCTCGACCTATCGGCAGCAATCTGAAATCAGATAATATCTGAGCAGAAATAGTCAGGAAAAACTCGCTTTATTCTAGCTGGCGTTACGCTTCGCTGTCGTGATTTTTTCGATGTTGTCTTCGTGCGCATCACGCTGTTTGGCAAAACTGACTTTGGTTTCGGCAAGATCACGCAGATCCTTGGCGGCAGTGTATTTTTTAACGCTTTCTTCGCCGCCTTTTTCGTCGCGCCAGCTGAGATCGACTTTTTGCAGGTTAGAATAGATAGTTGTAGCTTTTTCCTGTCTGATTGCAAATTCTTCATCAGACTCGGTAAAAGTTTCGGTACTGCCATCAGACGTTGTGATAACGCCCTTCTGCAGGCTAGAGGGGTTATAAGAATCAACCATGCTGACGTATTCAGGGTCACCCTCCTGTTTGCCGGCATCATAAGCTTCTTTCATGCTGTAATCGCGCATTTTGATATCGTATGCTTCTTTGAGATCCTGATATTCTTTGGTGTTCTTGTCCATACCGGCAATATTCACTCCGGCCCCAGAAAACGAATTGGTGAGATGCTCGGTTTCATACTGTTCGATGGTTGCATCGATATCTGCCAGGTCTTTCTCGAGATCTGCCACTTCTGTGTGATTCTTCAGATTGTCCTGCAGCTTGGTGACTTCGGTCGGCGCCCGGCCGATCCACAGTGTATACCAGGTCCTGTCACCACGGGTATCAATGCCTTTGATCGACTCATCTACCTGGTCCAGCTTATTCTCAACTTCTGTAAGCGAAGCGTTTTCCTTTGTCAGAAGATTTTCGAGCTGCTGTACAGTCAGTTTTGCAAGTTCCTCTGGATCCATACTCTGAGCAAACATCTGATCGTAATCAAATTCTTCATCGAGAATCTTGGCGCCATCTTCTTTTGCCAGCTGAGCCATCGAAAGAAAGCGGTTCTTGTTGATCAGTCGATAATACTCTTCGATCATGAACACCGAAACCCGCTCGGTGTGGCTGGCAATCTGAATTGTTCCGGGAATCTTGCGGCTGCCAACCATGGTAATGTCCATGCGCGCCGCCCAGCCTTCGTCGTAATTGATCTGTCCGCCGGCAGCGGCTTCGTCCCCCGGGCCTTCCGGGCGGGAAAATGCAATCGAATCGACGTGCCGCGCAATCGTGCGGTTAGCGCCGGCGACTGACCGCGTCAAAAACGGCTTGCGAAACTCATATACGACACTCTCGAAGCGGTCGAAAGCCAGCTTTTCCTGATCGCCTTCTCCGGTGACCATATAGCGGTCGAATCTTATCACCGCGCTGTTGCCGCCTTCAGCGGAATTCAATTCAAGGCTG
>JAKJFO010000089.1:325-15860 GCA_022704885.1 Candidatus Rifleibacteriota bacterium | reverse complement strand
TGAACTGGCTTTCGATTACGAAAGAATGATGAGCGACTGCGGTTTTACGTTGGACGATATCATCAGAATTCAGGCAGAAACCAAAGTCGGCAATACGCCGATGTTCGAACTGCACAATCTGACCCGTGCGGTAAGAAAGATCAGTGCGCCCGGCAAGGGTGCCCGTATTTTTCTCAAGGATGAGGCGGCCAATGCTTCAGGCAGCTTCAAAGCTCGCCGCGCCTCCATTTCGGCTTATGTTGCAGCGCAAAAAGGCTATAAAGGTGTTATCGCCGCCACCTCTGGTAACTATGGCGCGGCAGTCGCCTCGCAGGCAGCACAGCGTGGCCTGCGCTGCATTATCGTGCAGGAAGTTTTCGACTCACATGGCATCGGTCAGCCTGAAATCGTCGAGAAGGGCCGTAAATGCGAAGCTTTTGGTGCTGAGGTCATCAAGCTGTCGGTGGGCCCGGAGCTGTTTTATTACCTGTTGCTGACTCTCGAAGAAACCGGCTATTTCAACGCTTCTCTGTACACTCCATTTGGAATCAAGGGTGTCGAAAGTCTTGGCAATGAGCTGGTGCTGCAGATAAGAAATATTGCGGGCAAAGATCCCGATGCGGTTGTCGTTACTCATGCCGGCGGTGGCAATCTGACCGGAACCGCACGTGGCATGCTGGCTGCCGGCTGTCAGGCTCAGGTTGTCGCCTGTTCGGTCGATCTTTCTGGTCTGCATATGGCGTCTGATCGAGATTTTAACCGCAAATCGTTCACGACCGGACACACCGGCTTCGGCGTGCCTTTTGCCACCTGGCCCGATCGTGTCGATGTGCCACGCAATGCGGCACGCAGCATGCGCTATATGGATGATTACATACTGGTCAACCAGGGCGAAGTTTTTTACATAACCGAACTGCTGGCAAAACTCGAAGGTATCGAACGCGGCCCTGCCGGCAATACCAGCGTTACCGGGGCTGTTGCGCTCGCCCGCGAAATGAACGAAGACCAGATCATTGTCGTGCAGGAAACCGAATACACCGGCGCCGGTAAACATCACAATTCACAGCTGGCTTTTGCCCGCAAGATGGGTATCGAAGTGCGCCGCGGCAACCCTGAAGATGGCGTAAACGGCAAAAGCATCGTCATTCCTGAGCATCTCAGCCAGGTCAAAGGCCGCCGTCAGGATATGGAAAAGCTGCGGCATTCTTATCTGAAGAACGCGGCGAAGCAACTGGCGCCTGACCGGTGGAGCGCTGCCGACCGCAGTTTCGTCGCCGCCGATGTCAAAAAAGACCTCAAATGGCTCGATTCTGCCCTCAAAGAAATCTAAGCGAATTTGCCTTCTGAAATGAAGCGTTGACAACGAAGCCCCCGCATTTTACGGGGGCTTCTGTTACTGTGAGAATTTTTGCTTATTCTTTGTCGGGCTGGCTTGCAGGCACTGGCACGAGCTGCTCGACTTCTGTTGCAGAAGCGGCGAATGCCGGATTTTTCTGAAGGGCAAGGCCGGCAGCTACCACCAGCCAGCCGGCTACTATGCCGGTGGTGGCAAGAATGGCCGGGTTGTTGGCCATGTAGAAGAACGGAGCTTCAGGCGCGAAGCGGTGAACGATCGCAGGCAGGAAATAGAACAGGGTAGAGGCGATTACGCCTTTGCCGATCAGTTCGCGGCCTACGCTGGGCAGAAACAGGCCGCAGGCAATCGGCAGAAAAGTGGCAGTAAACAGCAGGTAGACGCCATACTGGGCGAATATCGCCACCGAACCGCCGGTCGGGTTGCGCAGTTGCCAGATCGAGAGAAATACACAGCCGATACCGACAAGCACCAGGGCGACGCGGCCGAAAAGCAGGGCTTTTTTTAGGTCCTGCTCACGGGTTTCCGGGTTGATTGGTCTGAGGGTCAGATATATGTCGCTTGAAAAGATAGCAGAGAGCGCGAGCAGAAGGCCTTCGAGTGTCGAAATACCGGCGCAGAGCAGGCCCATGCTGATGAGAACCTGAGTCGCTGAAGAAAAATTCTTTGCGATATAGGTGGGAACCACGAGATCGCCTCTGACGACTTCGGTCAGAGCGACGCGGGCATAGAGACCGACGAACATGACTGATACAAACGCAGTGCCGGCGATTATCGCTACGGCGAGATACGTTTTAATCTGGCTCTCATCTTTGAGCAAAAGCGATTTGCCGAGAATGTGAGGCTGGCAGACGATAGCCAGGCCAACGATGAAGTTGCAGACAAATACTTCGAAGAAGTTGCGGAAATAAAGCGACCCGGGATTAGTGAGCGAAGTCAATTCAGGGTTGGACGAACTGATTTTTGCCAGCAGTCCTTCGCCGCCGAAATGCTCGAAGCCGCTGCCGATAAGGATCAGCGCAACAACCAGCATCACAATGGCCTGTATTGCGTTGGTGTAGGTAGAGGTATTGGCTCCACCGAGCAGAGTGTAACTGAAAACGAAAACCATTATTCCGATGACCAGCCATGTGGTCTGATTGATATCGGTAAGCTGCAGAAGTGAAAATAACGTGAGAGCTATGGCGACTGCAATGAGAACGATGAAGCTGATCAATGAAAGTGAAATCAAGGCAAAGAACAGGCGCAGCCATTTCGATTCATAGCGGGCGCCGATCCATTGAGGAATTGTCAGTGCCTTTACCTTGTCGCCAACTGAACGAAAAGGGCCGGAAAGTATGCATAACCCTGCTATGATGCCAAGACCAGCGGCAAAACCAAGGCCGAGCAGGGCGGAAAGGCCATAAGTGTAAACAAGACCGGGATTTACCACAAAAGTTGCAACGCTGGTCAGCTGGGCAGTGAGCGACAGGCCGACCCAGGCCGGGCCGATATCACGGTTGCCGACGGCAAAACTTGCCAGATCTTTGGTTCGCAGCATTCCACGAACTGTCAGAAAAACGGTTACAGAAACATAAAGGATCAGGGCAGACCATACCATTGCAGTGTGACTCACGACTTGCTTTCCTCCATTTTGCCTTGCAATATTTTTATGTAGTGATTTTCTCATAAATGTTGCAATGCGTCAAGAGAAAAAGTTAGATTTTGTCGCGATTATTTAAAATAATACGTTGCAAAGCAATATAAAGATCGGAGTTATGTAAACCGGCAGGGTCATTCAATGAGCTCTGATAAAAAACGGGTCATCACCGACAGAAGCATACTTTGCTGTTCAACACCGGTTCATCGGGTTACAAATAAAGTAAGGGCGCAGGCGGGTTTCTCATGAGCGAAAGCTTCGAGCCAGGCAGTTTTGACGCAAAGCCATAGCTTTACAAAATAAGCCTCGTCTGGGGAGAGTTGTAGCGAATGAGATTCCGCCGAGAGCCCGATTTTAAAAACATTTCTCGCAAAAAGTATGCAAGATCCGGATGAACCTAAAAACCATCAGGTCGACTGTAGAGAAAAAACCGGTTTTTGAATTATCGTTGCTCAACGGTTACTGATCTGCCCAAAATAGTGTACAATATAACCTATGAGGAGATATTATGTCTGACGATCTGAAAGAATCTCTCGGAAAAATTGACATCAGCGATACTAAATTCCTGGTGTCAGGCATCATCCTGCTGCTGATCCCGATTCTGTATCTGTATTTCCATGCAAAAGTCGCTGACAAACAGGCGGTGACAACCAGGATCTCGCTGGCTGATCCCGGTAAGCAGTCGGCATTCAATCTGACTTCGACCTCGCGAACAGCAGCGGTTGAGCGCACCAGATCGGTTGCTCCGGCAGTGAACCCTCATGAAATGACTATAGAAGCCGAACTCAATCGCGCCTGGTCGAAGGTGCAGTCGATCCCGCGACGGCTGAGTCTGCCGCCCGATATTCCCAAAGAAACCCGACAGATGATCGAGGTCGAAGACGATCCGATGATTGCCGAAGCTAATTCGATCTTCGATCAGGGAGACATGGCGGCTGCCGAAAAGGCGTATACCAAAGTTCTTGGCAGCAGCAACAATAACCATTTCAAGGAACTGCATGCCTGGGGCGGCCTGATGGAAGTTTACCTGATCACTGGTGATAAAGAAAAATTTCGTGAAGCATTCAAAAACTATGCTCTGTCTGCGCAAAAGCTTTCCAATGTCTATGGTCCTCTGGCAGACGATGTTTCGCGTGCTTACGACATGTTTGCGCAGATAAGTATGATTGATCCCGGCAAATTGCGCGAGCAGCTCACCAGAGCCAATCTGGCGCTTGGCACCAATGTGAGCTTCGAAGAGTTTCTGAATGGTTTGAACCAGACCAAAGACTGGTATCCAAAGGATCTGCCTACTGCCGAGCCGGCGCCACCATATTCCGTGCAACGTGGCGGGGGTAGTTGAGCGTATGTGTTATGGAGACTTTCTCTCAAAGTCAGAGGGGTGAACTATGAAATCAGAAAAACTCGTTGGCAAAGCCCGCAGAGGTAATGTTCTGGCGGTTGTTGTCGCCATCCTGGGCGTCATCTTTGTGGCATCGCTGTATTTTGGCTCATCGACCGTCGAGCGAACACGGCAGTCGCAAAAAGCACTGGGTGGCGATCAGGCGGCTTCGCTCGCTGAAACCGGCATCATGCGCGGAATGCATATGATGAGCCGTGCCATGAACGATGATTCATCATTCATGCAGACAGCCACACAGAAAAGCTTTGCCATCATGCTGCGTTACCCGCTGCCGGTTAAGAGCGGAAAAGTCAACGATGCCGCGGTTGAGCTTGGCGCCGATGATGAGCTCGATGTTTCTGTCATGGAAGCGGAAGGTTTCCCGAACAAGGTAGAGTATACGCTTGCCGATCTTCGTCTTAAGACCGAAGGCGAAGACTGGGTCGATGATCTGATCAAGTTCGCCGGCGGCGATAAGATAAAAGCATATGACGTAAAGGTGACCTTCGAGATCGAAAGTGCCTACCGCGTCACTCCCAAAGCACTGCCTTCGGGTAAATACGAGGTGCCCGGCATCGACTGCGAATTTTCGGCGCGCAAGGACATCGTCGATTTTCTCGAAAACAAGGGCCGCGCTGCCTTTGTTGGCGAGTTTCCCGACTGGTTGTCACTTTTCAATTTCACGATTCCGATCAAAGTTCACATTCCGATTATCAAGGCTGATATCACGCTGGCCACCATCGACCCGGCGGCTGTCGTAGATCTGGCCCTGAAACCACTTACCAAAGACACTCAGCTTGCCAACGTAATGAACTGTTCTGATGGAATCGGTCTGAAAGACTTTTTCATTCTCGATAAGATTTTGCGCGCACTTTTTCATGGTCTGCTCAACAAACCCAATCTTTATCCGATCATGATCATGTTCGACAAAGACTTCTTCATGCGCAAAGAAGAACTCTGGCCCGGTGGAGTCAAGGTGCCCGAAGATTACTCGCGCTATGTCGAAAAATATGGCACGCTGAAAGTCACTTCGGTAGCCAAAGTTGATTTTGCTGATGGCACCAGTTCGCAGCGCCGCATCGAAGCGACCAAGGACTTCAAGGTCTCTGATATTCAGCCGATGGCCCCGCTTTACAGCTTCTTTTGCGCGAATATAAACAATGACCGCTTCAATTTCAACGATCATGGCGGTCAGTTTTATGTGAATAACAGCGCCAAGCGTGTCATGAACAAAGAGGAACGCGAAGCCCGTAAAGAGCACTCAGGCCAGATCCGAGTCAACTACAAGCCAGATGACTTTGTCGATGCCGGCAGCCCCGGAACGCCGCTGGTAATAAATACTGCTCTGGTCGGTCATTACGACGGGCCAAAGATAGCCGAGGGCGGTTTTGCTGACAAGGCACTCAATATGGCGGCCGGTGCTGATGCTCTGCTGATGCTCGGGCGCACCAAAAACATGATTGTTTCGAAGGCATCATATAACCTCGATGTCACGGTTAATTCCAAGAACGTCAAGAGCAAGAAAGGTAGTCCGCTGCCGAAGGAACTCAAGTTTTCGCGCGGGCCATTCAATCATGGTTTTCAGATGACGTCTGACGTCGCGCCCAAGGCTAAGTTGCTGCATAAAGACCCCAAATACATCGAAAATCGCAATGCCTACAAGGGTAGTGCGCTCGAAGCCCGTAACGACTCATATAAATGGTGGACTCAGGAACCCCATAAAATGGGTTACGAAGATTACATCAAGAAAAAAGCTGACAGTATCAACTTTCTGCCAGATCCTGAAAAGCTAAGTTCGAACATTATCACCTTTGGAATCAGTATTGCATTCAGAGCTTTTGGCAGTTCGTTGACCGACCTTACCAAGGGCGCTGTCGCTTTCGGTTCAACGCCGATCGTCGATGCCTTTTCCCGCATGAAACTGCCGTGGATGGGCACCCGCAACAGTTACTACTGTCTGCCGACTCTCGGCTGGTCAGATAACAAGACGCATCTGTTCGGCCTCAATACCTGGTATCCGACCCTTTCGCGTGATATCGAAGGTATGGTGGCCAAGCGTTACAAACAATGGCATGTCACCATCGTCGGGCTTTTTGCGCAAGATCGCCTGCCGCTGCTGCCTTTTCCACCACCCTGGTGCTTCGTGCCGCCGATTCCGGTGCCATACTGGTTTACCGACCAGATTATCAATAAATACGATTACAACATGTGGTTCATGAAAGCCTACGATGCCGAAGACATGACCGCCGACGTCTCTTATACCATGTATGACCCGGGCGACACGATCAACATGCCCGCTAATTTCTATTCGCCTGAGCAGTTCGCCAAAAAATCGAACTACTACTATGCCAGCGCCGAAAACTTCATCAAAGATCTGCCGAACCGCATGGTGACCATAGATGGCAAAAAAGCTCTGCAGCTCAATGGTGTGACCTTCATTGCCGGTTCACTCGGAGCCGATAACAATTCGTTCAAGGCGCCTGAGGGCGACACTTTCTACGTTACCGGCAAGGGAATGATCGTCGTATCGGGCAATGTCAGCCTTGGCTGCAACATCAAGTATGTCGAAGAGGCTGAGAAGCCAACTGTTTTCAGTCTGATAGTTCGCAACGGCGGCCTGATCATGACCGATGAGGGTGATTTTACCATCGAAGGCTCGGTCTACACTCATCGCTGCATTTATCTTGGCTCAAACACTCGTCTCAACATTGTCGGTAACTGGGTAACCAACGAATTTGCCAAGCACCGTATGCGTGGTGAAGTGATGGTCGACTATTCAGCATCCAAGGTCAGAGCTTCACTGGGCAGCCTGCATCCTCAGAGTGGCAAATACGACCCTCGCCGCTATTATCTCGCGCTTTCCCCCCGCTGGAACGCCTGGAAGGTCGACTGATGAAAAGTTCAAGAGGCTGGTCTCTGCTTGAAGTGCTGATCGCTGTCGCGATAATCGTCATCGCTTTCATTCCGCTGATCAATCTTGTCAGTTCCAGTGCCGTTTCTACAGTGAAGGTCGGCAACTATGCCAAGGCTTCAGGCCTGCTGACGAAGTTTCTTGAAGAAGTCAAACACGTGCCATTTTCGCGTTACCAGAAAAACTACGATCAGCTCAAAGGCGGAGAGCCTGTTGCGGTGCCTGTCGAGTTTTATCCTGATACTCTGGCAAGTATCGAAGAGATGAAAAAAGATAAAGAATTCTGGCTCGAAGCGACCATGCAGGCGTCTAAAAACGACTTTGACCAGCTGGTCGAAATTTCGTTCAAAGCCGAAATTTTCTGGCGAGAGCGGGGAAACCGCGACGCAACATCTGAGCCTGAGCGCAGCCTGCGCGATTTTGCTTTGATTTTTAATCCCGAAACAAGGTTCTGAGCGGCACCAGGAGGCAACGATGAAAGAACTCAGAAGGTCTGGCATGACGCTGGTAGAACTGATGGTTGCTGCGGTTCTGGCTGCCATGGTTCTTGGCGCGGCCATGAACATCTGGAGCTACGCCCGCCGACATATTTCGCGCACTACCACACGCCAGATCCTGCAGATGGATGCGCAACGCATTCTGACGCAGTTCAAAGCCGACATGAAGGCTGCCAAAGCCGAGACTTTCAAATCGACTGCCGAGCCTCTGACTCTCGAATTCAAACGCTATGTCGTCGATGAGACTGACAACACCAAACTTTCTGCCGACAAGATCGAAGAAGTCAGATATGTTTTTGCAAAGCCAATTCTGCGTCGGCAGGTTGCCGGCAGTTATCAGAAGACGCTTTCAACTAACGTCGACAACATCAGGGTGAGCCGCAAAGAGCTTACTGAAGCGCAGCGTGAAGATGAGGCCTATCTCGAAGCCCGCGTCGACATTTCACTTGATCTTATGGCAAAAGCCCCTGGCACCGACATCGAAGAACGCTTCTCTCAGCATACATCTGCTGTTATCCGTGACGAATTCTATGCGTTGGCCAACAAGGAACGCGAAGAAGTTCTGACTATTGCCAGCGAGGTCGCTGATGAGCTGAAAAAAAACGCCGACAGCAGTTTTTTTAACGAACAGTTGAACGCCCAGTCGCTGGCAAATCTGACGGAACCTCAGCTGGCAGATCTGTTGAAAACCCAGGAAGGCGCGATTACCGAAGCAAAAAAGAACCTGGAAGAGCTCGACAAGCGAATCGAAGACGTCGATACCGGCAAAAGATGGTGGCAGATCGGCTGGTGGTCAAATGAAGAGGGAGCCGATGTTAAGAAAATGCGTGAAGATCTCGGCGCAATCAAATGCCCCGACAACGGTCCTTTGCCGGCTAAAGACAGCGGCAACCGCCCTTCAGAGCTGGTCGATGACGTGCTGAAGCGGATAAATGACAAGATTGGAAATCTTGAATCGCAGTTTTATACCAAATCTTATCAGGGTACGACCATTCTCAATGCCAACAGTGAAGATCCCGAAGTCCGTCGGCAGGCGGCTTTGCAGAAACGCGCCTATGAGATGAAGCTGACTGACCGCCAGATCGACAAGGCAATGGCAGGCATGTCAGAAGAAGAAAAAACTGAAGCGCAGGCTAACAACGTTAAGAAGATGATCGACGCATTCAATCGCACCGAAGCTGAAATCAGAGATGAATTCAAAACTTCTGCAGTAGCCCCCGAAGGGACCCCTGAATTCGAAGCGCTTGTACAGCGTGAAATTCGTGACCAGGCGTTCATCAAACAACAATACAACGCCTGTAGTCTCGACTGGATGGAATCGAGCAGCGAAGACGAAAACGCCATCAAGGCATACGAGGGCGCGAAACAGCTCAAGAGTCTGGCTGAGAGCAAAAAAGAATCACTTAAGCTCAAAGAAATGGCCATCGACAACAAAGTCGAAATTGACGAAGCAAAGCGCATCAAACAGGAAAGCTTCACCGGTAACTGATCGGAGTTATTTTGTGAAGACTCTGCCTACCACTCATGCTGTACGGCTTCTCTGATTTTTTCCATGAGTTTTTTCCGGCCTCATTTGCATTGAAGCATGAATGCCGGGAAGTTTTTCTTAACAGCAGAATCACTTGAAGACATTTCTCTGTGTACATGAAAACACCGGCAGTCAGTAAATAATTGCCAGTAAATCGCGAAAGACGTCGAAACGCTTTGAAAATCGTTGATTGATTGAGCAAGCAAATGATTGTCAGGTATTTTGCGTGTCAAAGTGGCAAGCCGTGAATTTTAAGAGGATAAAGCCGAATATGTACCAGGCGCAGCCGGTAGTATAATCTTGCCACGATAATAGTGCTGATAAGGCTTTCCAAGTCGGTACAATTAGTTCACAATTCATAGGAGGCATTAAAATGCGCAATCTGTTAATCGCTCTGTTCTGTGTTCTTCTTACCGTTTCTGCTTTTGCTCAGGACGCTGCTCCGGCAGTTGAACCCGCCGTCGCTCCCGCCGCTGAACCGGCCGCAGCTCCGGCAGCCACCGCTGAAGATTACACTGGTATTCTTGAAGTTACTCCGGCTGACACTGAAGCTGGCCAGACTGAGTCTACCATCGTTCTCGACATGGGCGAAAAGACCTTCAAACTCGAACTTGCTGACGCTGCCAAGCGCGCTGAAATCGAAGCTCTTGCTGGCAAAACTTTGAAAGTTAAGGGCGAAGTTGTCGCTGCCGCCAATGCAGAAGAACTCGACGTTCTCAAAGTCGCTTCCTGGGAAGTAACTGAACAGGCCGCCGACGAAGCAGCTGATGCTCCGGATGCCGAATAATTACTGATTAAACAGAAATTTTCGGATACAGCGCTCTCGCAGGTCGAGGGCGCTGTATTTTTTTTACTTTCGTCGCAAATCGTTATTTTTATCGAAATTGCTTCATTTATCTCATAGCCGCGATTTCAGGCAAAAAAAAATAAAAAAAATACTTGTCTTTAGTGGTCAATAAGTGCTATTATATTTTTACGCAATTATGAACGATATTGACCGGGATACTGCATTTGGTTCTCCGGGATAGAGGTGAGTAAGTGTGAAATATCTTAGGAGAACTATTTGTGATGAAAATTTACGTTGGAAACCTTCCTTACAGCATTCGTGACGCCGAACTTGAAGAACTTTTCAGACCCTACGGTGATGTTACTAGCGCCAATGTTATCATTGAACGCGAAACCAACAGATCCAAAGGCTTCGGTTTCGTAGAAATGCCCGAAGCAAGCGAAGCCCAGAATGCTATCGCTCAGCTCAACAACAAGGAAATCAACGGCCGTGGCCTCAAAGTTAATGAAGCCAAGCCGCGCGAAGATCGCCCCCGCAGACCTTCACGCTACTAATTAGCCGCCAATAAAGGCCGCTGCAGCTTATAGCTGCAGCGGTTTTTTTATTTCCGCGAAACCGTTTCGCCTGCTTTTCAAAGCCCTGTGTCGCTTAAGCGAAGCAGGGGCAAATAAGGAAAGTCGCAGGATCTCAAAGAGTGATAACTGAGCCGCCAGGGTTAGATTCTCTTCGCAAATACGCCGGCCACTGATGATTCTAAAAAAAATAATGCATTACCAGTGAAGGTTGGGTAGAATTGAGTCATACTGAAACATATGTCTGTTGAGTTGGAGAACACAAGCGATGTTTGAATTTCTGCTGGTCGTGTGTTTAGGATTTATAGTTTACGAAAAAATTTCGAGTACCAGACGGGTACTTGAAGATAAGATCGATGATCTTGAAAACAGGCTTCGCTATCTCACCGACAAAGTTAATTCGTTGAAAAAAGCTCACGACAGGCAGCGCCAGGAATTGCAGTCGCGTGCAGCACAGACTCAATCGACATCAGAGACTCACGCCACTGCGTCTGAAAGATCTGAGGAGCTGACAGAGCCAGCAGAGAAGCTGACACCAGAATTGGCATCGGCCGACAAAGATGAAACGGCGCCGATTTCAGCTGATGAAGGTTTTGCCGCTATCCGCTTTACCCAGAAGGGGCGCGATATTAAAGCTGATCAGAATAAACCCATTGAACCATCTCCGACCGGTTTAGATGCTCAAGGCACTGCTGAACCGAATGAACCGATTTTCTCAGACAGCGAACCGGGTTCTTCAGATACCACCGAACTCAGACCTGAAAATGCCAAATATGAATGGCTGAAACGCAGTCGAGAAGAGGTTGCCGGGACAAGCACCCGTCCCACCGACCTTGAATCGGCAGTATACGAATCGGCGGGTAAACGTAAAAAGTCAAAATACGAAAATAGCATGGCAGCAGAAGCTGCCGGCGCTGATGACGCTGGTGGCTCTGGTGGCCCTCGCGGCCCTCGCGGCCCTCGCGGCCCCCAAGGTCCTTCCGGGCCGGGCGACCCTGGCGAACCCGATTGGGGCGATCGTTGGAACCAGTTCAAAGACAGCGTCGACTGGGAACAGTTCACCGGCGCCAACCTTTTCGCCTGGCTTGGCGGCATTGCTCTCTTCATCGGCGCCGGCTTTTTCGTTAAATATTCCATTGATAAGAATCTGATTTCGCCAATTATGCGCCTGGTGATTGGTGCCATCGTCGGTCTCGGTATGATTGCCGGCTCTTTCAAATTTGAGCGTGGGCGCTACGATACCATGCGACATACTTTGGCCGCCGGCGGTATCGGCGTTCTCTACTCAGTTTTTTTTGCAGCAACGCTTTATTATGGTTATCTCGAAAAGCCGCTTGGGTTCATAACGCTGGTAACGGTTTCGGCCGCGGCCTTCGTGTTGGCGATCTTTCATCGCGGAGTTGCAATTTCGGTGCTCGGCGGCATTGGCGCCTATCTCACGCCTTTGCTCGTATCGACCGGTCGCGGGAACCTGCTGACTCTAATCGTCTATCTGACTATCGTGAACGTTGGTATTTACCAGGTTATCAGGAGGCTCGAGTCTCGCTTTTTGCTGTTGTTCTCGACCGTTGGCACACTTTTCTCGTTGACCTGCGCCACTTTTCTGGCGCCAAATACTCCCGAGTCATACATGATCGGCCTGGCCTGGGTTGGCAACCTTTTACTGTTCTCGGTTTTTATCGACAGGCTCGGCTGGATTCCGCAAAACAGCAGTTCAACGAAGTGGTCAGCGATCATTTTGTATCTGAGTATTCTGGTGATGGCTGCAGTAGTTGTTAACAGCTTTTCCGGCTGCACCCCGATGTGGATGATGGCAGCGGCGATCAGCATCGCCGTCGCACTCGCTCTGCGCAATGGCAGCTGGCAGGCGGCGGTCATTCCCTATGCAACCCTGACCTTTTTTGTCTCAGGCTTCTGGGCAATTTATCGTTTTGAAGCGACCAGCAATGTCTGGGCGTTTCTGGCATTCTTTGTCTACGGCCTGTCAGGCGGCCTCGGGCCGATTCTGCTGATTCACCGCAATGGCATCGACAAGCTGTCGCTGAAGTGGTTCAGAATTTTCCCGGTTGCCATGTCGCTACTGATGCTTCTGGTAATCTTGTTTACGCCGAAAATGTCGGCTCTGTTCTGGCCGATGGCTATCGGTCTGCAGGTGATTGGAATCATCGTCAGCCTGCTGTTCGGAGGCCTGCTGCAGCTCGCCTTTATGGCGATGATTCTGGTTTTTGCCGCTGCCTTCTGGCTCTACTGGGCAGCGCCGGTCATTTACGTGTCGAGCGTCTATGCGCTGATTCTGCTGGCCGGTGCTGTAGTCGTGCTGGTTCTGTTCTGGGTTCTCAAGCGGGTGGTAGAATGGAGCGAGACGCTTAAGATTGACGAGCGCGTGACCGGCACCAGTGTGCGCAACAACCCGCTGCTGACCGAATGGATGAGCTCGACGCCGATCATGGGCATTTTTATATTGCTCGCAACCGCCTTTTCATTCGTTCAACCCCTGAATCCGCACCCGGGAATGGTGACCCTCTTCTGTTTCGGCGCGATTACCTTGACCATGGCGCGGCGCATGGGCTACTCGATCATGATCGCAATGACCTTGTTCTCGGGTGCGTTTGCGCAGGCATTCTGGGCCCTGCGCCCCGATCTGACCGGCACACTTTATCTGCATTCAATGCTGTGGTCGGCTCTGTTGCTGGCGGCGGCGCTGGTTGTGCCGTTCATT
Organism: Candidatus Rifleibacteriota bacterium; assembly: GCA_022704885.1. The sequence goes on along the minus strand of JAKJFO010000089.1, from coordinate 2,493 downwards.
GTCTACAAAGACTATGGTAAATATCGCATTGCCTGGATGGCATGGCCGATTTTCGAGCTGATCCAGGCGATTTTTATCGTCTATGCAGCCGACCACTTCTGGACTCGCGAAGTATCCGGCTGGGTGCCGGTTCTGCTCGCCTTCATCAAGCTGCCGTTTGTCAAAGTACTGCTTGGCCAGCTCGCCGGCAAACCTGAACGCAACAGTATTCTCGCCTGCCACGGCGGCGTGCTGCTGTTCTATCTCTCGGCCACCCCGATACTGCTGTTGGAAAAGGGCTGGCTCGGCCTGGTGCTCGTGCTCGAATCGGCAGCGCTGCTGTGGCTGAACCGCCGCGTCGAACACAACGGCCTGCGCAAGGTTTCGGCTGCTCTGGCTCCGGTTGGTCTCTATCTGCTGCTGTCATTTTTGCCGCAGATGAAGGGCGCCAACAGCATGATCATTCTCAATGCCGCGGTCTTCTCGGTTGCTGCGGCGACCGCCGCTCTGTTTGCAGCAGTCAGGTTGGCGCCGTATCCCGATGACAATCTTGGCCAGTACAGTATCAGTAAATATTTCATGTGGCTGGCGATTGGCACCGGCTTTTATCTGGTCAATCTCATCGTTGCCGACGTCTTTGCCGGTTCGCAGGTGCAGGCCGGCGCAACCCTGAAGTTTATGCCGGCAGGCGACCTGCTGCAGACCATCGTTTATGTCACGCTCTGGGGCCTGTTTGGCGCAGTTCTCTGGCGCCATCAGGATTTACCCTCAGGAATCCGCATTTTCGGCATGGTCCTGCTGTTTCTGGCAACGCTCTGGTTGATCTGGTTCCCGTTCGGGTATGGCAGCTATGTGGCCGGCATGAGCCCGCTGTTCAACCTCGGGTTACTGGCCTACGTGCCGCTGATGATAATTCTGCTCTACCTCTTCTTACAGGAACCATGGCAGGAAAGCTCGATTTCGATCAAGAACCTTTTTCTTGCCATGCTTCTGATTACCGGCTTCTTTGCAATAAAGATCATCAAGAGCACGATCTTTCAGCCCGGCCAGCCGTTCGATATCTTTCAGGCGAAAACCGCCGGCATGGCAATCGGCTCAGCTGCCGGCTGGATCATCTATGGCCTGCTGATGCTGGTCTGGCCAAAACGCCTCGATCGCCCGTTCCGGCTGGCTGGCCTGGTTCTGCTTTATCTGGGCTTTATCAAAACTGCACTGTTCCCGTTCAGGTTCAGTGCGCAGTTTGGCGAGATGTCGCCTCTGCTCAATTCGCCGACGGCGCTGTTCGCTTTTTGTATTGTTCTGTTGATCTGGCTGACCCGGCGTCAATACAATGATACCTGGCCGGTAAGCAGTGTGCCGCCGAACGCCTTTTTTGGCACATCGTTGGCAGTTGCAGTGTTTTATGTTCTGAACATAGAGATTGCCAGCGTGTTTGGCCAGAAAGGCCGGTCGTTCAGCCTTTTGACCAGAGGCAATCTGGCGCATCAGCTTGGTTACAGCCTTGGCTGGCTGGTCTATGCCATCGGTCTGCTGCTGTCGGGCATCAGATGGAAAGTGGTGCGCGCCCGCCAGGCAGCTCTGCTGCTGGTGCTGCTGACCTGTTGTAAGATTTTCCTGCTCGATCTGGCCAAGCTTGAGCAACTGTATCGAGTTGCTTCATTCATAGGTCTGGCGATCGTTCTGATGCTGGTATCATATCTCTATCAGCGCTTTATCAACAAATCGGAGAACTGATATGAAGAACATCTGCAAAATCATGATCATTCTTGGCTTACTGGTAACCGCTTCAGTCGCTGTTGCACAAGATAACTGGCATTCTCAGGGAAGCGTAACTGCAGTCGCTACCGGTCTGGTAGAGGTTGTGCTGCCGGCTGAGCTGCACGAAATCAATGCTGGCAAAGGAAGAAGTGATATTCTCGATTTGTCGCTTTTCGGGCCGGATGGCAATTCTCGCGCTTTTGAGCTGTTCTGGCGTTCGGTCGGTGAAAGTGAGCTCATGGATCTCGAACCCCAGAAACGAGAGCTGCTCGATGACAATAGACTGCAAATTGAATCTGCATTGCCTGCCGGGTATTCTTTCAACTTTGTCAGAGCCGAAATAGATTATGATAACTACGCTGGTAAGGCTGATATCGAAGGTCTGCTCGATGGAAAATGGCAGATGCTGGCGACCGGTGTGGCGGTGCAGC
>JAKJFO010000089.1:0-309 GCA_022704885.1 Candidatus Rifleibacteriota bacterium | reverse complement strand
TCCATACACGGCCGTTCGCCTGACTTTCAGCGGTTACGATCGTGATTTTTCCAGGATTCCGGTTTTTGTGCGGTCGGTCAGAGTAACGGGCAAGAGGTTGGGCAGCGATTATGCGCGCGAAGAACTGCAGCCTTCTTTTGAAGAAGCAGCCATAGATAACGGTTCTGAATTGCGTGTTATGTTGCCGGGCTCAGGCCTTGCTCTCGAAAAGCTGGAAGTTAAAACCGCAGCGCCATTCAAAGGTACCTGGGAAATCGGCTACGAAAAGATGCAGCTTGGTCGTCGTGATTTTGAAATGGTGACTCAGGG
>JAKJFO010000088.1 GCA_022704885.1 Candidatus Rifleibacteriota bacterium | reverse complement strand
CGATAAAAAAACATCGAACTGTTGAGAATAGAAAAGTCTTTGAGAATGGTTGCACCGGTAGTAGTAAACCCGCTCATAGACTCGAAAAGAGCATCGATAAAACCTATGCCGAAGCCAAGATAAGGAAAAGCGCCGACAAGAGCAACTCCCATCCAGCTGAAAGCTACCGCCGCCATGCCTTCTACGCGAGTCAGATCGTCGAAGTTCTTTTCCTTATGACACCGCCAGGCAAGTTGTCCACTAATCAGGCCGATCAAGCTGCACAACACGAACATGCCGGCAGAATCATACTGTTTTGCCAGGAGCGCCGCAAGCAACGGAACCAGCATCAGCGCTGCAAAACCCTGCACGATAATGCCAACAACCGAAAAGACTATGCGAAACCGGATCATGAATCTGCTTCTTCTTCAGCCATTTCAGCCGCTTCAGTGTATTCCTGCAGAAAATTAAGCAGAGTCTCGCCACGGTCAGAAGCGCAGAATACGCGCAAGTTGTCTTTGCCTTTGATTTTATCCTGACCGCAGGGCACCATGGTACGGCCGCCACGGCGGATTGCTGCAATGATGACACCTTCCGGCAGTTTCAGATCCATGAGTTTAGTCGGCGGAAAATGCGCCGGAACCGAAACCTCACGAATTTCAGCCTTACCCTTCTCGAAAATCGTAAAGACATCGACGCTCTCGTCGAGAATCTGCCGGTTAACGCTCTGAACAGCAATGAACTGAGAGCTTAGCGCGACATCGACCCCCAGTTTTTCGAAAAAATCGATATTATCGACATTGTGGGCACGGGTGATGACTTTTTTGGCATTCAACTGCTTGGCATGCATGGATACAAAAAGGTTGCGTTCATCGTTACCGGTCAGTGTTACCAGACAGTCGCAGTTGGCGACCTGCTGAGCCCGCAAAAAGTTTGGATCGGTGCCATCGGCATTGAGAATCAGAACCTTGTCGCTCAGGCGGTCTGCCAGGCTTTCGCACTGCTTCATCGAAGATTCGATCAGACGAACTTTGACATTACCGCTCATTTCAAGAGCTTTTGCCAGAATGAAGCCGACATTGCCGCCACCAACGATGACGACGTTCTGATTTTTGCGCCCAGGCGCCGGGTTGAAGCGCTGCTCAACCTTGCGCATGCTGGCTTCGTGCCCGATGAAGATGATCTTGTCACCTTCTGCCAGCTTCGTCATACCTCCCGGAATAACAACGTGTTCTTCACGAAACAACGCAACGGCAAGAGCTCCGGTTGGAATATTGAGATCCTTGAGATGTTTGCCGATGGCGGCGTCACCGGACTTAAGTCTGAATTCGAGCAGTTTAAGATCTTCACTCTCGAAAATCTTGACATCGATGGCTCCAGGAACGGTGATAATCTGCGCGATATACTCACCCAGCAGCATTTCTGGCCAGATGATGCGGTCGATTATCAATTCTTCGCCAAGCTCGCCAGCAAAGGTTTCGAAATAATGCGCGCGATTGACGAAGCAGAAGGTGCGGGCCTTGCTCATCTGTTTTACGGCAAGACATGAAATGACGTTCACTTCATCTGAATGGGCACAGGCGATAAAAGCGTCGGCATGCTCTATTCTCGCTTCCTGCAAAACCGAAAGAGCGGTTGGGTTACCGTCAACAACCTGCAGGTCAAGTTGTTCGAGCTTTTTTATCGCTTCTGGATTGCTTTCGATGACGTGCAGATCGTTTTTGTCGGCGAGAACTTTTGCAAACAGCAGCCCGATCTCAGTACCGCCCGAAATGACAATCTTCATGATTTATTCGCGAAAAACCGGAAAATAGCCGCAGATTTTGAGAAGCAGGCTGGCAGACTCAATTCTGGCTACCGCTTCTTTGAATTTCGCTTCACTCTCTGGCAGGATCATTTCGATGGCAACGATGCTGTTAAAAGGCTTACCATAAAATTCGACACTGTGAACGTCGGTAACCTGAATTTTCTGCTGCCTGAGTTCTGAAAAAACCATGCTCAATTTGTCGCTGTATTCGTCCATGGCGCAGAGCAGCAGTGTCTTCAGACCTGGGGCGTAATCGTTAACCGGCTTTGGCGACAGGGTAAAAAATCTTATTCTCGGCATAGATTCAATTTTAAGGCCGGCTCTCAGAATTATCAGGCTTTCGACCGATTTGGCAATCTCAAGCGGCAGAACGGCAGCCACAGGATTAACACTCTGCATATTTTCGAGAACTTCGGTCATGCTGCGACAGATCTTGATCTTGAGATCATAGGAAAGTGAAATGAAAAATTGCCGCAGCTGCCTGAGCATATCAGCGGTAACACAAATTTCACCGGCCTCAGAAAGGTCTCTGGCAGTGTTGCTGACCACGCAAAATTCAGGCGAATGATTGAATTCTTCGACGACATAAAGTCGTTCTGACATCAGCGCATCGATAAAATTAAGACGTTCATAAGAAAAATCGGGTGTAAACGAGGCAAAGCCGAAAGTGCCGGCAGTCCGGGCCAGCTCAGAAGTAAAATCTTCAAAGGTATCGGCGGCAACTACCTCGCAGGACCTGCCAAAACGGTTGACAGCAGCAGCGTTCACCCAGCCGGCTTTTTCATCGAGAACACAAACCCGGTTGTGCGCCTGCAGCTGACGGCAAGCAGAAACGATCTCTACAAAAATCTGTTCGAGCTGCTGATGCGTCAGCTTGTTCAAACGAGCCTGGCCAAGGCGGGCAAAAACCTGTGACTCTCTTACCGGTACCAGCGTATGTTCGATGCCGGCAGCCAGCTTGGCTGCTCTCAGATCAAGCGCCATTACTGCGCGCTGATCCAGCAGTTCTACTATTCTGTTGTCGAGTGCATCGAGATCTTTTCTAAGGTCTTCCAGGGTTTTGCTGGTCATTTTCGCTTGTCCTCTTCATCATGGATTTGTATAACGGGCATTCATGGTCGTTCTCACGACAATATGGCGAACTGGCAAACTGGCAGGGAGCGCCGGCACTCTTGAAAATCAGCGGTGCCACCTTGCGCACGGCCTTGAGCATATCAAATGCCAGGTTTCTGATTTCCCATTGTGCCTTGATACAGCAGCGCTGTTCAAAAAAATTAAACAGACTGCGCGCGTTAAAGGTAAAAATCAGTTTGGTTTCAATTGCGTTGGGAAAGACATAGCGTGCATCTTCAGGTTTTACGCCGACATTTACCATATCGCGATAGGCAGTCAGGGTAACATCGAGCGCCCGTCGGTAAATCTCGGCAGCTTCAGGATTTTCAGCAATGCTGGGCGGTACTACATAAGGCAGCTGCTGCACCTTGAGGTAATTTACGTAACGCTGGCTTTCCTGCGAATATGAAGCAATGCGATGCCGCACCAGCTGGTGCGACAGAGCTCGCGAAACGCCATCTACCGAAAAGGTGAACTCGGCATGCTCGAATGGCGACAGATGGTTTCGCTGACGCAGATAATCAAGCAGACGTTCGATTTCTTCGAGAGACAGGCGTTCTTCGATCTCTCCGGCAGCGCGGGCCGAATAACAACGGCGGGCCGCCAAGGCCACCAGACGATCAGGATCAGGCGTATTGCGCATCAACAGGACAGTCAATTCACGCTCCCGTTCAATCAGTTAAAGCAGCAAAAATCTGCTGCCCGCGGCTTTTCACCTGGCAGCAGATTTTTACTGGCCATAAAACCGGTTACTCGGCTTTGCTTTCAGTCTTGGCTTTGGGCTCTTTTTTGGCCTTTTTAGTGGCAGCGGCTGCTTCGGCAACCTTCTTCTGGGTTTCCAGTTTGGCCTTGAAGCGTTCAACACGACCGGTGGTGTCGACAAAGCGCTGAGTGCCGGTGAAGAAGGGGTGACATTCAGAACAAACTTCGACCTTCATTTCAGCTGCAGTCGAAATGGTCTCGAATGAGTTGCCACAGGCACAGGTTACGTTGATCAGATTGGTTTTGGGGTGGATATTCTGTTTCATCTTCGCGTTCTCCCTTTGGGGTTAAAATTCTTTGGTAGCTTCTTCGAGACTGTCGTAGGTTCTGATAATGTGCTGCAGCTGAATCAGCTGGAAAATGCCGTAAATATAGGCATTCAGATTGATCAGAATCAGCTCTCCACCGGCATCGCGCAATTTTTTGAGCGTGCCGATAAAGAATCCAAGGCCAGAAGAATCTATGTAATTGGTTCTCTCAAGATCGAGAACCACTTTTACCTTGTTTTCATCGATCAGCTTCTGAATCTGTTCCTTGGCAACTGGCTGTGTCCACATGTCAAGGTCGCCGATCAGCGAAAGTACTATGTAACCCTTGGTTGCATCCTTTCGTTCGAAGCTGAGTTTTTCCTTTTCTGATTTTTGGTCGGTCATTTTGTCCTCCACGATAAATCAGGCACAATCAACTGTGCCTGGGTCGGCTCCTAACAACATTGATGGCATTGCAGACGGCCATGGTGACGTTCGCTTTCCATTGCGACGAATCGAGATCAACATTGGTAACAGCGTTACCAATGTTGGTTACAACGTATTTCGGCGGCAAAGAATTCAGAGCAAGCGCCAGTACATCGAGAAGACAACGCGAACAACTGCAGATGCCACTTTCGGGCAGCATCTTCTCAGCCATCTGCTTGACGACACTTTCCATCTTGTTCACCAGAATTACTTCTTCCATGCTTGTCTGCCGTCCTAACCTAATTTTGTTCGCAAGGTCTTAGGGTCTATATTCAACAACCGGGCAGCTTTTAACTTGTTACCGCCGGCATATTCGAGCACTTTGCGCACATACATCCGCTCCATTTCCTGCAGTGTAAAGATGTGGTCTTCTTCAGCACTGTCACCTGGCAACAGCGAAGGCTGCCGGATTTTTTCAGGGAAGTCTTCCGATTCGATCTGGGCGGTTCTCGACAATACCACTGCGCGTTCGATGACGTTGCGCAGCTCTCTGACATTGCCAGGCCAGCTGTAGTTGAGCAGTGTCTGCATACCCTGCCTGCTCACCGCCAGATCAGGCTTGTTGTACTTCTGCCTGAACTCTGCTACGAAATGCTCTACCAGTTCGTTCACATCTTCCATGCGCTCACGCAGCGGCGGAATATGAATCTCGACAACATTGAGCCGGTAAAAAAGGTCCTCTCTGAACTTGCCGCGCTTGATCTCTTCGAGCAACGTCTTGTTGGTCGCTGCTATCAGGCGCACATCGACGCGAATCGTTTCGTTGCCGCCGATGCGCTCGAACTCCTGCTCCTGCAATACACGCAACAGCTTGGTCTGGGTCATCGACGCCATATCGCCTATTTCATCAAGGAACAGCGATCCGCCGTCGGCACGTTCAAAGCAGCCTTCCTGGCGGCTCACCGCCCCGGTAAAGGCACCTCGTTCATGCCCGAACATTTGACTTTCAAGGAGCTCAGAAGGTATTGCCGCACAATTGATCTTGAGAAACGGCTTTACCTTGCGCGGACTCTGCTGAACTATGGTTTCGGCAACCATCTCTTTGCCGGTTCCGCTTTCGCCGGTTATCAGAACGGTAACATCGTTGCCAGCAACCCTGCTTACAAGGTTTAGAACATCCGTGATTGCTGTGCTGGAACCGATTATGTTTGCTTTCATGATAACCTGACAGAACTTGAGTGTTTGAGAACCAGTAATACGGTTCATGCCTTGCCCACCGACAGAACCTGCCACAGCAGGCAAGCAGACAAACCGCCTGGCGCCCAGACAATATCTATGGATACTAGCATATAGAGAGCAAGCTGTCAAGAAATCAAAAGAGCCGCAAACTCAATTCTTGGCCGGAGCGAACCCGCAATCGACAGGTGCGCGCGGGTACAGGCGAATGTACACTGAGAAGAAGATTTTCAATATAGCTGATGTTCTGCAGACAATACACTTTTTTTACATTCGACTTGAAATTTTTATATTACTGAGAGAGAATAAATTCAACCTCTTTGTGAGTACAGAGAGATGTGTTAAGTTTGGAGGATTAGAAAAAAATGTCATCTAAGATCTTTGTAGGAAACCTGCCTTTCAGCGTTGACAACCGCAAACTCGAAGAAGAATTTGCAAAATTTGGCCAGATTGTCAGCGCCAAGGTCATCATGGACCGCAACTCAGGAAGATCGCGTGGCTACGGCTTCGTCGAATTCACCGATGCCGGCAGCGCACAGGCCGCAGTTGACGGTATGAACGACCAGCCCATGGAAGGCCGGAAACTCACGGTAAGCCTCGCCAAAAACCAGGTCTGATAACAACATAATAACCGGCTTCCAGCCGGCAGTATTTAATATTTCTGCAGAGACACAGCATCGACAGGAGACACCAGAGTGCAGATCAATACTGATTTGCTGCAAAAAATCAGCTCAGCAGCAACCAGAAACCTTGACAGCTATCTGCAGAAAGCACTGACAGCATCAGCTGAACATGGCACTTTTGGCATGCAGATGCTCGATCAGCTGCATGAACGACTGCCACGCACCAGCTGCGATGATTGCGGCAAATGTTGCAATTCTGTCTCCATATTTTCACTCGAATACCACAGATTAATTCGCGAAGTCATGGCAACCTGGCCACCAGAACGCCTGCGCCGACTGATACAGTCAGCCCTGCGCTTCGACCTGCGCCAGGCCGAAATAGGTGACGAAAAGAGATTGCGCTGTATTTTTCGTGACGATGAAACCAGAGTCTGCCTCGTTCATCCGGTCAGACCTTTTGCCTGCCGTATCTTTGGCCTGCTCAAAGAAGACGGCAAACGCGAATGCGACCGGGTAAAGGATCTTTATCAGCCTGAAACCGTAATTACACAGGACTATCTCATCAGTCTGCAGGCGAAGGTTCTTGAAAACTCAGAAAGCTACCGGCCTTTTCCCGGTGAAGAAGAAATTCACTTTTTTCCGTTCGAATTCTGGTTTTTCCGCCATATATTCTCACCAGAACGGGCATTGCAGATCTATCGCGAAATTCTCGTCCCCATGTCTTCGCCACTGACAAGGCTCTGGCAGAAGCATCTCGAACTGCCACCACTTCAGAAATCAGGAGATTCAGCATGAGCAAACTGCTGCGGGTTATCGCGCGCGAACAGTGTATTGGCTGCTACAGCTGCATGTATGCGTGCAGCAGAACCTGGTTCAAGGCCTCAACCATCGAAAAAGCGGCTTTGCGCGTCAAAAACTACGCCGGCGCCGAAGGAGCCTTCTCGATACGGCCATGTTACGGCTGCCTCGAACCTGATTGCGCCAAAGCCTGCCCGGTCGAAGCACTCACACCAAAAGAAGGTGGTGGCGTAAAATTTGATCCGCAAAAGTGTGTCAATTGCCACAAATGCGTAGAAGCCTGTATTGCACAGGCGCTGCAGTGGGATCACGAAACCAGCATGCCGTTGATCTGCCACCAGTGCGGCGTCTGCACAAAATTCTGCCCGAATCAGGTGATTGCCATGGTCGATATTGACCGCAGCAGAAAGGTTGAACCATGAAAAACTTCTATATGCTCGATATCGATCTGACCACGGCAAAAACTGAAAAAATCGAGATAACTCACCTGTTCGAACAGTACATCGGCGGAACAGGAGTTGCAGCAGCACTCTTCGATGAAATCGATCCTGAGATCGACCCGATGTCACCAGAAGCGCCGGTAATTTTTGCCTGTGGGCCTTTCAGTTCTGTTTTTCCGGTGGCAACCAAAACGGTTGTCATGTATAAATCGCCACTTTCAGGCAATCTTGGCGAATCGCACGCGGGCGGACGTCTCGCCATGGCCATGTATGGCGCAGGCTACCACGTTATCAGATTGCGCGGCAAAGCCGATTTTCCTTCGACCATCGAGATAGACGGCGACAGTTTCAAGATGAGTTCAGCTTCTTCTCTGCGAGGCATGTCGGCCCTGGCGACCGAACGCATAGTGCGCGATCACTACAAATCAGACTACAAGCGCTCGATCGTCAGAATCGGCCCGGCCGGTGAACGCCTGTCACCGATTGCCTGTGCCACAGTCGATTCTTCGAGACATTTCGGCCGACTCGGTGTCGGCGGCGTGCTCGGCAGCAAAAACGTTAAAGCCATAGTGATTTCTGGCGGCAAATACTGGAAAATCGACAATCCCGGCCCTTTCAACAGTTATTACAAAAAGCTCTACGATGCCGTTGTCGAATCAGATCAGATGCGCAAATATCACGACCTCGGCACGCCGGTTAACGTGGTTCCGCTAAGCAAGATAAACGGCCTGCCCACCCGCAATTTCTCGCAGGGCTACTTTGAAAATGCTGAGGGAATAAGCGGCGAGGCCTTTGCCCAGAAACATCTGGCTCAACAGATTGCCTGCGCCCACTGTCAATGTGGCTGCATTCACATGGCAACTCTGCGCGAATGCTTCAACCCGGAACATCACAGTTACAAAACCTTCAAAGTCTCTTACGATCACGAACTGATTTTCGCCTGGGGCTCGAATCTCTCGATCGGCGACAGCGAAGAACTGCTCAAACTTCTGTATTACGTCGAAAAACAGGGCTGGGATGCCATCAGCATGGGCGTCATTCTCGCCTGGGTCTGCGAAGCCTATCAGCGCGGTATTATTACTGATGAGCATACCGATGGCCTGGTTGCTAATTTCGGCGCTGCCGAGACTTTCATGAAAATGCTCGAGCGTATCAGCAGCCGCCATAACGAGTTCTACTGCGATCTCGAAAAAGGCTCGGTCTACTGCGCCGAAAAATACGGCGGCAAGGAATTTGCCATCGCCTTCGGCAAAAACGAAGCACCCGGCTACATGACCGGCCTGCATTCATATCTCGGTTACGCCACCGGAGTCAGACATTCGCATCTCGACAGCGCCGGCTATTCTATCGACCAGAAAAAAATCAACAGCAAGAAGACCGACAGCGAATGGACCAAGTCGATGTATGACGAGTCGGTCTGGCGCATGGTGCTCAATTCGCTGGTTATCTGCCTGTTTGCGCGCAATATTTACACGCCGGCGATCATCTGCGAAGGCCTGCAACTGCTTGGCTATGAGGGCTTCGATGAGAAACGCCTCAATGACACAGCGGTTACCATACATGCCATGAAAACCCGCCAGAAAAAAAAGTTCGGCTTCAAGTTCTCTGACCTCTACCTGCCAAAGCGCCTTGAGAAAGCAGCCACCACCTGTGGTCACGTAACTTCTGAGCAGTTCGATGAGCAGGTGAAGGTTTTCGAAGACCTCGTTGAAAACGACCTCAAGAAACTTGACCAGAAATAACACAGCTTACCGTCAGCGGCAGAGCGTTCTCAAATCAGTTCTGTCAGCGTTTTTTGTGTTATACATGTCATCTGTCGCCGCACCGGTTGCTGCAGAACTCGAAACGCTGTTCAACTGCCCGGTCTGTCGCATCGAATACAAGGCCATTGTTGCCAATATTGCCTCGGGACAGCTGGCAATCGATGGGCAACCGCTCGAAACCGCTTTTCTGCCATTACCGCAGTGTCCTCTTTGCGGTGGCGTTTATAGCAATCTCAACTTAAGCAAAACTGAACTGCAGACACTCGAAAAGCTTGCCTGGGAACCAGAACAACAGACAAATCGCAATAACGATTCGAGAGTAAAATTTGCCAGATTGCTCGAACAGATTGGGCGAGATACCAGAGAGACAGGCCTCGCCTGGCTTCAGGCTGCCTGGGCAAACTCAGACAACCCGCAGACAGCCAGAGAATGCCGCGAAAAGAGCCTCAGCCATTTTCTGGACTATCTGGCTTCGCCTGATGCCGAAAGCGAGTATCTTTTTGACATCAGTCTGAAAGTTGCCGATATTCTCAGACAGCTTAAGAGATTCGAAGATGCCGAAAGCTGGCTGCTGCGAATGCAGGCCAATGACAGATTTCAGCAGGCCTGGTACCCGATGCTGATCAACCACACGCTGAAGCTGGTCAGAGAAGGCAATTTCATGCCAGCCTTTCTGCCTGCCGGAAACCGCCTGCACAAAGCAGTCGAGAGCAATGATGTGACAGCTCTACAGGCTGCTGTCAGCGAAAAATCATTGCTTAACGAAATCGACACAGCTGGTCTGACACCTCTGATACTGGCAATTTCTCTCGATAATGCCACGGCCGCCCGCCTGCTGCTTGAAGTCGGCGCCGACCCGACGCAACCAGACACCCGCGGCAATGCTCCTCTGCATATCGCGGCGCAGCGCAATCACCGCAACCTTTTGCCACTGCTGCTTGAGCGCTCAAAAAACCCTGATCCGGTGAATCAGGCCGGGCAAACCCCTTTGCACGTAGCGATCGAAACGCTTAATCCACAAATCGCCGGAATGCTGATCAATGCCGGAGCCAGCCTCGTGCGCAAAGATGCACGCGGTAATAACCTGCTGCATATGATCTGTCACCGCGATAACCCGCAATATGAAAAGATTCTCGAAGTCATGCTCAAACGTGTCAGTGACGTTAACCTGCGCAACCATGACGGTATGACACCTCTGCATATTGCCGCCATGTATGGCAGTGCCAATATGCTCAAACTGCTGATTCAGGCCGGTGCCAAAATCGATGCCCGGCTCGCAGATGGAAGCAGCGCGCTGTTTTTCTGCCGACCGGAACTGATAGCTGCTCTGCTCGAACTCGGCGCCGATATCGATCTCAAAAACAATGATGGCCTGTCTGCATTCGTCAATGCCAGACTGACCGGTGATAAAGCCAGAATCGCCGCTTTTAAAAAGACCGGACGCTTCGGACAGCCGGAACGAACTTTCGAGATCGTGAGCGGCGCCAAAACGGTTTTTGAACTCGCTGCCACCGGCAGTAACGAAGAGCTTGCCGCAATTCTCGACAAAGACCCGACACAGCGCGACGCAAAAAATGTCGAACTTGGCGAAACTCCGCTGCATGCAGCTGCCTCAGCCGGGAATGCGGCGACTCTCAGGCTGCTCATCGAAAAAGGCGCTGCAGTTGATGCAACCAACGATTATCTGCGCACACCACTGCATTATGCAGCCATAATGGGTCACTACGAAGTGGTTAAATCTCTTTGTGAAGCAAAAGCGGGCATTCACGTGCTCGATGCCCGCGGCACCACACCGCTGCACGACGCGGCCGCAGCCGGACACCGCAGAATATATGATTACCTGATTCAGCTCGGCGCCAGTGACAGCACGCTCGACAACCAGGGCAGATCAGCCGCTTCACTACTCAACGATTCAGACAACTGAGAGCCTGGCGGTCTGTCACATTTGAATTGTTGGGTCGATTGGTTAAGAATTCACGCCTGGTAAAAAATCATACAAGGGCGCAGGCGTGCTTCTCATGAGCGAAATTTCGAGCCAGGCAATTTTGACGCAGAGCTATAGCTATCAATATAGACTCTCAACTGGCGAGAGTGGAGCGAATGAGTCCCTAAAGGGATCCGCATCACTAACGGCTGAAGCCGTAAGAGCTGCCTAATCACGCCGAGAGCCCGGGTAAGCAGTATACCGAAGGTTGAATCTATAAAGTCAACTTTGACAAAGGGCTAATAAAGCTCAGCTGATAAAGATGCTGCAGCTCTTTTTGCGAGTTCTGCCGCCGACAGCTTTACACCTTCTTCTTCCCACCATTTCTGCCAGTCGTCAGGTTCATAACCGAAGTTCATGCCGGTAAGACGCTGTAAGCAATCGACACAATGCTCGGTAGTACAGATGACGACACCATCGCTGTCGGCATTTTGCTGCATTTTAAGGGCTCTGATCAGAAATGGTATCGACTCGTGATTTCCTACCTGTTCGAGTACCAGAAAAGCGTCGTGGTGATTACCGATCCAGCTGCTGATAATTTTGTGACTGACTGTCCTCATATGTGCAATATATTCAGGATCTTTATTCGTCGAATCGAACTCTGCCAGCTGCAGATTCGGAACAACCAGCGCAAAATATATCCAGAATCCACAACTGAAAAGTAAAGTTGTAGTTACCATCAACAGCCAGAACACACGATTCTTGAGCCGATCAGACTGCGGCATGTTCAACTCTCCCGCTTTGCATGGTCAGATGCCGGTTGGCAAGCTGACCGGCCTGTTGCAGGTTATGCGTGGAAAATATGATCGAGATACCGTCATCCGCACTGGCTTTTCTGATGAGATCTTCGATTATCGGTTGATGCTGCTTGTCTATATTTGAAGTCGGCTCGTCGAGAAGCAGCACTTCAGGCCGGCACACCAGCGCGCGTGCGAGTGCAACCCGCTGTATCTCGCCACCAGAAAGGCGACCACCCATCGCGTCTGAATATGCCAGCATGTCAACCTTGCGCAAAGTTTCTTCAACCAGGGCTTTGCGCTCGACAGGCTTAATATTTCGTAACTTCAGCGGTAACTCGACATTGGCAAAAACACTCATACTGAAAAGAATCGGCTGCTGGTCAACCAGTACAATCCGCCGCCGCAGAGGCTGCAGATGATTTTCGCCATATTCAGTCAACCCGCCGGCAAATTTGATCGTGCCAGCATCTGGCCGTTCAATAAAAGCCAGCATCTGCAGCAGAGTCGTCTTTCCAGCTCCATTCGGGCCGGTAAGCGCATATATTTTTCCGGCTTCGATGGCCAGCCGGTCGATATCGACAATCGCCCGCCCGCCATGTATCCGTTTCACCCCATCCAGCTCATAAAGCATATCTTCTTAACTCGTGCTCGTGCTCTTAATCGTAATCGTAATCGTTATCGTGCTCTTTCTCGCAATCGTCGCCCGTCAGCCATACCTCTCATTGATATTTCCCTGAAAGTAATTGATCAGAATGTTGATGCCAAGAGTGATCGTCATGAGAATCATGCCAAGCGCCACCGCCAGCACGAACTCGCCCTTGTCATATTCGAGCGCCATCGCAGTGGTCATGGTGCGCGTTACTCCCTTGATGTTTCCGCCCAGCATCATGCTGACGCCGATTTCAGAAATGACCCGACCAAAGGCCGCCGCAATCGCCGCGGCCACGCCAAATTTCGCCTCATGCAACAACAGGCGCGCCACCTGAAAACGATCGCCACCCAGGGTCATCGCGGTTTTGCGATATCTGATGTCGAGATGGCTCAACGCCGAAAGAACGAACGTCGCAACCATCGGTATCACAAGTATCGTCTGCCCGATGATCATCGCGCTTTGCGTATATAACAGGTTAAACGAACCAAACATGCCGCGACGGCTCAAAAAGGCATAAACCAGCAACGCAATGACCACGGTAGGTATTGCCAGTAGACTGTTGAGAACGGTTATCAGCACGCGCCGCAATCTGAACTCGTTGAGATAAATGGCAAAGCCGGCCGGAATTCCGACAACAGAGGCCACCAGAGTCGAAATCAGCGCGATTTTGAGCGAAAACCAGACGATCAGCGCAAGTTCAGCATCACATTGAACTATCAGCGAAACCGCTTTGCCGGTACTCTCAAACAGATATTGCATACATGCCTCGTCTGTATCAGGGTTTTGCCTTGAGAGCCTTCTCAAGATCAGCTATCAGCTGAGCATCTTCGGGAACCGTTCTTGATCCGTATCTGGCAACGACTTTGCCGGTGCGGTCGACAAGAAACTTGTTGAAATTCCACGAAATCTTGCCGGCAAAGCCCGGGTTCGTCACTTCATTGGTGAGAAAGCGATAAAGCGGGTGCTGTTCGGCTCCAATCACCGATATCTTGGCAAAGACCGGAAAAGTCACACCGTAACTCATGCGGCAGAAGGTCACGATTTCTTCGTTGGTTCCCGGTTCCTGGCCAAGAAAATCGTTGGCCGGAAAAGCCAGTACAGTAAATCCTTCACTCTCGTACTTTTTCTGCAGCTTTTCGAGGCCTTCATACTGCCCGGTAAAGCCACATTTGCTGGCCACGTTCACCAGCAGCAAAACCTTGCCGCGAAAGCTTTCGAGGGGCTGCTGCGTGCCATCAGCCAGCGCCATCGTATATTCAAGCACCGACTTCTTGTCTTCAGGCGGATGCGAAGCGCCCGGCGACACAGCCAGACTTATGATGACAACGATCAGCACTATAATCAAAATTGTTCCGGTCAATTGCGACATGCTGTTTCTCCTGTAGCGTTGAGTCTCTTAAAAAATCCGCATCTCTGATAGCTGAAACCATGAGATCTGCCCGACCCTGCCAGCAACCTGAACATTCGTGATGACAAGGATATTACTCATGTATGACAGAACTAATCTGTCACAGCAAAAAAGACGGTGGTGCTGGCTACTTTGAACTCGGTGATAAGCTTCATAGCAGCTTCAGACTTGATCCAGGCGATAAATTTTTCGGCAGCGGCAAGATTGACGTGCGGATGCTTTTCGGGATTCACCGCGATCAACGTGTAAATGTTGTGCAGTTTTTTGTCGCCCTGGCAATGAATTACCAGATGGCTGGCCGGGTCATCGCCCTGGTTAAGATTAAGAAAGGTCGCGCGATCGACCAGAGTATAGGCCTGCTTTTCAAAAGCGACCAGCAGAGTGCGCGCCATGCCCTGACCAACGCTTAAATACCCGGCTGCCGGCATCTGTGCGCCAGCCTCCTGCCAGAGTTTCCTTTCGAGAAAATGCGTGCCACTTTCATCGCCGCGCGAAACAAAAGTCGCCGAGGAACTGGCCAGCTTTGCAAATGCCTGCACAATGTCGGTCAGGCCATTGATGCCGGCCGGATCATTTTTGGGGCCAACCAGCACAAAATCATTATATATGATCGGGTTGCGCTTCAATCCGTAACCATCGGCGACAAACTGCTCTTCAAGTTCGCGGGCATGCACGAATAATATATCAGCATTGCCGTCGCGCCCATCGAGAATGGCAGCGCCTGTGCCACGCGCAATCGCATGCACCTCGATACCTGTTTCTGCTTTAAAAACTGGCAAAATAACATCGAGCAACCCATTATCCAGCAGACTGGTCGTGGTCGACATTTTAAGAACTTCCTGCGCCCGGCACGGCAACGCCGCCAGGAAAGCGTAGACAACCATAAACAGAGCGATTCGACACAATGCTTTCATCGCAACCTCCCCTTACATCAACAATACTTTCAACTCAAGATTCTATCAGAAAAACCCATCCCCGACAAAAAAACCATCCCCAATATCTCGCCGCAAGAATATTGAATGGCAGCGCGCGGCAAAATCTAGTATAATGCGTTCGAAATTATCTGCCCAATACTATTCACTGTGAGGTTCTCAGATGAAGAAAGCCACAGCGTTCATAATGCTGATTCTCTCTATTGCCGCGGCTGCGGGCGTTTATATTGTCTACCGCGACGACATTTCTCCGACAATGGCCGAGGTCGAACCGGCCCTGACCATCTGCAAAGGCTTGATCGCCGAGCAGTGGCACACACCACTGCTGGCCGGTATTGCACTTTTCTGGCTGCTTACCCTGCTGATGTCGCTGGCCATTCTGTTTGAGCGGAAAAAGGTCGCCGAGCTCACCGCCGAAAAGCCGCCAGTTGCCGAAGTGGTGCCGCCAGCCCGGGATGACGAAGCAAAGAAGCAGCTCGAACTTTTGCGCCAGCAATTGAGCGAAGCCGAAAAAACCATGAGCGAAACCCGCGACCGCGCCAATCAACTGCTGAGCCAGAACGAAGATCTCAAAAACCAGCTCGAAAAATTCTCGGTCAGCAGCAGCGAAAAAGACGAACTGGCCGAACTCAAAAGCGAAATCGAAAAACTGCAGAGCACCGCAAAATCACGGGCTGAAGCTGCAGAAAAGGCCGAAGCAGAACTGGCGAGTCTCAAAAGCGAACAGCAGAAAAACAGCGAAGAATTTGCGGCGGCCCGCAACAAACTCGAAAAACTTGAAAACGAAAGTAAAACTGCCAGAAAAGAGGCTGAAAAAGCAGCCAGCCAGCTTAAAGGCGCGCAAAACGATCTGAGCAGCAAAACTGAAGAAATTGCTTCCCTGCGCAAACAGCTCGAAGAACTTAACGAACAGCTCAAATCAGCTCAGGCTGACGCGCGCGGCGGTAAGAACGCGATTCCGCCGGCGGCTTACCAGATTCTTTACCTGTTCCAGAAAGAGGGCCGACTCATCGACCTGCTCAAAGAAGACGTCAGCGGCTACGACGACG
>JAKJFO010000087.1 GCA_022704885.1 Candidatus Rifleibacteriota bacterium | reverse complement strand
TGAAGAGGGCGAGAAACTGGTCGGGGGAGATATTTTCGGGGCGGGCTTTGTGGTCGATGGCGAGTTCGTTGAATCTGGCCGGCCAGTCGATTTCGGGAAAACGTTTTTTGAGCAGTGGCAATGCCATTTTTCGGCGCTGTTGAAACAGGGGCGATATCTGTTTGAGAGCATATAGCCTGTGTTCGTGCTCGCTCTCACTTAGCTTCAGAGGTTCGAGCTGCAGTATCGTGCTGTTTATTTTTGGCGGTGGCACGAAAGACCCCGGGCCAAAAGTGCTGCCGACTGTGGCATGCGCAAAAAAGGCGGTATGTACCGACAGATAACTGTATTCGCTGCTGTTGCATGGTGCCGCCGCCTTTTTGCTGACTTCTTCCTGCAGCAGAAAAACGATGCATTCGGCCATCGGGCCGTTTTCGAGAAACCGGCGGATGATCGGAGTTCCGCAGTAGTGTGGCAGCCTGTCTGAGCTGATTTCGAGAAAATCGCCCCAGGTAATATCGACTCCGGCAAATTTCTGTGTCAGTATTGGACGCATGCGCTCATCGATTTCGAACAGGTGCAGAGTGGCGCCGCTCTCTGCCAGCCGCTCGGTCAAAGCTCCCTGGCCGGGGCCGATTTCCCAGATCTGGTGTTGCGGAGTCGGGGCGAGCCGTCGCAAAATTTCTTCCGGTATGCGTTCATCACGGCAGAAATTTTGCCCGAGCGATTTTTTTGCCCTGATGACGCCGGCGTCGTTATTGCCATGTCGGGGTCTACTCATCGGGATTTCCCTGCCAGAAATCGTCAACAACAGTCTTTTCAATGTCTTTGAGAATAGTGAAATATTCGTGCCGAATCGTTTTTTTGAGTGAGTTGCCGGCGATAAGCTGCAAAACCTTTATTGACATGTCGCGGCGGGCCAGGCTGATGTCGATGATATCATCGACAGCCACTTCGCGCGTCGCCTTGGCGGTCGTGCCGTTAATCTTGACCAGCCCGAGCTTGCAGGCCTCGTTCGCCAGCGCTCTCCGCTTGATCAGACCAGTAACCTGCAGATATTTATCTAGCCTCATGCTGTTGCCTCATATTATCTTTTGTCGTAATCGTAATCGTAATCGTAATCGTAATCGTAATCGTAATCGTAATCGTAATCGCCCCAATTATCAATATCTTCAAACAGCAAACAAACCGGGGCGACTGAATTATCAAATTCGGTCACCCCGGTTTGTTGATGATTCTGTCAGGCCAGATTCAGGGGGTATTGGTCTTGATCAGCTTGTCGGCGCCGACTTTGGGGCCATTGAGAATATTGGTAAAAGAAGTGTCGTCGGGGTTGATTTCGCCTTCGCGCGAGGCCTGGTCTGGACGCGCGGGAGCTTTGGCCTTTTCTTCAGCCTGCTGTCCGGCATCTTTGCCTCCGGTAACCCGTTTTATCATTTCCTGGCGCTTGAGAGCGTCGCCTTCGCCGGCTATGGCCTTCATATCTGATTTATCAGGGATGATGATTACTTTGCCGTTGGAAATCGTTCGCGGATTGCTGATGTTGTTTACCTGCAGAAGTATGGGGTAAAGCGTCGGGTCGCCGTAATGCTTGGCAGCGAGTTCCCACAGGGTGTCGCCTTCTCGGAAGACGTGGGTGGTCGCAGCATTGCCGGCGGCCGTGATCAGCAGTAAAATCGATGCCAGAAGAATTGTCTTTTTCATGTGCTTCCTCCTGCGCTGGTGCGCGCCAGATTCCAGAATTTTTCTTCATCACTCAGAGTTTCAGTAAAAAAACGTGGGTAGAGAACGGCTTTGAGCTCTACCTGATTTGCCAGACTCGATTCAGTTCTGACGTCCTGATCTCTTTCGTTGTCGACGACTACGGCTATCGACAGGAGTTTGCGATCTTCTTCGCCGACTTCGGCAACTTTAAAATCGCCGACCCTGACCAGGCTGATAACCCGGTTGCTGCCGCCGGCGACTTCTCTGACCACCTTGCCTTCAGCAGAGTTGAACGTATAGGTTACCATGCGGCGTCTGCCTTCATCGGTGATGCAGAATGAAAGCCGGGCTGCTTCTATCACCGGGTTTTCTGAGTCATCGATCGGAATCAGTGCCAGTCGGATGTCTGCTTTGATGCGCTCAAGAATGATGCTGGCGGCACGCAGGTTGGTAAGCTTCGACTGGCTCTTGAAGTACTGCGAAAATGTTCCGCTCATCAGGCGGTAAGCGATACCAGAGACGATCGCTACAATAAAGACCACTATAATGATTTCGACCAGTGTGAAGCCAGTTTTTCGTTTCATGGTCAGTCCATTGCCATCGAGAAAAGCGTTACGTCGTCTTTCTCGGTGGTGTTCATTCTGGGATATGCCACTCTGACACAAATCAGGTAGTTGGGAACTTTGCGGCGCTTGTTGATCAGGTCGCTGAGCCAGCCTAAAAAGCCGCCTGGGCCAGTGGTATCTTTTCCATCAAATTTTTCGAGCTCGAGTCTGCGGCTGAACGGCTCTTTAACCGGTGGTGGCGCGGTCATGTCAAGGCGCGAAAAGAAGGCGACGATCTGTTCGTCTGAAGTGAGGGTTATTTTGTTTGAATTGCCGGCAATGGTCTTGATCTGATGTGCTTTGATGTCGCGGGTGAAATTGATCAGATCGGCAGCGTAATTCGATGCGGTGACTTCGTAGATGTTATTTACAGCGCCCTGGCTGCCGAATCGGAACAGGTTGTAAATCGGCAGAAACGCAACTGCAGTAATGACCAGCGCGATCAGAATTTCGAGCATCGAGAAAGCTTGGCGTTGCATCTCAGTTTCCGTCCAGTTCAAGCGGTTCGTCGGCGAACGGGTTCTTGCCGGGAGTCAGAGTCGGGTCGACCCAGGTTTCGCTGCCAGAAACTGTGGCTGCAGCCGGTTCGGTGGTTGAGGCATTGCCGGCAGGAGCATCGACCAGACAGGGTTCTTCTGCCACACCGTCTATTATAGCATCTGTTTTGTCAGTTGTCGAAGCGACAAGGGGCTTGTCTATAGTCGGCAGATTGACCTGATCGGGTTCGAGGTCGGAAGTGTCGAAGGGAGCTGGTATCATGGTTTTGCGCTCGAGTTTGAGCTGGCTGCCATTGACCAGAATGGTAATTATTGAGCCTGAGACAAGCTCGAAGGTGGCTTCTGCATCAGAGAATTCGGGCAGTCCGTTGCTGATGCGTGCGGTAGCTCTGCCTGACATTTTGAATACCGAAGTCTGGTTGCCGGCAACAGTGAACAGGAAGCAGCCGTTGAGACTTGCCGGTTCGCAGGTCGCGAGGTCGCAAAGCTGATCGACGGCCAGCTTTTCACCCTTTATCACTGATTCTTCATTGAGCGCCTGAATCATTACGGCGTTGGCGTGGCCGTGATATTTTTGCGGGGCCGGTGTATACAGGCTGATGACGGCAACTATGGTCAGCAGCGCAAAAGCTGTAAGCCAGAAGTAGCGCCAGCCTTTATAGACGTCGGCTGCTGGTCGGGCAATTTTTTCGTTGCGAATCTGCTCCATTATACGGTGATTGACGCGATGGCGCGCGAACGCCTCGTCAATGCCGGCGCGCAGCAGTTCATCGTCGGCAACAGTCTGTTCAAGCTCGTGACGGCATTCAATGCAGGTTTTAAGGTGCAGCTCGAACTGCGCCTGCTCTACGTCAGAGAGCTCGCGTTCACAGAAGAGCAATATCTTGTCGCTTTCAGGGCATCTGTTCATAGGTTTTCCCGTTTTTCCCGGAGGATCTCTCTGGCCTTGAAGATTCTGTTCTTTACCGTCTGTAACGGCACGTCGAGAACCTCTGCGATTTCCTGATAGGGCAGTTCGTTGATTACCCTCATCAGAAACGGCGTTCGGAGTTCTTCTGGGAGCTCCTGAATCATAACAACTATAGTCCTGAATCTTTCGCGCCTTACCACTACCTCGGCGGGTTGAGATGCTGCTTCCCTGGCGCTGTCGGTAAGCATCACCTCGTTGACCAGATCGGTCGAAGCTATGCTGCGTCCGGCCTTACGGCGTGAATCGATGAGCAGATTGCGGGCAATGGTGAGCAACCAGGCGGCAAAACGTCGCTCGCAATCAAAAGTGGCCAGATGTCTGAAAGCTTTGACAAATGTTTCCTGAACAATGTCTTCGACCTCCTGCAGATCATTCAGTCGTGTCAGTAGAAAACTGAATACCAGCTTTTCATAACGCTCAACCAGATCGGCAAACTGTTCGAGTTCGCCTGCCAGAACTGCCTGAACCAGTTCAACATCGGTTCTTTCTTGCCTGTTCATCTACTATACCGACTTCTTTGCAAAAAGTTTTTATTCTTCTGTAATTATTTCAATATCGCGCGGACCCAATGCCAGTCCGTAAAAGCCCTCTGTCACCAGATCTTTGTCGTTACCGAACTCCTCTGGTTCGAAACCCCATTCAATTATACACCCTTTCGAAACAAGGCTTTCGATATCGTCGCTGGCCACCCCACCGACTATGTGAAGTGGCTTGGCTACTGTTACCTTGCCGTTGTCTCCGTTTACACTGATGAAATATGCATGCGTCTGCGGCAGTTCGCCGAGGCCGCTCTTTCCTTCGTTGATGGTGATTCCTTTCTCACCGATCAGGGTCAGCAGGCCGAAGGAGTCAGGTATCTCGGTTTCAGTCGGATTCACGACGTAGCGGTTGACTATTGGCTCTTTTACGGTAATATGGCCACTGACGATAATAATGCCGCCCCTGGCTACTTCGAGCGGCATGTCGATGACCAGATCTCCGTCTATGGCTATTATCTGGTTAAGATAGAGGTTATTTTTACCCTTATCCTCGGTAATGAAATGGTTCTTGAAAAAATCGCTTTTGCTGAGATAGAAAGGTTTGCCATTCTCGGTTGGGATTCGGTAGCTGACGCGGTCACGCAGATAGCCGCTGTCGGGCTTGATGTCGCGTATGGCGCCGGTATAGCGAATTTCCTTGTCGTTCACAAACTGATAATTTTCGGTACATAATGGCTCGGGGTCGGCGTCGATGTACCCGTTCGCTGGCACGACATCCTGCCATTTGCGGTCGGGGCCGCCCGGGTCACAGATATTGTGCAGCGCACTAAGATATGGCTCCCAGTCGCGGACTTCGGGGTCGAGGCCACAAAGAGAAGGGGTGTTGTCGGGAAATCCGATCTGAAATTTGCGATAGTCGATACTGGTAAGAAAAGCCGAGATGAAGTCATTGAAAAAAATGTCGTCGGCGCTGCCGTTATTCATTTCTCTGAACCAGTTTGGCACTATGTCGGTTACGAATGCGTCGAGGTCGTCACCGCGGGTGAACGAGGGAATCGGGTGAACACGTGATATCTCGCCGAAATAAAAGGCGAATGTACGCAGATAGCGGCGTTTGATCTTGCCGAACACCAGAGTTGGGGTGCAGAATGCCGGAGTTCCAAACAGATGCATCGAATTGCCGACGTCGATGATCTTTCTGATGTCGGGTTTCTGCAGGTGCTGTTCGTAGATATATTTGGCGGCATTGAAAAGCTTGAGGTCGCGAAATTTGATGTCCCAGACTCCCTTGTAATAACCATAGTCGACGAAGGCGATCATCAGCTTGCTGGCGTCACCCTGGGCGTTGCCCTGGATTTTGTCATTGAACCATTCGGTCCAGTCTTTCGAAATCAGCCAGCCTGCAGAGTTAGAATTGAAATAAAAGTGAAAATACTCGCCGAAAGCGCTTTTTAGCAGGTCATCATGAGCGCCGGCCAGTACATTGAGAATCAGATTGCCGTCGTCACCCTTTGAATCTTTTGAGGGACCGCGGCCACCAAGATATATCCAGCCACTTTTGACGAAAGAGGGAATACCATCGATTTTTTTTACTATGTTGTCGGCCCGGTTGAAGCGAAAATCGAGCCCTTCGATCCGTTCGCGCTTTGTACGAACCAGGCGGTTAATGCAGGTCAGAGGCCGTCGCCCGTCGCTGATCGAAGTGTCGAGTTTGCCGTCGTCTTTGTTGAAAGTCTGATTGGCCAGCTTGTTGATCATGGTTTCGTCATGAAGCGCACCGACTGAAGCTCCACGATGTGAAAACAGCGTGAAGCGATGAAATGGCTGGGGAAGCAGATTACACAATAGAAATTCCTTGCGGATCCGGCAGGTTTTTTCGATGCCGAGATGGGTTACCCGCACTATTACTTCGATAAAGCCTTTACGCTCATACTGGTTTTTGAGCATTCCGGCCATGGGAGCCTTGAATGGGAAATTCTCGCCGAGATCGACTATGTAGGTAACTTTGAAATCTACTTCGCCGTGGCTGCCCCATTCTTTTTTGAAGCGGGTCATGATTTCCTTGATCACGTCAAGCGACTTGATGCGGCTGGTGTAGTCGATTTCGTCCATGATTCCGGTTTTGCCGGCAAAGACCGCTTTCATGATCCGGCGCCCGTAATCAGGATCGTCAGGGCTGTTATTTTCGAAGTCCTTCTGCAGCTTGCGCACTGTCAGGCGTCCGACCGCCGAGGCCAGCTGATAAAGTCGTTCGTTAACAGAAACACGGTTAGTTACCGCACTTTCGTGACGCACGCGACTTACCAGTGAGGTGAATACTATGGTGAGAAAAAACAGCGCGCCGGCGACGACAATCATTACCATCCCGTGCTTTGCGTGCCTGTTCGAGTGTTTCATGCCGACACCTTTTTGAGCAGGGCGGCTGCCCGGCTGTCTGAGGGGTCGAGTTCGAGAATGCGTCTGAGATGTTCGCAGCAGTGCGCGGTTTGTCCCTGTTTGAGGGCGCATATCGCGGATTGAAAAAGAACCGGGCGGTTGAACGGAAAAAACTCACGGGAACGTTCGAGCCAGGCACTGGCACCGTTAAAATCACCTTTTTCCATAAGAATCGTAGCGCAGACAACCATCGCAGTTGCGCTGTCGCGGCTCGAAGGAAAATTTCTGATCAGGGCTTCAAGAGTCTGCAGAGCTTCTTCAGGCTGGTTCATCTGGGTCTGACACTGTGCAAGTTCAAGCATCGCATTGGTGTCGAGAGGGTCGATCTTCAGGGTGCGTCGGTACAGCTCGGCCGCCTTTGAGTAGTCGCCCTTGAGCCGGTAGGCATCGGCCATGTCGTTGTGTGCGTTACTGTCAGAAGTGTTTTTTCTTATGGCTTCGCCGTAATACTCGATGGCGCGGTCGAGGTCGCCCTTGTCGAACCAGGCATCAGCCAGCCAGTTAGCCAGCAGACCACATTCCGGGTTCAGTTTGTAGGCCCGCTGCAGATGCTCGATTGCCTGATCTATATTGCCGGCGCGTGCCAGCGAAATGCCCATTCCGGCATGTGCCTCGGCGCTTTCCTGGTTGAGCTTGAGCGCCTTTTCATAGTGCTTTATCGCAGTTTCGATATCTCCATTTTCAAAACTCGCGATACCAAGGGCAATCTCGGCATTAACCCGATTCTTGCCCTGTTTCAGGCAGGCGTTTGCCTTCTTTACTATGTCTGCTGTTGTGTATCCCATGGCACTCCATTATAGCAACAAAAATTGACGCTGACAGCAGATATTTTACCTTATAAAGTAAAAAAAGTTTTTCTAAAATCAAAAGGCGGCTGCATTGCACAGCCGCCTTTTGAATATTGGTCGTCAGATTTCGTCGAGCGTATGCGGGTGTCTGATTACATAAGCCTGATTAGTGAGGCCTTTCAGGAAGTATGTCCAGGCTTCTTCCTGGTAAGTTCCACGCAGCTGGCGTTTGAGCTGAGTAATGACGTCTTCGCTGAGAGTCGCTTTAACTCCAGGTTTTTCGTCTTCTTCGAGCATGGCGATCACGTAGCCGTACGGAGTTTCGATAACGTCGGTAATTTCGCCTTTTTTGAGGTTCCAGACCGCTTTGTCGAGCTTTTCAGAAAGCTGGCCGCGGCGAACCGGAGAGAGCAGGCCGCCGGTATTGGCTGATCCGTCGATGCTGAACCGGTTGGCCAGCAGAGCGAAGATTTCGCCCTTCTTCAGACGATCATGTACTTCCTGGGCGGTGCGTTCTTCAGACATCACGATCTGACGAATTTTGCGGGTAGCCGGCACATCGAACTTGTCGATGTTAGCTTCGAATTCTTTCTGAATCTCTTCCATTGGCGGTTCGAGAGTAACCATGCGCCGAATCTTTTCTTTGACCTCTTCGAATGGCTCGTAGCGATTGGTTTCGAAAGCGGTGATCTCGACGAAGTGATAGCCCAGCTCACTTTTGATTGGCCCGGCAACTTTGCCCTGCCATTTGCCGTCTTTAGTGAGGTTCATCAGGGCAGCGTGCAGTTCTGGCAGATAAGTGCGACCATCAGCTGAGATAACGCCGGTTCCGTCAGAAATCGCATAGCTCGAAAAGCCCGGATTGGCAGAAATTGGCAGTGGCCCGAACGAATATCTGGCTTCTTTGCCTTCTTCTTTTTTCTCTTCTTTGCCTGCATCAGCAATTTTGGCGAGTTCTGTTACGCTGGCGGCCGGGTTTTCGGAGCGAAGCTTCTCAGCTCTGGCCTGTGCCATGCCGATGCGTGCTTCTTTTTCGAGAATAGCATGGATTTTGAGAGACATGCTTGGAGTCAGGGCAAGGTTGACCGGTTCGAGCTTCGCTTCAAGTCTGAACAGGTGGTAGCCGGCGGCAGTTTTGATGACATTGCTGAGTTCGCCAGGTTCGAGCGCGAATACTGCGGCTTCGATCTCTTTTGCGATGACCGGGGCGGTGTTGTCATGTTCGGCTCTGGCAGCCTTGTCGGCGAGTTCGTCTATGATGATTTTCTTCTGGTCAGGGGAATAGTCGTCGGTTATTTCGCCGGCAAAGATGACCGGCAGTTTGCCGCCGTCTTTGCGCGAACCAGCCATGGAATGAAGTTTGGCGAGGTTTTCGAAGGTGTCGCTCTGATAGGTGATTTTCTGTTTGACCGTTTCGAGCGTGCTTTCGGCCTTGATGTCAGCCTGGGCGGCCTGCATTTCGGCAGCCAGCTCGGCTCTGACTTCTTCGAGCGGGCGAACTTTTTCGGCGATCTTGCCTTCTACCTTGATCAGATGGTAGCCAAACTGGGTCTTGACCGGTTCGGTGATCTTGCCAACGGCTGTGCTGAATGCTGCATCTTCAAAGGGTTTTACCATGGAACCACGTGCAAATTCGCCAAGATCTCCGCCTTTTTCGGCTGATCCGGTGTCCTGCGAGAGTTTCTTTGCGAGGTCTGCAAAATCAGCACCATCTTTAAGCTGTTTCTGAATTTGTTCGATTTCGCTGAGAGCTGCGGCATAGGCTTTTTCTGAGTCGAAAGCGGCCTTCACATCGATTTCGCGGCGTTCGCCGCCGTGCGAAACAATCAGAGTTGCAGGCTGGGCACCGGCTTTGGCAAAAATCCCGATTTTGCCGAACATGGCAGATTTGGTCGCGCCATTGATCGGCAGGTCAAGTGGGTTTTCTGTTTTTTCCAGGCTGGCGGCATCAGCGGTGAGTTCTTCACCATCAGTGGTCACCAGAACGAAGTTTCCGCGATCGAGGCTGGTTGTGCTCTGCAGATTGGCGATGCCGGCGTCGAAGGTGAACAGAGTTTTTCCATCAACTTCTGCCGAAGTGAAGTTGCGCAGATTGATCGCGAGTTCGCCAAATTTTTCGTCGAAGCTGTTTTTCGGCTTGATGAGAATATGGCGTGCTTTCACCTTTTCGGGATCTTTGAAGCGGTTGAGGTTATCGGTATACTGACGTCTGATCTCACTGTCGCTGATCGTGATCGACTGTCGGTATTCCGGTCGTGTCGGATCGATGAAAATATGCGAGAGGTTGAGGCGCTCGGAACTTTTGAATTCACTGCGATGCTTGTCGAAATAATCCTTGATCTGGGCTTCACTTATTTCTACCTGGCCTGTAAAGTTGTCGGGAGAAATGAGAAGGTGGTTGAAGCTGATCTGGTCGTCGTCTTTGAAGCGAATTTTATTGGCTTCGTAGTAGTTTTTGATGAATTCTTCGGTAGCGCTGGCGGGAGCTACAACTTTCATGATCTGCTGCGATACTGCCTGGAAGGTCAGTTGTCTGAGTCTCTGCTGACCGTATTCATCGAGCGACATGCCTTCGCGTCTGAGCTGGCGGTCGAATTCAACCGGAGAAATCGTCTGACGGTCACGTTCGATAATAGCTGCAGCGGTCATTTCCGGCTTGATGTTGTTGGCGCGGGCATACAGCTCCAGCAGTGACATCGAGATCAGACTTTCGATGGCCCTTTCCTTGATCATTTTTCCGTAGAATTCTTTGATGCCGGCAGGGACCGAGTCGCTCTGAAGCTGCTGATACTCAGGCGAATCCTTGATTGCGCGCCAGACGGTTTTGACGTCGATCATGGTGGTGAGAGACGCATTGCTGGTCGGCAGCGATACATGAGCCACCGGCAGATCGAGCTTGTTCTGCAGATGAGCCGGAATCATATTGCGCAGATTGTCGGCGCGCTGCTCCGATTCGTCGGCCTGGCGCTTGCGTTCTTCCTGTTGCTGGATCGCGCGGCTGGTGCCGTAACCTATGACAAAAATCGAACCAACAAAAAGGAGTACCGTTGCCCAGATGATCTCCTTGATGTGGAGCCTGAGCCATCGCATCGACATGAAACTTGCCTTGGACATTCGCTTGTTACCTCGTCAATCTTGTCTTGATAAACCACCCGTGCCCTCATCTGATATGGTATGGGACACTTCGGGACTGTGGATTATATCACCCCATGACATACATGTCAAAAACTGCTTTTTTATTCATCCCGGTTCCTGTATCTTTTTTTAATCGTAATCGTAATCGTAATCGTAATCGTAATCGTAATCGTAATCGTGAGTCGATGCGCTTGCCATCCGGCGGCGCCTCGACACTTGGCCATCCGTGGCCTGCGTCGTAATCGTAATCACTTTTTTGTTTTTGGCTGTTGACACTTTTAAAGTGCCACTGTTATGATGTCATTAGTAAGCTTCGGTATCGAGTAAGTTTAATAAGTATCAGGAGGATGAAGTATGAAGCTTTTTATCAGTCTTCTCGTTGTGTTTTTGATGGTCGGTTTTGTTGCCGCGCCGGTTATGGCCTGTGGTAACGACGGCTGCCAGGACGGTGGCGACCATGGTGACGACGGTTGTGGCGATGGTTGCGGTCACGATCACGAAGGTGATCCAGATGACGGCCAGGATGACGGCGATGGTCACGGCGACTGCAGTGGCGGCAGCTGCCCCATCTGATCATAAACAAGTATAAAAAAATGCCCCGGTGACGGGGCATTTTTTTATGTCGATTTTAACGCTTTGTCGCTAATGCAGAAGCGTTCAGTGCATGAATTGTTCTGAGGTCAGCACCTGCTGGGTCTTGATGAAATCTTCACGGTCGCCTTCAGGCAGAAATACGGCGGCTGCAAAATTTTCGAGCGCTTCTGACCTGAAAACTCTGGTATTGCCGCTATGAGTTTCTTTCCAGATTTCGGTGCTGGGCGAAACCATGACGAACTCTGAGGGTACACTTATTTCGATGCTTGCTTTGACAAAATTGACCGGAAAAAGCCCCCATTTTGACACCAGCGGCCCAACCATGAAGCGTCGGCCGAATTTTTCGCGTTCGAACAGTCGGGTAAAATCTTCCATCAAAAAGCCTTTTTTGCGCTTTTCGTTTTCGTCCTGCTGCTCGCGCAGAGCTTTTCTGACGCTGTCGACACTATAGTTTACCGAGGTTCTGGCATTGATTTCAAAGTTGATCGTCTCGCCCGGCTGCAGTTCGAAGGCGTGGCGAGGGTTGCTGCGGTCGAACTTTACCGATTTGCCGTTCACACGAATTCTGACCTGACTTTCACCAGCCGGATAGAGTATTCTAAACTTCACCGAACTGCCCACCGCCTTGTCAGTCGTGTTTTTCATGGCGACTTTCAGCGACGAATCAGCATCATTCCCTGATATTATTACTTTGGCAGCGCACTCACTTACTTCAAAGCTTTCTGAAAGCCCCTTTTCGATTATCAGCTCAGGAAACCGCGGCAGCATATTGCGTGGCTGCGCCTGAACCACAACAGAGCCAGCCAATAACAGAACCAGTGCAACTGCAAAAATTCGTTTTCTCATTCGTTTACCTCCCCATAAGGGTACACAATTATATTGTTATCTGCCACAGCTTGTCAAACAGGTCTATTCCTCTAAATCGTAATCGTAACCGTTTTCGTTCTCGTAATCGTAATCGTCGTCTGTCACACAAGAATCTAAGAATTTAAGCTGGGATTATCCACTTTTGCCGGGCTCTCGGCGGAATTAGGCATCTCTTACGGCTTCAGCCGTTAGAGATGCGGATGGCTTTGCCCTCATTCGCTCCAACTCTCACCAGACGAGAGTATTGTTGAATAGCTATGGCTCTGCGCCAATATTGCCTGGCTCGGCCGAGCTGCTCTATCCTGCGCAGCTCGTCATAAGCACCTCCTTGTGCAAAAAGTTTCCGCGCCTGAGAAACCCGCCTGCGCCCTTGTATGATTTTTTAACATGTCTGAATCTTTAGCCAATCAATCATGCAATCCAAATGTGACAGAGCATTAGTAATCGCAAGCATTCTCGTTAATTCTGGAAGTTTTGGCCATGATATTGTAACATAAAAGAATACAGCATCAGTCGCAGCGAAAGGATTCACATATTGAAAAAGCAGAATAATGTTTTTGCCGATCTGCATACTCACAGCACAGCATCTGACGGTTTGCTTTCGCCAGCTCAGCTGGTGGAAAGCGCGGTCGAAAAAGGGCTTTCGGTAATCGGCATTACCGATCACGACACGGTCACCGGTCTGGCCGAAGCTCGTCAGGCCGCCAGGCGCCTTTCCATAAGACTGGTTCCGGGAATAGAGTTGTCGTGTGGCTGGCCGGGTCGCGACACCTCAGTGCACGTTCTCGGTCTTTATATTGATGAAAATGCGCCAGCCCTGCAAAAACTGTTGAATGAGCAGAGAGATCAGCGTTTTTATCGGGCTCTCAAGATGGTTGATCTGCTGGCCGGTCTCGGTCTCGATGTTGCCGAGCTCAAACAGCGCTTCGAACAGTCTCCTGAAAAGGTTCTCGGACGCCCGCACATCGCCAGATATCTGCATGAACGTGGTTACGTAAAAGATTTTCAGGGCGCTTTCGAGCGCTATCTGTCGCGCGGTAAGCCGGCTTATGTGGCAAAAGACCATGTTCTGCCGGAAGTCGGTATTGAAGTGATTCACGCCGCCGGTGGTATTGCTGTTGTCGCACATCCGGGTCTGACCAGCGACTGGCCAGCTGTCTGGGCAAATATTTCAGGGCTGCCATGGGACGGTATCGAGGCTTATTATTCAGAGCACACGCCTTCAGATGTTAAAAGGTTCGTCGAGCTGGCAAACCAGCACGATCTCGTTTCTACCGGTGGCAGCGATTATCATGGCGAGTATGGCAAGCACGCCAACCGTCTCGGCAACTATGGGCTCACCCAGGAGCTTTATTTCGACCTGGTCAGCAAATGTGCAGCAAAAGGTATCGATATAACCTGAGATTGTTCAGCTTTCTGAAAGCAGAGGCAGAGTTACTGTGAAGGTAGTACCCTGTCCAATCTTGCTGGACACCGCAATGGTGCCCTTGAGCAGCTGAATTATGCGGTGTGATACGGCAAGCCCCAGTCCGGTTCCGTGCCAGTCGCGTTTGGTTGTGAAAAACGGGTCGAAAATCTGGTCGAGCTGCTCTTCGGGTATTCCACAGCCATCGTCGATTACCTTGATCTGTGCCGATGGTACGGGCAGCTGTGCCTGAGTCAGCTCGACTTTTACCATTCCCCGGGGTGAGTCGATCGACTGCGCGGCGTTAAGCAGCAGGTTGACCATCAGCTGCTGAAACTGACTTTTGCTTCCTTCTATTCGGTATTTGCGCCCATCGTGCAGCAGCTGCATATCGACGTGCTTGCTTTCGCTCTGATAACGCAGCAGTTTGAGGGTCTCTTCGATGGCCGGAATCAGATCGAATCTGTCGGAATCGAGGCGTTCCTGTCGCGAAAAGACGCGCAGATCATCGATGATGCGGGTGATTCGGCCGATGTTGGCTAGAATCAGTTCGAGCATTTCCTGGCGCTTTTCGATGCTGACCGAATCTTTCTGCAGCATCTGAATCGCGTTTGATATACCGGTGAGCGGGTTGTTGATCTCATGTGCGATACCTGCGGTCAGAATGCCGAGCGAATTGATCTTTTCGGTGCGTGCGAGAAGCTTGTCCATATTGTGCTTTTCGGTGACGTCGCGCAGAACCACCTGGACCATCGAGACCCTCGAGCCTGGCAGTTCGGAAGGAATACCGCGGATCTCAAGTACCGATGGCTGATGTCGCTGAAAGTTGGTCGCCACCGTACGCGTTACGATCAGCCTGGTTTCCTGAACTTTCTTGATGAGGCTGCCGACTTCCTTGAACAGGGGTGATATTTCGCCGAGCTGTTTGAGGGTGCTGCCTGTCTCGAGATTCTCACTTCTGATGTTTATCATCGATTTGAAGCGGGAATTGGCAAACAACAGCTTTTTGTCGTCTGAGAAGAGCAGAATTCCGTCGGGTGAATGCTCGACCAGCTGGCGATACCTGGTTTCAGACAGTTCGAGGTCGCGCGACAGTGAATCGATGCGAAAATGTGCTTCGATACGGGCAAGCAGTTCGCTGCT
This sequence comes from Candidatus Rifleibacteriota bacterium, assembly GCA_022704885.1. Next base: position 1,415 of record JAKJFO010000087.1, on the reverse strand, counting down.
GGAAAAGGGTTTGACGATAAAGTCGCTGGCGCCGGCCTGAAAACCTTCGAGCTTTTCTTCGAGCGAGCCCTTGGCCGAAATGAAGATGACGCGTATCGAGCGCATGCTCTCACTGGCCCGTATGCGCCGGCAGACTTCCAGTCCGTTCATTCTCGGCATCATGATGTCGAGCAGAACCATATTTGGCTTGAACTGAGCGATTTTTTCGAGGCCCTCGACGCCGTCATAGGCCTGAGCTACTTCATAGCCAGAGAGTGAAAGAGTCTCGTAGAGAAAATCACTGATGTCGGGTTCGTCTTCGACGATCAGAATTCGGTTGAGAGCCTGGCTTTCGGTCTGGTTCTGCAGCAATCTATTGTCCTCTTGCGAAGATACTGAGGGTTTCCATGTGGAAGGTGCCTGGGAAAAGGTCGAAGGAGTAGACGTTCTCGAGCTTGTAGCCCATCTGCTTGATGAACTTGGCATCACGCCGGAAAGTCATGGGATTGCACGAAAGGTAAGAAATGATACGCGGTTTGATGCCTGAGAGGCCGCGCATGACGCGTTGCGAGATGCCGGTGCGCGGCGGATTCAGGTGCAGGGCGGCGATGACGCCTTTGGTCATCGGGGTGTTGAAGATGGTTTCGGCTTTGCGGCAGATAAACTTTGCCTTCGAATTCGAGCGGGTTTTCTGAAAGGCGAGGGCATCCTGGTATGAAGATATGTTGCTTTCGACGCCAAAGACTTCTTCGAACAGTGATTCGAGCAGAAAGGTCTGGGTGCCGCAGCCACAGTAGAGGTCGATGAATTTGCCCTTGTGCTGATAAGCCTGATAAAGCGATATCAGTGTGTGCAGAATAGCTTCGGCTCCTTCGAGATTGTTCTGGAAAAACGAATTGACCGAGATGCGCCAGTTGCGTTTCATAAAATTGAACATGCCTTTTTCGCGCACCAGAGTCAGGTGATTACCCATGTCGGAATGCGCTTCGAGTCGGCTGAGGGTCTCGGTCTGATCGAAAAAGGCCTGCATCGAAGTCAGCATGTCTGGCGTCGGGGGAGAACTCAGATAAAAGGCGCAATGCTGCTGCGGTTCCAGAGTGCGCACCACGATGCTTTTCGTATTCTCGGCCAGTGCGCGCTGCTGCGGGTTGTTCATGTGTGTGTCGAGCTGCTCGTATACCGCCAGATTGGGCGGGCACTGCACAATGCAGCCGCGCAGCGGAACGACATCGTGTGAGCGATACTTGTAGTTACCGAGAATCACCTTGTCGCCGTCGAGCGCCAGCTTGAGTTCCATTTTATTGCGATAACCGCGGTCGGGCAGTGGTTCCATCGGGTAGATGCGACCGGGAGCAAGTGGTTTAAGAATGAAATCGAGGACTTCTTCTTTTTCGCGGCGCTGTGCTTCAGTTTTCATGTGCAGCCAGTGGCAGCCG